>NZ_JBIBJI010000009.1:237757-442723 GCF_042958345.1 Streptomyces sp. NPDC007983
TTTTTTTCATTTTTTTTTCGGCGCGGGGGGGGGGCCGGCCCCCCCCCGCCCCCCCCCCCCCGCGGGGGGGGGGGGGGGGGGCCCCCCCCGGCGGGGGGGGGGGGGGGGGGGCCCCCCCCCCCCCCCCGCCACACCCGGGGCACGGCCCACCGCGCCGTCCGGGCGCTTACGCCTCGTCGTCGACCCAGCTCATGAGCTTGCGCAGCTCCTTGCCGGTGGTCTCCAGGAGGTGGTCCTCGTCCGCCTTCTTCAGCTCGTTGTACTTCGGCAGACCGGCGTTGTACTCCGCCATCCAGTTCTTGGCGAAGGTGCCGTCCTGGATCTCGCCGAGGATCTTCTTCATCTCGGCCTTGGTGGAGTCGTTGATGATCCGCGGGCCGGAGACGTAGTCGCCCCACTCGGCGGTCTCGGAGATCGACCAGCGCATCTTCTCCAGGCCGCCCTCGTACATGAGGTCCACGATCAGCTTCAGCTCGTGGAGGCACTCGAAGTACGCGATCTCCGGCTGGTAGCCGGCCTCGGTCAGGGTCTCGAACCCGGCCTTGACCAGCGCGGCGGTACCACCGCACAGCACCGCCTGCTCACCGAAGAGGTCGGTCTCGGTCTCCTCGGTGAAGGTGGTCTTGATGACACCCGCCCGGGTGCCGCCGATGCCCTTGGCGTACGACAGGGCGAGCGGGAAGGCGTTGCCCGTGGCGTCCTGCTCGACGGCCGCGATGCACGGCACGCCGCGGCCCTCCTCGTACTGGCGGCGGACCAGGTGGCCCGGGCCCTTGGGGGCGACCATGCAGACGTCGATGTTGCCCGGCGGCTTGATGAAGTCGTACCGGATGTTGAGGCCGTGCCCGAAGAACAGCGCGTCGCCGTCCTTCAGGTTGTCCTTCACGGACTCCTCGTAGACCTTGGCCTGGATCGGGTCCGGGACCAGGATCATGATGACGTCGGCCTCGGCGGCCGCCTCGGCGGGGCTCACCACGCGCAGGCCCTGCTCCTCGGCCTTGGCCTTGGACTTGGAGCCCTCCTGCAGGCCGACGCGCACGTCGACGCCCGAGTCGCGCAGCGACAGCGCGTGGGCGTGGCCCTGGCTGCCGTAGCCAAGGATCGCGACCTTGCGGCCCTGGATGATGGACAGGTCGGCGTCGTCGTCGTAGAACAGCTCGGCCACTTCGGGATTCTCCTAGCGTGTGGGTTGTGCGTCCCACCGTATGACGGGCGGGCCGGTGAAGGTTCGGGGGTCTCGTCAGGCGGACCGGTCGAGCGCGCGCAGGCTCCGGTCGGTGATGGAGCGGGCGCCGCGCCCTATGGCGATCGTGCCGGACTGCACCAGCTCCTTGATGCCGTACGGTTCCAGCATCTTGAGCATGGCCTCGAGCTTGTCGCTGCTGCCGGTGGCCTCGATGGTCACGGCCTCCGGGGAGACGTCCACGGTCTTGGCGCGGAACAGCTGGACGATCTCGACGATCTGGGAGCGGGTCTCGTTGTCGGCGCGGACCTTCACGAGAACGAGTTCCCGCTGAACGGCCGAGCCGTCCTCCAGCTCGACGATCTTCAGAACGTTGACGAGCTTGTTGAGCTGCTTGGTGACCTGCTCCAGCGGCAGCTCCTCGACATTGACCACGATGGTGATGCGGGAGATGTCGGGGTGCTCGGTGACGCCCACGGCGAGCGAGTCGATGTTGAAGCCGCGGCGGGAGAACAGGGCGGCGATCCGGGCGAGGATGCCCGGGGTGTTCTCCACCAGGACGGAGAGCGTGTGCTTGGACATGGCGTGTGTCTCTCTTCTTCTTCTCTCGGTCCCGTGGCCTCAGTCGTCTTCGCCGTCGCCGAAGTCCGGGCGGGTGTCACGCGCCGCCAGGATCTCGTCGTTGGAGGTGCCGGCCGCGACCATCGGCCACACCATGGCGTCCTCGTGGACGATGAAGTCCACGACCACCGGCCGGTCGTTGATCGCGTTGGCCTTCTCGATCACGGCGTCGAGGTCGGCCGGGTCCTCGCAGCGGATGCCGATGCAGCCCATGGCCTCGGCGAGCTTCACGAAGTCCGGGACCCTGGTGCCCGCGCTGGGCTGGGTGGTGTCAGCACCCGGGCCGGAGTGCAGCACGGTGTTGGAGTAGCGCTGGTTGTAGAACAGGGTCTGCCACTGGCGGACCATGCCCAGCGCGCCGTTGTTGATGATCGCGACCTTGATCGGGATGTTGTTCAGCGCGCAGGTGACCAGCTCCTGGTTGGTCATCTGGAAGCAGCCGTCGCCGTCGATCGCCCAGACCGTACGGTCCTCCAGGCCGGCCTTGGCACCCATGGCGGCCGGGACGGCGTAGCCCATGGTCCCGGCGCCGCCCGAGTTCAGCCAGGTAGCGGGCTGCTCGTACTGGATGAAGTGGGCGGACCACATCTGGTGCTGGCCGACGCCCGCGGCGAAGACGGTGCCCTCCGGGGCCAGCTCGCCGATCCGCTGGATGACCTGCTGCGGCGACAGGCTGCCGTCCTCGGGCAGGTCATAGCCGAGCGGGTAGGTCTCGCGCCACCGGTTCAGGTCCTCCCACCAGCCGGAGTAGTCGCCGGTGTGACCCGCGTCGTGCTCGGCCTGGACCGCGACGACCAGATCCGCGATGACCTCGCGGGCGTCCCCGACGATCGGCACGTCGGCGGCGCGGTTCTTGCCGATCTCCGCCGGGTCGATGTCCGCGTGCACGATCTTGGCGTGGGGGGCGAACGAGTCGAGCTTGCCGGTGACCCGGTCGTCGAAGCGCGCGCCGAGCGCCACGATCAGGTCCGCCTTCTGCAGACCGGTGACGGCGGCGACGGTGCCGTGCATACCCGGCATGCCGAGGTGGAGGTGGTGGCTGTCGGGGAAGGCCCCGAGCCCCATCAGGGTGGTGGTGACCGGCGCCCCGGTCAGCTCGGCCAGCACCCTCAGCTCCGCGGTGGCATGCGCCTTGAGGACGCCGCCGCCCACGTACAGCACCGGGCGCTGGGCCTCGGTGATCAGCCGGGCGGCCTCGCGGATCTGCTTGGCGTGCGGCTTGGTCACCGGACGGTAGCCGGGCAGGTCGGTCTGCGGCGGCCAGGAGAAGGTGGTCTTGGCCTGCAGCGCGTCCTTGGCGATGTCGACCAGGACCGGGCCGGGGCGGCCGGTGGCGGCGATGTGGAACGCCTCGGCGATCGTGCGCGGGATGTCCTCGGCCTTGGTGACCAGGAAGTTGTGCTTGGTGATCGGCATGGTGATGCCGCAGATGTCCGCCTCCTGGAAGGCGTCCGTGCCGATCGCCTTGGAGGCCACCTGACCGGTGATCGCGACGATCGGGACGGAGTCCATGTGGGCGTCGGCGATCGGGGTGACCAGGTTGGTGGCGCCGGGGCCCGAGGTCGCCATGCAGACGCCGACCTTGCCGGTGGCCTGGGCGTACCCGGTGGCGGCGTGGCCCGCGCCCTGCTCATGACGGACGAGTACGTGCCTGACCTTCGAGGAGTCCATCATCGGGTCGTACGCGGGGAGGATCGCACCGCCGGGGATACCGAACACGGTGTCGGCGCCCACCTCCTCGAGCGAACGGATGAGGGACTGCGCGCCCGTGACGTGCTCGACGGTGGCGGACTGCGGTCCGCCGTTACGGGCCCGCGGCTGGGGATGATGGGCCCCGGAGGCCTGCTCGGTCATCGGCATTCTCTTCTCGAATGAGGTGTGATGCGGGAGGAAGGCGGTGCACAGGCGTCAGTGCAACAAAAAACCCCTCGTGCCGTGAGGCAAGCGAGGGGAGCGCGCCGGTGAGGGTCCGCAGGGCTTCAACATGACCCTGCTCAGCCGACGCGCTGTCCAAGTACGAGAATTCGGGTGCGCATGGCTCCGACCCTCCCCCCCGCGCGTATCAGGTGTCAAGTGGGTGGGACAGGAGTCTCAGTATTTGAGCGGGTCGGCGGGTGGGTGTGGTGCGCCTCCGGGCGCCGGGGCCCATGCCCGCCGTATCCGCCGTGCCGCACCGGCAACCCGCCGCCGACCAGCACCGGGGCGTCCGAGCGCGGCACCGGATAGCCGCCGCGGATCAGCGCCCGACGCAGCCGGTGCTCATCCAGCGGCCCGCTGAAGACCATGCCCTGGGCGTGGGTGCACCCCATGCCGCGCAGGGTCACCAGCTGCTCGGGCAGGTCCACGCCCTCCGCGATGGACTGCATCCCGAGATCGCCGCCGATCCGCAGCAGCCCTGAGGTGATCTTGTGCAGCCGGGAGGACTCCACCACCCCCTCGACCAGCCCCTGGTCCAGCTTGAGCACGTCGATGGGGAGCCTGCGCAGCGCCCTGATCGCGGCGTAGCCGCTGCCGAAGCCGTCGAGCGCGATCCGCACCCCCAGGCGGCGCAGCGCGCCGAGGCGGTGCTCCAGCTCGTCCAGCGGCACCCGGGGATCGCTGTCGGTCAGCTCCAGGATCAGCGCGCCGGATGGCAGACCGTGCCGGGTGAGCAGGGTCTCGACGGCCTTGGGCGGCATCGACTTGTCGACCAGACGCCCCGCGGGCAGCCGCACGCAGACGGGGACCATATGGCCGTCGCGACGGCGCTCGGCGGCCTGTTCCACGGCGGCCTCCAGCGTCCACCGGGTCAGCTCGGCGGTACGGGCGCCTTCTTCGCCCGCGCGGCCGTGGTCGCCGCCGCGCCCGTTGTCGGCGACCCTCAGGAACTCGGCCGGGGTGAACAGGATGCCCTGGGCGGAGCGCCAGCGGGGCTGCGCCGCGACGGCGGTGACCCGGCCGGTCGCCAGCTCCACGACGGGCTGGTGCAGCAGCACGAACTCACCGTCGTGCAGGGCGGCGCGCAGCCTCGTGGCGACCTCGGCGCGGCGCGCCACCTCGGCCTGCATCTGCGGGGCGTACAGCTCGACGCGGTTCTTTCCGGCGGCCTTGGCCCGGTACATGGCCAGGTCGGCGTTGCGCATCAGGGCGCCGGGGCTGGTGCCGGGCTCGGCGAAGGCGACGCCGATGCTGGCGGCGACCCGCACCTCGGTGCCGCCCTCGACCCGGTAGGGCTGGGAGAGCCGGGCCCGCAGCCGGTCGGCGATCTCCAGGATGCGGCATTCGCGGGTGCTGGTGTCCCCGGCGCCGTCGCCCACGATGAGGGCGGCGAACTCGTCGCCCCCGAGCCGGGCGGCGCAGTCGCCGGAGCCGGAGCGCACGGACTCCTGGAGCCGGCGGGCGGCCTGGACCAGCAGCTCGTCGCCCGCCTGGTGGCCGACGGTGTCGTTGACGGCCTTGAAGCCGTCGAGGTCGATGAAGAGCACGGCGGTGCCCGCGTCGGTGCGGCGGCGGCCGCCGACCGCGTGCCGGACCCGCTTGGTGAACAGGGCGCGGTTGGGCAGGTCGGTCAGCGGGTCGTGCTCGGCACTGTGCTGGAGCTGGGCCTGGAGCCGGACCCGCTCGGTGACATCGCGGCTGTTGAAGATCAGGCCGCCGTGGTGGCGGTTGATCGTCGACTCCACGTTGAGCCAGTCGCCGGAGCCGGAGCGGAAACGGCACTCGATGCGGGTGGTGGGCTCCTCGCCCGGCGAGGCGGCCAGGAACCGGCGGACCTCGTGGACCACCGGACCCAGATCCTCGGGGTGGATGAGCGAGGCCAGTTCGGAGCCCATCAGCTCGTCCGCGTCCCGCCCGTAGACGCCGGTGGCGGCGGGGCTGACGTACCGCAGGATGCCGGTGGGCGCGGCGATCATGATCACATCGCTGGAGCTCTGCACCAGGGACCGGAAGTGGTTCTCCTTGTGCGCCAGCTCCTGGGTGAGCGCGATGTTGTCCATGAGCATGATCGCCTGCCGGACGAGCAGGGCGAGCACGACCGCGCAGGCGGTGAAGAGCACTCCCCCGTCGACCGGGCGGCCGTCCATCACGTTGAACAGGATCCCCAGCGTGCAGACGGCGGCGGCGAGGTACGGCGCCAGGGCGGCGAACGCGCCCGCCGTGGGGCGGCTCGGCCGGTCGGAGCGGCGCGCCACGGGCGGCGGGGTCTCGGCGGCGTCCCGCCGGGCCACCCAGGGCGCGTACGCGAGCAGCAGCGAGCCGGCGAACCATCCGGCGTCCAGGATCTGGCCGGAGTGGTAGCGCTCGTGGAGCAGCGGCGAGGTGAACAGCGCGTCGCACAGCACGGTCAGGGCGAACGCCGCGATCGCGGTGTTGACCGCCGGCCGGCTGGCCGACGACGAGCGCCGGAAGTGCAGCACGATCACCATGCTGACCAGCACGATGTCCAGCAGTGGGTAGGCGAGCGAGAAGGCCCTGCGGGCCACGCTCTCGGCGTCCCCGCCGAACTCCCCGGTGTGGGCGAGCGCGAGGCTCCACGACAGGGTCATCAGTGATCCGGCGATCAGCCAGGCGTCCAGGCCCAGGCAGATCCATCCGGCCCGGTTCTGCGGGCGCTTGGCGAGCACCAGCATGCCGACGATCGCGGGCGGCGCGAAGAGCAGGAAGCAGACATCGGCGAACGAGGGGGTGGGCACGGGACGGCCCAGCACCACCTCGTACCACCCCCAGGTGGCGTTGCCCAGGGCGGCCATGGCGGAGGAGGCCGCGAACAGCAGCCATGCCGGGCGCATCCGCCCCGAGTTCCTGCGCCCGTGCCACAGACAGGAGGCCGCGGCCGTGAGCGCGGCCGCCGCCAGGCCGAAGTCGCCCATGAAGACGGCCAGTTCGGCCGACCCCCAGCCGAGCACCGCACCCACCGCGTACGCGGCGCAGACCAGGGCCAGGACGACCTGGGGCAGCAGCCGGGTGCCGCCGGAGACCGACGGCCGGGCGAGCACCGCTCCGGTGGCGCTCACCGCGCTGCCACCCGTCGTGCGAGGGGGCGCGGCCGCGCGAGCCGTATCCCCATGAGCTTCGTCATCGAGAGCCGCGCGGCTGCGCGGAATAGTCGCGGTCGACGCCTGAGCTGCGTCGGGTCGTTGGTCCATTGGCCATACATCGCCCGTCGCCCCCCTCGAGTTCCGGTCCATCGCTGACGCCGTCAGGTCATTGGCGCAGCCCCCGCTCGGGACGATACACCAGACTGGTCACTCAGGGACATAGGCCATCTACTCACCGTAATCGACTACGGCGTTGTATATACGGAGTGCAGTCAATCGATGTCTGTATGTACTGCCAGGGGCATGTTGCCCCCTCGTCTACCCCGTGGTCATCATCAGATGTTCCATCGGCTCGCCCGCGGCGAACCGGCGCAGCTGGGCGCGCAACAGCCGCTTGGCGCGCGGCCGGAAGGCCGACGAGGGGCCGCCCACATGCGGGGTGATGAGCACTCCTGGAGCGTGCCACAGCGGATGCCCGGCGGGCAGGGGCTCGGGGTCGGTGACATCCAGCGCGGCGCGCAGCCGGCCGCTCTCCACCTCGGCGAGGAGCGCCTTGGTGTCCACCACCGCGCCCCGTGCGACATTCACCAACAGCGCTCCGTCCTTCATCTTCGCCAGGAAGTCCGCTCCGGCCAGGCCCCGGGTCTGCTCGGTCAGCGGGGTCACCAGGACAACGACGTCGGCCTCCGGAAGCAGTTGAGGCAAGGCGTCGATCGGGTGCACCGGACCGCGCTCGGTCGTGCGCGGGGAGCGCGCGACGCGCGTCACCCGCTCGCACTCGAAGGGTTCGAGCCGGTCCTCGATCGCGCTGCCGATCGAACCGTATCCGACGATCAGAACGGACTTGTCGGCGAGCGCCGGACGGAAGCCGGAGTTCCATTCCTCGGCGTCCTGGGCGCGGACAAAACCGGGGATGTCACGCAGCGACGCCAGGATCAGGGTCAGGGCCAGCTCGGCGGTGCTCGCGTCGTGCAGCCCCCGGGCGTTGCACAGCTGCACGCCGGGGACGACGCGTGACATGGCGGGCAGCAGGCTGTCTATGCCCGCGGTGAGCGTCTGGATCACCCGCAGACCGGTCATGGCCTCCAGCGGCCGGGCCAGCACCTCGGGACGCTTCATGTACGGCGCGCAGTAGAAGGCGACGCGGGCGGGGTCGGTGGGGTATTCGGGGCCACCGTCCCAGTGGGCGTACTCCAGGCTCTCGGGCAGGCCCTCGATCTCCTCGGGCGGGATGGGCAGCCAGACGAGGGGGCGGGCCGAGTCGCCGGACGCGGCATGAGACGAATCGTGGTGCCGGAACGTATCGCTGTGATCTGCACTCATGCCAGGAGGCTATGCGAAGTGAGGCTCTCCGCAGAGGTTAGTTTGGTGCGAGAAACGGGAGGGGTCAGGCCAGGTGGAGCGCAGGACAATCGGAGCGGCGGCGCTCGAGGTGGGTGCCATCGGCCTTGGGTGCATGCCCATGAGCTGGGCATACACCGCTTCGCAGCGCAACGGCGAGCACTCGCTGCGCGCCGTGCACACCGCGCTCGACGCGGGTGCGAGCCTGCTCGACACCGCCGACATGTACGGCCCCTTCACCAATGAACTGCTGGTGGGCCGGGCGCTCAAGGAGCGGCGCGCGGACGCCTTCGTGTCCACCAAGTGCGGACTGCTCGTCGGTGAGCAGCACATCGTGGCCAACGGGCGGCCCGGCTATGTGAAGCGGGCGTGCGACGCCTCCCTGCGGCGGCTGCAGACCGATGTGATCGATCTCTACCAGCTGCACCGGGCCGATCCCGAGGTGCCGATAGAGGAGACCTGGGGCGCGATGGCGGAGCTGGTCGCCGCGGGCAAGGTGCGGGCGCTGGGGCTGTGCGCGGTGGGGGCACGGGCCCAGCGGCGGGCCGGTGCGCGGATGCACGACGCGACGGTGCGGCAGCTGGAGCGGGTGCAGCAGGTCTTCCCGGTGAGCTGTGTGGAGGCGGAGCTGTCGGTGTGGTCGCCCGAGGCGCTGGAGGCGCTGGTGCCGTGGTGCGCCTCGCGCGGGGTGGGCTTCCTGGCGGCGATGCCGCTGGGCAACGGCTTCCTGAGCGGGACGCTCACGCCAGGGCAGGGCTTCGAACCGGAGGACATGCGCGCCCGGCACCCGCGCTTCACGGCCGAGATGATGGCGGCGAACCAGCCCATCGTGGCCGGTCTGCGGCGGGTCGCGCGGCGGCACGGGGAGACGGTGACGGCGGCTCAGGTGGCGCTGGCGTGGCTGCTGGCCCAGGGACCGCACGTGGTGCCGGTGCCGGGGACCAAGCGGGAGCGCTGGGCGGCGGAGAACGCGGCGGCGGTGGACGTGATGCTGACCGCCGACGACCTCGCCGAGATCGTCACGCTGCCGCCCGCCCGGGGGTCGTGGGACTAGGGGGCCCGCCCGGGGACCGTGGGGCTGGGAGTGCCCGCCCGGGGGGGGCGTGGGACCAGGGCTCTCCGCCGGGGCCAGGGGGCCGGTTCGGGGAAGGGAACCCTGCGCGGAGCTGCGGTGTATAAGAATCAGTGCCGTGCCGCGGCACACGTGCCCCACCGAGAGGAACCCGACCGTGCGACGTCCTCGCATCACCCCCGCCCTCGCCGCCCTCGCCGCCACGGCCGCGCTGTCGCTGATCACCGGCTGCTCGACCGGTGACGGGAAGTCCCCCTTCGAGCGGTCGGGCTCGTCCGCGCCCGGGAAGGAGGGCTCCAAGGGCGGCTCCCCGTCGTCGGCGCCCTCGGCCAGTGAGTCGGCGGCGCCCAAGAAGGGTTCGGCGAAGGTGGTGAGCATGCTCACCACCAAGCTGCGATCGCCCTGGGGGGTGGCCCCGCTGCCGGGCGGGGATCTGCTGGTGTCCTCCCGGGACACCGGGAAGATCTTCAAGATCTCGGCGGACAGCGGGAAGCAGACCGAGCTGGGATCCGTGCCCGGCGTCTCTCCCGCGGGCGAGGGCGGTCTGCTGGGTCTGGCGGTCTCCTCCGACTTCGGCGCGGACCACATGGTGTACGCGTATTTCACCACCGACTCGGACAACCGGATCGTCCGGATGGTGTACGACGACAAGCGCCCCTCGGGTGATCAGCTGGGCGCCCCGGACACGATCTTCAAGGGCATCCCCAAGGGCTCGATCCACAACGGCGGCCGGATCGCCTTCGGCCCGGACAAGATGCTGTACGCGGGCACGGGCGAGAGCGGTGAGCGGGGGCTCGCCCAGGACATGGACTCCTTCGGCGGCAAGATCCTGCGGATGACCCCGGACGGCGAGCCGGCGCACGGCAATCCGTCGGCGAATTCCGTCGTCTACTCCCTGGGTCACCGCAATGTGCAGGGGCTGGCCTGGGACGCCCAGAAGCGGCTGTGGGCATCGGAATTCGGCCAGGACACCTGGGACGAGCTGAATCTGATCCGGCCGGGCAAGAACTACGGCTGGCCGGAGGTGGAGGGCAAGGCCGGGAAGAAGGGGTTCGTCGATCCGGTCGAGCAGTGGAAGCCCAAGGACGCCTCGCCGAGCGGTATCGCGTTCGCCAAGGGCTCCATCTGGATGGCGGGGCTGCGCGGTGAGCGGCTGTGGCGGATCCCGCTGCGGGGGACCAAGCCGGTGGCCGCCCCACAGGCGTTCCTCACCGGGAAGTACGGGCGGCTGCGCAGTGTGGTCGCCACGGACGACGGCGGGCTGTGGCTGGTCACGAGCAATACGGACGGGCGGGGTGATCCGGGCAAGGAGGATGACCGGATCCTGCGGCTGGACATCAGCTGACGGTGGCGGGCCCGGCCCCTTTTCTGGCGGTCTGCTTACACTGGCCGCAGTCCCACACCTACGGGGGTCGCCATGTTCAACCTCATCGAGGAGCTGTTCGCGCCCGGTCGCAAACACACCGAAGAGGAGCGCAACCGGCTGGAGTTCACGCTGGAGGACATCGGCGACAGCGACCCGGGGAAGGGGCCGATAGACCTCGACTCCGGCCAGGTGGTGATCCGCCCTCGCGAGGGCTGACGGCCCCGTAGGGCGCGCCCTACGGTACGGGCGTGGGGGCCGTGTCCGCCTCGGGCGCACGCGGTCCGGGCACGGGCAGCGGGCTCCGCCCCGGGTCCGGCGCCTCGATGCTGATGCGCGGCAGGGTCCGCTCCAGCCAGCCCGGCAGCCACCAGTTGGCGCCGCCGAGCAGATGCATCAGGGCGGGGACCAGCAGCGTGCGGAGAACGAAGGCGTCCAGGGCGACCGCGGCCGCCAGCCCGATGCCGAACATGGCGATGGTCCGGTCGCCGCTGAGCACGAACGCCGAGAAGACGGCGATCATGATGACGGCCGCGGAGTTGATGACCCGGCTGGTCTCGGCGAGGCCCACCCGGACCGCGAGCCGGTTGTCGCGGGTGTGCTGCCACTCCTCGTACATCCGGCTGACCAGGAACACCTGATAGTCCATGGAGAGCCCGAAGAGTACCGACACCATGATCACCGGCAGGAAGGGTTCGATCGGGCCCGCCCTGCCGAGCCCCAGCGGCTCGCTCCCCCAACCCCACTGGAAGACCGCGACGACGACACCGAAGGACGACGCGACGGCGGCCACATTCATGACCGCCGCCTTGACCGGGATGCCGATGCTGCGGAACGCGAGCAGCAGCAGCACACAGCCGAGTGCCACCACCACTCCCACGAACAACGGCAGCTTGGAGACGATCACCGCCGCGAAGTCGTCGTACCCCGCGGTCAGTCCGCCGACGTACACCCGCAGCGAGGTGCCCTCCTCGGCCTTCGGCAGCACCTCGCCACGCAGCCGCTCGACGAGCCGCGAGGTGTCCGGCGACTGCGGGGCGGTGGTGGGCACGACCGTGATCACCCCGGTGTCGCCTCCGCCGCCGAGGTCCGCCGCGCTCACCGAGGCGACGCCCTCGGTGGTGCGCAGGGTGGTGGTCAGCCGGGTGAAGGCCATCCGGTCCTCGGCGCCGTCGATGCTGCCGATGAGCGTCAGCGGTCCGTTGAAGCCGGGCCCGAACCCCTCGGCGAGCAGATCGTACGCCTGCCGGGTGGTCGAGGTCTGGGGGTTGTTTCCCTGGTCGGAGGTGCCGAGCCGGAGCGAGAGGGTGGGCAGGGCGAGGGTCAGCATGACGACGACGGCGACCGCGCCCAGCACCTTGGGGTGGCGTTCCACGAAGGACGCCCAGCGGGTGGCGAGGCAGGGCAGCGTACCGGGCCGTGGCCCGTGCTCGGCCAGCCGCCGTCGTTCGCGGCGGCTCAGGGCCCTCATCCCTATCAGCCCGAGCAGCGCGGGCAGCAGCGTGATGGAGGCGGCGACGGTGAGCGCGACCGTCAGCGCGGCGGCGACCGCGACACCGTTCAGGAAGCTCAGCCGGAGCACCAGCATGCCGAGCAGGGCCAGGCACACGGTCGCGCCCGCGAAGATCACCGCACGGCCCGAGGTGGTCACCGCACGCTGTGCGGCCTCGGCGACCGGCAGCCCCTGCCGCAGCCCCCGGCGGTGCCGGGTGACGATGAACAGCGCGTAGTCGATGCCGACGCCGAGCCCGATCAGCATGCCGAGCATGGGCGCGAAGTCGGCGACGGTCATGGCGTGGCCGAGCAGCCCGATCGCCGCGTACGCGGTGCCGACGCCGATGAGCGCGGTGGCGATCGGCAGCAGGGTCGCCGCGAGCGAACCGAAGGCGAGGAAGAGGACGACGGCGGCCACGGCGACGCCGATGGCCTCGCTGAGGTGGGCGGGCCCGGCCGTCTCGGTGAGCCCGGCGCCCACGCCGCCCATCTCGATCTCCAGCCCCGGGGCGGCGGCCGAGCGCGCGGTGTCCAGGACCCGGCGCACCTCGTCCTTGCCCAGGTCGGCGGCGGGTTCGCGGAAGACGACGGTGGCGTAGGCGGTGTGCTGGTCGGCGCTGATGCGGCTGGTGTCGTCGGTGCCGTACGGGCCGGTGACGGAGACGACGCCGGGCAGCTCGGCGACGCGCCGCAGCGCCGCCGTCATCCGCCGCTCGACGTCCGCGGAGCGCACGGTTCCGGCGCGGTCGTTTCCGGCGCGCCCGCTTCCGGCGTGCACGGCTCCGGCGCGGTCGTTTCCGGCGTGGTCGGCGGTATGCCAGACGATGGTGTCGGTGTCCCCCGCCCGGTCCGGGAACCGCTGCTCCAGCAGGCGCGAGGCCGTGGAGGAGCCGGTGCCCGGGATGTCGTAGTTGTTCGAGTACGCGGACCCGGCCATGGCCGCCGCGGCGGCGACGCCCGCGAAGAGACCCAGCCAGAGCACGATCACGACGGCGCTGCGGCTGATACACCATCGTGCGAGTGCGGCCATGGCTGCTTTCCGGTCTGTGCACCGAGTGCGGCGTGATGTGCTTGTGACCAAGGCACTCTGTCAGCCGGAAAAGATCCTTTGTCCCCTTTGTGGGCTTCCCCACATCCGGAGCAAGCGCCTCCGGTAGCTGTGGCTTCAACCGCTGACCGAGGGGCGCCCGTTTTCGATGTGCCCGGTGAGGCGGCGGTGGAAGGAGGGGTCGCCCTCCGCCGTCAGCACCAGGTCGTACCAGCCGCGGCCCTCCTTCGCCGAGAACTCCACGGCCCGCGTCGAGCCCGCGCGCACGCTCACCGTCCGCTGCCGCGCGTCCGCGTCGGCCACATAGGCGCGCGGGCGCACGGTGACCTCGACCGTGCGCTCCCCCTTGTTGGTGATGGTGAGCGTGAGCTGCCGTCGGCGGGCGTCGATGCCACCGCGCACCCGCAGCCCGGCGGCGGCGCCGTCGGCCGTGCCCCGGAACTCCCGGCGGAAGCCGTTCGGCCCGGTGAGGACGAAGTCGTAACCCCCGTCCCGCACCGGCACGTCCCAGGTGGACAGGGTGCCGGGGGCCAGGTCGCGGTGCTGGGGCGCCTCGTACTCGCCCGCGTACGGGAAGAGGATGATGTGCGCGCTGCGCACCCCGGCGTTGGCGAGTGCCAGCCGCATCACCCCCGCCCGCGGTTCGAACACGCCGGACACCTCCGGCTGGTACGGCAGCGGGCGGGCCGGACGCGTGCCCACCTCCTGCCGTGGCATCCGCTGGTCGGCGGGCGGCTCCGGCGTCCAGTGCTCGCGGTCCGCCGGGGGCGGCCCCGGGTGGCGCAGCGGCTGCGGGGCAGCGGCGCTGCCGAAGGCGAAGGCACCAGTCAGGTCGCCGCATACGGTACGGCGCCAGGCGGAGACGTTCGGCACCTCGATGCCCAGCCACTTCTCCAGGAAGCGGGTGGCGGAGGTGTGGTCGAACAGCTCGGAGCAGACGTAGCCGCCGACCGTCCACGGCGAGATCACCAGCATCGGCACCCGCATCCCCAGACCCAGCGGCCGGCCCTGCCACCACTCCTCGGCCACGTCGGCGGGCGGGTTGGGCGGCACCACATGGTCGAAGAAGCCGTCGTTCTCGTCGTAGGTGAGGAAGACCGCGGTCTTGCGCCACACCTCGGGGTGGGCGGCGAGCGCGTCCAGGACCGCGTACGTGACGGTGGCGCTGTGCGCGGGGGTGGAGACGTCGGGGTGCTCGGAGTCCAGCGGGGACGGCACCAGGTACGACACCGCGGGCAGCCGCCCGGCTGCCACGTCGGCGCGGAACGCCTCCTCGAAGCCGCCCTCCTCGACCCGGCGCAAGCCCCGCTCGAACAGCCGCCGCTCATCGTCGTCGAGCTTGGCCAGACCCGCTTCCAGCCCGTCGAGAAGCCGCCGCCGCTCGGCGCCGGACGCCTCCCGCACCGTGGTGTAGAACGCGTTCGTGCTGGTGAAGCCCAGCCCGGCCAGCGCCTTGCGGGCCACGTCCTTGAACGGCCGGTAGAACTCGATGTTGTTGTCCTGGAAGTTGTCCCACTCCTGGTAGACCCGCCAGCTCACCCCGGCCCGCTCCAGCACCTCGGGGGTGGTGGTCCAGTCGTAGCCGGGGTGGCTGTCCTCCTCGTACGCGTCGTTGCCGACCGCGCGCTGCCCGCCCGGTTCGTAGCCGGTGGTGCCGCTGACCCAGTAGTTGCGGTTGGGGCTGGTGGAGGAGTGGATGGCGGAGTGGTACGCGTCGCAGATGGTGAACGTGTCCGCCAGCTCGTAGTGGAACGGGATGTCCGCCCGGTCGAAGTGGACCATGGTGGCCGGGGACTTGGCGGCGATCCAGTTGTCCATCCAGCCGCCGTTCCAGGCCTTCGCGCCGCCGTCCCAGGAGTGGTCGAGCTGGCCCACGAAACGCAGGTCCTCGCGCTGCGCCTCGGCCGCCTCGCGCGCCCCGAAGGGCAGGACGTGGCCGCCGCCCGGCTTCGGCTGCGCGAAGACGCTTCGTCCGCCGGGCAGGGTGACGGCGCCCGGGTCGGCAAAGCCGCGGACGCCCCGGAGCGTGCCGAAGTAGTGATCGAAGGAACGGTTCTCCTGCATCAGCAGGACCACATGCTCGATGGCGTCGAGACCGCCGGGCGGCGGGGCGGGCTGCGCGGCGAGGGCGGCCTGGAGCGACGGCGGCAGCAGCGAACCCGCCGCGACCGCCCCCGTCGCGCCGGCACCGAGTGCGACCAGCCTCCGGCGTGCGATGTCCGATGCCACCTGTGCCTCCCTGTCCGTGAGCGTCCGCACAGGGAAGCTAGTGAGAGCAGATGGCCGGTGCACGTCCGCGGCGTTACGGCACGACGGCGTTACGGCACGACGGCGTTACGGCACGACGGCGTTCCCGCATGGCAGCCCCGGATCAGCGGAACGCCGGGCTCAGCGGAGCGTGGGGCCCAGGGGAAAGTGGCAGGCCACCTGGTGCCCCGGGGCGGCCGGTTCGGCGGGCATCGGCTCCTCGCGCGCGCAGATGTCCCGGGCGCGCGGACAGCGGGTGCGGAACCGGCAGCCGGAGGGCGGATCGGCGGCCGACGGCGTCTCCCCGCCGAGCGGCGCGGCCGTCGGCCCGTCGTCCGGATCGGCCTGGTCCGCCGTGTCCAGCAGACCGCAGGTGTACGGGTGGAGGGGCGCGGCGAACACCGTCGCGGCGGGGCCGCTTTCCACCAGCTTGCCCAGATACATCACGCCGACCCGGTCCGCGAGATACCGGACCACGGCGAGGTCGTGCGAGATGAACAGATATGCCACCCCCGTCTCGCGCTGCAGGTCCCGCATCAGGTTGAGGATCTGCGCCTGTACGGAGACGTCCAGCGCGGAGACCGGTTCGTCCGCCACGACGAGCGAGGGCGAGAGCGCCAGCGCTCGCGCCAGCCCGAGCCGCTGGCGCTGGCCGCCGGAGAACTCGTGCGGATGGCGGTCCACGGCGCCGCGCGGCAGCCCCACGTCGTCCAGCAGCCGCGCGATCCGCGCGCGCTGCCCGGCGCGGTCCCCGATGCCCTGGATGACCAGCGGCTCACGCAGGATCTCCGCCACGCGCATCCGCGGATCCATCGCGGCGTACGAGTCCTGGAACATCAGCTGCACCTCGCGGCGGTGCGCCTTGCGGGCGCGGCGGTCCAGCGTGGCGATGTCGCGCCCGCCGAACCGGACGGAGCCCGCGGTCGGGGGTTCCATGCCGACGACGAGCCTGCCGAGGGTGGACTTCCCGCAGCCGGACTCCCCCACGATCCCGAACGTCTCCCCGCGCCGGACGGAGAGCGACACCCCGGCCACCGCGCTCACCACCGCGCCCCCGCGGCGGGCGAACGGGCCGCCGCGCAGCGGGTAGTCCTTGGTCAGGCCGGTGACCCGCAGCAGGGTCTCGTCGGTACGGACCGGGGCCGGGGCAGGGGCCGCGGGGACCACCTGGGCGACGGGATCGATGCCGGGCGGTACGGGATGGAAGCAGGCGAAGGCGTGCCCCTCGTGCTCGGCCGCTGTCAGGGGCGGCTCCTCCGCCTCGCACCGCTCGCTCGCGAACCCGCACCGCGGTGCGAAGCGGCAGCCCGCCGGACGGGCCGGCGACGACGACGGCGGGAGGCCCGGGATGGTGGCCAGGGGCTGGGACGCGTCGGCGGCGCGTTCCGGGAGGGCGGCGAAGAGCGCCTGGGTGTAGCGGTGGCGCGGGGCCGCGAAGAGGGTGCGGACACCGGCCCGTTCCACCGTCCGGCCCGCGTACATCACGGCCACCCGGTCCACCCGCCGGGCGATCACTCCGAGGTCGTGGGTGACCAGGATCATCGCCATGCCCAGCCGCGCCCGCAACTCGTCGATCAGCTCCAGGATCTGGGCCTGTGTGGTGACGTCCAGCGCCGTCGTCGGCTCGTCGGCGATCAGCAGCCGGGGTTCGCAGATCAGGGCCATGGCGATGGCGACCCGCTGCCGCATACCGCCGCTGAGCTGGTGCGGATAGCTCCGCAGCCGCTCCCCCGGCTTCGGCAGCCCGACCAGCCGCAGCATCTCCTCGGCCCGCCGCCACGCCTCCGCCTTCGCCACGCCCTTGTGCAGCAGCAGCGGTTCGGCGACCTGGGCGCCGATGGTCATGGTGGGGTTGAGGGAGGTGAGCGGATCCTGGAAGACCATGCCGATGCTGTTGCCGCGTACGCCCCGCAGCACCGGTTCGGGTGCGCTCGCCAGGTCCGTACCGGCGAAGGTGAGGGAACCGCCGGTGATACGGCCTCCGCCCGGCAGCAGGCCCAGGATGCTCAGCGCGGTCATGGTCTTGCCGCAGCCGGACTCGCCGACGAGGCCCAGTGCCTCGCCCGGGGCGAGGTCGAGGGACACCCCGTCGAGGGCGTGCACGGTGCGGCGCCGGTCCCCGTCGCGGTCCGGGATCTCGACGTGGAGGTCGTCGACGCGCAGCAGGGGGCCGGTCATCGGCGCTCACCCCGGCCTCTCCGGAATCCGTTTCCCTGGAGCCGCTGGAACCGCACGTCGAAGGCGTCCCGCAGGCCGTCGCCGATGAAGGTGAACGCGGCGACGACGAGCACGATCGCGATGCCGGGCGGGAAGATCAGCCACCAGTAGCCGACCTGGGTGTAGGTGATGCCGGTGCTGAGCATGGAACCCCAGTCGGCGGCGGGTGGCGGGATGGACAGGCCGAGGAACGACAGATAGGCGACGTACAGGATCGCGTCGGCGATCTGGAACGTGGCGTTGACGATCATCGTGCCGATGGCGTTCGGCACGATGTGCCGGAAGACGGCCCGCGCGCCGCCGCCGCCCATGAGCCGCATGGCGTGGATGTAGTCGCGGCTGCGCAGCGCCAGCGCCTCGCCCCGGATGAGGCGGGCCGGGGACAGCCAGGCGACGGAGGCGATGATCAGGATCAGCACGGGCTTGCTGGGAGTGACGATCGTGGCGACGACGACCAGCAGGAACAGCGCCGGGATGGCGAGCGCGGCGTCCGTGATCCGCATCATCGCGGCGTCGAGCCAGCCGCCGAAGTAGCCCGCGACCGCGCCGTACACGGTGCCGATGAGGGTGGCCAGCAGCCCCGCCGCGAGGCCGACCTCCAGGGAGGTCTGGCCGCCGGTCATCAGCCGGCCCAGCATGTCGTAGCCGAGGTCGGTGGTGCCGAGGGGGTGGCCGGGACTGCCGGGCGGGAGATTGGCCCGGCCGAGGTCCGTGTGCACCTGGTCGGTGGGGCGGACCAGCGGGCCGGCGAAGCAGAAGGCCATGAGCGCCGCCAGCACCACCGCGCCGGCCAGGGCCGGCTTGTCGCGGGTGAAGACGGCGAGGGCGCGGCGGGCCGGACCGGGTGCGGCGGGCACCGTCCCGTCGGTGCTCACGGAGGCCGCGGCGGTCACGAGACGCTCCTGATCCGGGGGTCGAGGACGGCGTACGCGATGTCGGTGAGCAGCGAGCCGAGGACGGTGGCGACACCGACGACGAGGGTCACCCCGAGCAGCACCGGGAAGTCCGAGCCCTGGGCGGAGTTCCAGAACAGCAGCCCCATCCCCGGGTAGTTGAACATCGACTCGACGACGAGCGTGCCGCTGAGGAGCGTCGGGAGATAAAGGCCGAGGAGGCTCGCGAGCGGGATGAGCGCGTTGCGCAGCACGTGCCGGGCCATGATCCGGGCGTTGGACTGGCCCTTGGCGCGCGCGGTGCGGACGTAGTCCTCGCCCAGGTTGTCCAGCACCGCCGAGCGCGTGTAGCGGCTGAAGGCGGCGACGAGGCCGAGCGCCAGGGTGACCACGGGCAGCACCAGGGCGCGCGGGTCGGACAGCACACCGATGGCCGTGTCCGCCTGCGGGGCCTCGGCCGGGAAGAGCTGGAGCCGCTGGCTGAAGACGAGGATGAGGACCAGGCCGAGGAAGAAGACCGGGGTGGCGTACGCGAGGAAGGCGATCCCGGTGAGCAGGTGGTCGGCGATCCGGCCGCGGCGCACGGCCTGGAGGACGCCGAGCGGAACGGCGAGGACCGCCGCGAGCGCGATGGCGAGCCCGGTCAGCACCAGGGTCTTGGGGAGCCGGTCGGCCAGCAGGGCGGAGACGGTCTGGTTGAGCTTGTACGACTCGCCGAGATCACCGGTGAGCAGCCGTCCCAGGTAGTGGACGTACTGGAGGGGCAGCGAGCGGTCGTAGCCCTGCTGGTGGTTGAAGTGCTCGACGGCCTGCGGGGTGGCCTTGGGGCCGAGGATGGCGCGGGCCGGGCCGCCGGGGAGCTGGTGCAGCAGCACGAAGACGATGACGGAGACGAGGAGCAGGACGACGGCGGCCTGTGCGGTCCGCTGGGCCAGGAAACGGATCATCCGCGGCCCGCTCCCTTCCTGACGAAATACCAGTCCTGGGGTGCGAGGGTGAGGGTGGGGTTCTGGTCGATGCCGCGCAGGTCGTTGCGGATGACGGAGACCTGGTAGGCGGGGTTCGGGGTCCACAGGACGGGGACCTGCCGCGCGACGTACTCCCCGTAGCGCCGCATCGCGGCCGGATCGCCGGTGTACTCGGTCGCCCTGATCAGCTCATCGGTGCGCGGATCGGACCAGTTCCCCATGTTGGAGGGGGCGCCGGTGGCGAAGAGCTGTTCCCCGCTGGGGGCGGGCGGGAAGTACCAGCTCCCGGCCGTGCCGAAGAACCCCAGCTCCCACGCCGAGCACAGCGGCTCGGTCCGCCGGCAGGGCACGGTCGTGCCGAGCACGGTGTTGAGCGGCTGCTGCCGGATGTCGAGGGTGATCCCGGCCCGGTCGTACGAGGACTTGATCTCCTGCATCTGGTTGGAGGTCTCGGTCGAGCCGGACTGGGAGAGCAGCGAGAGCCGCAGCCGCCGCCCCTCCTCGATCCCCTTGCCGCAGGCGTGCGGTCCCGTCCCGGGCCGCACGCACCGCAGCACGCCGTCACGCTCGCGCCAGCCGTGCCCGGCCAGCAGCCGCCGCGCCCTGGCCGGGTCGTACGGGTACGGATCGCGGGCGAGGAGGTTGGCGGGGACCGGGCCGCGGGTGGGGGCCGCGGTGCCGTGCCAGACGACCCTGGATATGGACCGCTGGTCGATCAGGTGCTGGAGGGCTTGGCGCAGATAGGCCTGACGCAGCATCGGGCCCGCGGTGGGGTGGTTGAGGTTGAGGACGATATAGGTGATCGCCCAGCCCTCCCACGGATCGACGCGATAGCCCCTCTCCTTGAACCGCCCGGCCTGGGCCATCACCGAGGGCGGGATGTAGCCGTAGTCGACGCCGCCGGAGCGCAGCACGTTGAATTCGGAGTCGGCGGTGGTGAAGGGCTTGAAGACGACGCGGTCGAGGTGGGGTGTGTCCGGACCGGTGTACCGGCGGTTGGGGACGAGCGAGACCTGGCCGGAGGCGCTCCACCGCTCGATCTTCCAGGGCCCGGAGACGGTCTTCCACAGCGGATCGGTGGCGAACGCGGACAGCTTCCCGGCGTGCTGGATCAACCGGGCGAAGGCCCTCTCGGGGCTCTCGTTCCGCGGATTCCACGCGTGGCGCGGCAGCGGGACGACGTTCAGGCCGAGCTGGTTGGCGGTGAACCAGGCGGGGTTGTACGGGCGGACCAGCCGGAGCCGGAAGGTGCGGTCGTCGACGGTCTCGAAGCGCTTGACGTTGTCGGGCAGGAGTCCGGGCGAATAGCCGGCCCACTCTTTTTTGTTGCTCTTGATCAGATCGAACCAGAATTTGACGTCCCCGGTGGTCACGGGTGTTCCGTCCGACCAGGTGAAGCCCCTTTTCAGGGTGACGGTCACGGTCGTGCCGCCGTCGCCGTAGCGGGGCGGCTCGGCGAGGTTGCGCGGGCTGTCCATGGTGAGCTTCCCGCCCGCCTTCACCGGCTGGTACAGCGGCGGGTACAGCAGGTTCTGGATGGCGCTGTTGTACGAGGCCAGATAGCCGGGGGCGGCGATGGGGAAGATCCAGTTGGGTCCGGCGGCGGGCGGCAGCGCCATGGTCGCCGTACCGCCCTCGACCCTGGTTCCGCCGGTCGCGCCGAGGTCCGTGACCCGCTCGGACCCGGCCGAACAGCCGCCGGTCAGCAGGGCCGCGAGCAGCCCGGCGAGGAGGGCGCGTAAGCCTGTGCGTATGCGTATGCGCGTGCGTGTGCCGGACCGACCCATGCTGCCTCCGCGTACGGACGCCGGTGAAACCACATCAAGGCTCTGTTACGTCTGGTACGGGAACGAACGGATGGTAACCACGGAAGGCCCGTTGTGACATCGTCTTCATTCGGCCAACGCATAAGGTGAGCGCGGACCGACCGGAAGCGAGGCAGCATGGCACCCACCACCATCCGAAGCCGCCTGCGGATCGGCATCGGCGGCATGCACATCGAATCCAGCACCTTCAGCCCGCACCGCGCCGGCTACGACGACTTCCGGGTCACCCGCGGCGGCGACCTGCTGGGCCGCTACGGCTGGACCCGTCCGGACGGCGACCTCTCCGAGCACGTCGAATGGGTGCCCCTCGTGCACGCCGTCTCGCTCCCCGGCGGGCCCGTCGAGCCCGCGACGTACGCCCGCCTCAAGGCCGAACTCACCGACCGCATCCGGGCCGCGGGCCCCCTCGACGGGCTGGTGTACGACATCCACGGCGCGATGAGCGTCGTCGGCATGGACGACGCCGAGGGCGATCTCACCGACGCGGTACGGGAGGCCATCGGACCCGACGCGCTGATCTCCGCCGCCATGGATCTGCACGGCAACGTCTCACGCCGCTTCGCCGACCGCCTCGACCTGCTCACCGCGCACCGGCTCGCCCCGCACGAGGACGCCTGGGAAACGCGCGAACGCGCCGCCCGCAAACTCGTCGAACGCCTCGCCTCCGGCAAGGGCCGCCCCCACATCGCCTGGGTCCAGATCCCGGTGCTGCTGCCCGGCGAGAAGACCAGCACCCGCCTTGAGCCCGCCGCGTCGCTCTACGGGCGGCTCGCCGCCGTCGAGGCGCTGGACGGCGTCGTGGACGCGGCGATCTGGGTCGGCTACGCCTGGGCCGACGAACCGCGCTGCCGGGCCACGGTGGTCGTCACCGGCGACGATCCCGCGCTCGTCGTCGACCAGGCCCGGTCGCTGGCCCGCGAATACTGGGAGGTGCGTCGCGACTTCACCTTCGTCGGCCCCACCGGCAGCGCCGACGCGTGCATCGCCGACGCCCTCGCCTCCCCCGACCACCCCTTCCTCATCAGCGACTCCGGCGACAACCCGACCGCGGGCGGCGCGGGCGACCTCGCGTACCTGCTCGGCCGGCTGCTCGCCCACGACGACCTCGCCTCCGGCCGCGCCACCGCCCTCCACCCCGGCATCACCGACCCCGCGGCGGTCGCGCGGTGCTTCGCCGCGGGGGTGGGTGCGACGGTCTCGCTCTCGGTCGGCGGGCACATCAGCGGTGCCACGGCGCACGGCGGCCCGTACGAACTGACCGGCGAGGTGGTCGCGCTCCGCCCCGGCGACGAGGTCGGCGGCGACCTCGCGGCGGTGCGGCGCGGCGGGGTCACGGTGATCCTCACCAGCCGCCGCAAGCCGTTCCATCGGCTGGCCGACTTCGGGGAGCTGGATCCGCGGACGTACGACCTGGTCGTGGTGAAGATCGGCTACCTGGAGCCGGAGCTGTACGAGATGGCGGCGGACTGGCGGCTCGCCCTGTCCCCGGGCGGGGTGGACCAGGACCTGCTGCGGCTGGGCCACCGCCGGGTGGTGCGGCCGCTGTACCCCTTCGACGACCCGATGCCGGAGCCGGACCTGACCCCGGTGCTGCTGTAGCCGGGGCCTGCGGCGGCTGTGTTCCCCCACCCCGGCCACACGACGGCGGCGGGGTGCGAACCGCGCACCCCGCCGCCGTACAAACGGGCGTCAGCCCTCTACACCCAGCTTCTCCAGGATCAGCTCGCGCACCCGCGCCGCGTCCGCCTGGCCACGCGTGGCCTTCATGACGGCACCGACCAGCGCACCGGCCGCCGCGACCTTGCCGCCGCGGATCTTGTCCGCGATGGCGGCGTTCGCGGCGATCGCCTCGTCCACGGCCGTGCCCAGGGCGCCCTCGTCCGAGACGACCTTCAGGCCGCGGGCGGCCACGACCTCGTCCGGGGAGCCCTCGCCCGCCAGCACGCCCTCGATGGTCTGGCGGGCCAGCTTGTCGTTGAGGGAGCCCTCGTCGACCAGGGCGCAGACCCGGGCGACCTGGGCCGGGGTGATGGGGAGGGCGGCCGGCTCGACGCCCTCCTCGTTGGCGCGGCGGGCCAGCTCGCCCATCCACCACTTGCGCGCGGCACCCGCGTCCGCGCCCGCGTCGATCGTCGCGGTGATGAGGTCGATGGCGCCCGCGTTGAGGACGGACTGCATCTCGTGGTGCGAGATGCCCCACTGCTCCCGCAGCCGGGTGCGCCGCACCCGCGGCAGCTCGGGGAGGTCGGCCCGCAGCTTTTCGACCCATTCGCGCGAGGGGGCGACCGGCACCAGGTCCGGCTCGGGGAAGTACCGGTAGTCCTCGGCCTCTTCCTTGACCCGGCCGGACGTCGTGGAGCCGTCCTCCTCGTGGAAGTGACGGGTCTCCTGGATGATCGTCCCGCCGTCGCCCAGCACCGCGGCGTGGCGCTGGATCTCGAAGCGGGCGGCGCGCTCGACGGACCGCAGCGAGTTGACGTTCTTCGTCTCGGAGCGGGTGCCGAACTTGTCGGCGCCGTGCGGCCGCAGCGACAGGTTCACGTCGCACCGCATCTGGCCCATCTCCATGCGCGCCTCGGAGACCCCGAGCGCCTTGATGAGCTCGCGCAGTTCGGCGACGTACGCCCGGGCGACCTCGGGAGCCTTCTCCCCGGCCCCGACGATCGGCTTGGTGACGATCTCGATGAGCGGGATCCCGGCCCGGTTGTAGTCCAGGAGGGAGTGCGAGGCGCCGTGGATGCGACCGGTCGCGCCGCCCACGTGGGTGGACTTGCCGGTGTCCTCCTCCATGTGGGCGCGCTCGATCTCGACGCGGAAGACCTCGCCGTCGACCTCGACGTCCAGATAGCCGTTGAAGGCGATCGGCTCGTCGTACTGCGAGGTCTGGAAGTTCTTCGGCATGTCCGGATAGAAGTAGTTCTTCCGGGCGAAGCGGCACCATTCGGCGATCTCGCAGTTCAGCGCGAGACCGATCTTGATGGCCGACTCGACGCCGGTCGCGTTGACGACGGGCAGCGAGCCGGGCAGGCCGAGGCAGGTGGGGCAGGTCTGCGCGTTGGGCTCGGCGCCCAGGGTGGTGGAACACCCGCAGAACATCTTGGTCTTGGTGCCGAGTTCGACATGGACCTCGAGCCCCATCACGGGCTCGTAGGCGGCCAGGGCGTCCTCGTACGACACCAGTTCAGTGACGGTCACGGAAAACCAACCTCTCAACCCGCGAGGACGTCGTCGTCGCCCAGGCGCTTCAGCTCGCGGACGAGCAGGGCGACGCCGGTGGCGATGGCGGCGGCGGACACCAGCGCGTCGGCCAGCTGCAGCTTGTCGTTCTCGAAGCGGGCCTTCTTGGCCTGCTTGATCACGCTGACCGCGCCGAACAGCGAGGTCGCGATGGACACGTAGGTGCCGGGCTTGGACTTCTTGAAGCCCTTGGCCTTCTGAATCGCACTCACAGCGACGGTGCCTCCTCAAGCAGCGGGTGGCCCCAGCGTTCGGTGAGCGCGGCCTCGACCGCGGCACCGACCCGGTAGAGCCGGTCATCGGCCATGGCGGGAGCGATGATCTGCAGTCCGACCGGCAGACCGTCCTCCGGCGCCAGACCGCAGGGCAGTGACATGGCCGCGTTCCCCGCCAGGTTCGCGGGAATCGTGCACAGGTCGGCGAGATACATCGCCATCGGGTCGTCGGCGCGCTCGCCGATCGGGAAGGCGGTGGTCGGGGTGGTCGGCGAGACCAGCACGTCGACCTGCTCGAACGCCTTCTCGAAGTCCCGGGTGATCAGCGTGCGGACCTTCTGCGCCGAGCCGTAGTACGCGTCGTAGTAGCCGGAGCTGAGCGCGTACGTACCGAGCATGATCCGGCGCTTGACCTCCGCGCCGAAGCCCTCCGCACGGGTGAGCGCGGTGACCTCCTCGGCGGACTTGGTGCCGTCGTCGCCCGACCGCAGGCCGTAGCGCATGGCGTCGAAGCGGGCCAGGTTGGAGGAGCACTCCGACGGCGCGATCAGGTAGTACGCCGCCAGGGCCTTGTCGAAGGACGGGCAGGAGATCTCCACGATCTCGGCGCCCAGCTCGCGCAGCAGCTCCACCGACTCGTCGAAGCGCTGCATGACGCCGGCCTGGTAGCCCTCGCCCGCGAACTCCTTGACCACGCCGACGCGCATGCCGCGCACGCTGCCGTTGCGGGCGGCCTCGACGACCGCCGGGACCGGGGCGTCGATGGAGGTCGAGTCGAGCGGGTCGTGCCCGGCGATCACCTCGTGCAGCAGGGCCGCGTCCAGCACGGTACGGGCGCAGGGGCCGCCCTGGTCCAGCGAGGACGAGAAGGCGACCATGCCGTACCGGGAGACCGCCCCGTACGTCGGCTTGACGCCGACCGTGCCGGTGACGGCGGCCGGCTGGCGGATGGAGCCGCCGGTGTCGGTGCCGATGGCCAGCGGCGCCTGGAAGGACGCCAGGGAGGCGGAGGAGCCGCCTCCGGAGCCGCCGGGGATGCGGGTGAGGTCCCACGGGTTGCCGGTGGGTCCGTACGCGCTGTTCTCGGTGGAGGACCCCATGGCGAACTCGTCCATGTTGGTCTTGCCCAGCACGATGACGTCCGCGGCCCTGAGCCGCTGGGTCAGCGTCGCGTCGTACGGCGGAATCCACCCTTCGAGGATCTTGGAGCCGACGGTGGTCGGGATCCCCTTGGTGGTGAAGATGTCCTTGAGCGCGAGCGGAACCCCGGCCAGCGGGCCCAGCTCCTCGCCGCGCGCCCGCTTCTCGTCGACGGCGCGGGCCTGCGCGAGGGCGCCCTCGCGGTCCACGTGCAGGAAGGCGTGCACCTTCTCGTCGACGGCCTCGATACGGGCCAGATGGGCTTCGGTGACCTCGACGGCGGTCAGCTCGCCGGAAGCGACCTTGGCGGCGATCTCCGCCGCGGTGAGCCTGATCAGATCAGTCATGCGGGTCAGTCCTCCCCCAGGATCTGCGGCACCTTGAAACGCTGCTGCTCCTGGGCCGGGGCGCCGGACAGCGCCTCGTTCGGGGTCAGCGACGGACGGACCTCGTCCGGCCGCATGACGTTGGTCAGGGGCAGCGGGTGGGAGGTCGGCGGTACGTCTTGATCGGCGACCTCGGAGACGCGGGCCACCGCGCCGATGATGTCGTCCAGCTGTCCGGCGAAGTGATCCAGCTCTTCGGCCTTCAGCTCCAGACGCGCCAGCCGTGCGAGGTGGGCAACCTCCTCGCGCGTGATGCCAGGCATGCAGCGATCCTCAGGGTGAGTGTGAAGTGTTTTCCGGCCCCAATCCTATGGCGCCCCCCACACCCGGCGCGAAACGCTTTGCGCTGTCGCGGTGCGGCTCTGTTCTTCCTGGGGTTTCGTCGCCGGGTGCGGGCCGATGGGTGGGTTGTGCCCACCCGTCTCGCCCGCGGGACCACAACCAATTACGTTACGGCGTCCTCTTCGGCGGGGGCCGGGGTCCGCTCTTCGCGGCGCCAGCCGCTCTCGCCCCGGGCCCGCAGCCACGCCGTCGTCTCGTCGGGCGGCATCGCCGCGGCCACCAGCCAGCCCTGCACCGCGTCGCAGCCGAGATCCCGCAGCCGCTCCCAGGTCTCGTCGTCCTCGACGCCCTCGGCGACGACCAGCAGGCCCAGCGAATGCGCGAGGTCGACGGTGCAGCGCACGATCTCCGCGTCCTCGTTGTCCACGGCGAGCCGGGCCACGAACGAGCGGTCGATCTTCAGCTCGCTCACCGGCAGCCGCCGCAGATGGACGAGGGACGAATACCCGGTGCCGAAGTCGTCCAGGGACATCTTCACCCCGTGCCCGGTGAGCCCGGCGAGGGTGTCGGCGGCCCGCTGCGGGTCCTCCAGCAGCACGTGCTCGGTTATCTCCAGCTGGAGCGCCCCGGCCGGGACCCCGTGCCGGGCGAGCCGCCCGGCGACGGCACCGGCGAAGCCGGGGGTGTGCACATCGCGCGGCGAGACGTTGACGGCGACCGGCACCTCAAGACCGTCGGCGCGCCAGCGCGCGACCTGGCCGAGCGCGGTCTCCAGGACGTACTCGGTGAGCCGGGGCATCAGCCCGGAGCTCTCGGCCATGGCGATGAACTCGTCCGGCGGCACCTTCCCCCTTTCCGGGTGCACCCAGCGGACCAGCGCCTCCAGCCCGGCGACATGGCCGTCGAAGCCGACCTTGGGCTGGTAGTGCAGCTCGACGTCGCCCGCGTCCAGGGCGCGCCGCAGATCGCCCAGCAGGCCGAGCCGGTCGGGGGTGTTGCCGTCGCGCCGCGCCTCGTACAGCTCGACGCCGCTGCGGTCCCGCTTCGCCTGGTACATGGCGACGTCCGCGCGGCGCAGCAGCCCCTCGGCGTCGAGCGCGTGGTCGGGGTAGACGGCGACCCCGGCGCTGGCCTCCAGCACCAGGGTCAGCCCGTCCAGGTCGAGCGGCGAGCCGAGGTCGCCGACGAGGACGCGGGCGCTGCGCTGGGCGCTGGTGAGCGAGTCGGTGGTGGGGAGCAGGACGGCGAACTCGTCGCCGCCGAGCCGCGCCACCTCGGCGCCGCGGGGCAGTGCCAGCCGCAACCGCTCGGCGATCTGGAGCAGCAGCCGGTCGCCCGCCAGATGGCCGAGGGTGTCGTTGACCGAGCGGAAGCGGTCGAGGTCCAGCAGGACGAGCGCGGTGCGGGCCCCGGCCCGCTCGGCCTCGTCCAGCGCGGTCCAGGTGCGCTCCAGCAGCCACTGGCGGTTGGGCAGCCCGGTGAGCGGGTCGCGCAGCTGCTCCTCGGCCCGCACCCGGGCGATCCACAGCGTGGAGTCGAGGGCGACGAGCGGCACCGCGAACAGCGGCAGCAGCAGCGGGGTGTCCCCGGCGACGACGACGATGAGCGGGGAGATGCCGAGCAGCGCGATCCCCACGAGGGCCTGCCGGAGGAGGGCGGTGCGGGCGACGGTGGGCAGTCCGGCGCCGGGGGGTGCGAGGGAGTACCACAGCAGGGCGCGGGTCACCACGAGGTAGACGAAGGCGGCCAGGATCGTCTGGGGGACGGCGGAGGCCTGCCAGGTGTCGGTGTGCCAGGGCTGTTCGACGGAGGGGGTGGTGCCGAAGGCGGCGAGGGTGAGGGCGGCCGCGCCGACGCCGAGGATGTCGACCGCGCCGTGCAGAGCCGCCTGCCGCCAGCGGTGCCGTCGGGCGGCGCCGACCAGGACGACCACGGCGAGGCTGACGAGGGTGGCGGGCATCCAGCCGTAGAGCAGGAGTGCGGCCAGGGTTAACGCGGCGCCCGATCCGGTGCCGCCCCACCAGCGGTCCCGGCCGAGGGCGACCAGATGGCCGACGATGATTCCGGTGAGGACCGCGAGCGACCAGCCCACGGTGCCGTCGGGAAAGAGCGCATGGCCCGCGTCGAGCACTCGGAATACTCCGATGCCGAGTGCGAAAGCGGCCATGGCGACCGCGGCGGCGGGCAACGCGGGCAGCAGAACCCGGCGCAGCCGCGACGCCGGTGCGGCGCTTTCGGTCGGTTTCATACCCGTCCCTCTCACAGCCGGCGGTGCCAGCGCCACGGCAGGCGCACACCTCAACAGTAGGCGGCAGAAGGGGATGGTGGGCGGCGATCGGCAACGGTTGCCCGAATGCCGCCCGACGATCCATAACCTTCTGGTATGCGCTGTAAGGGTGATGCCCGCTGGCTGTGCCCGGGAAGTGCTCCCAGTCGTATTCCGGCCAGCTTTGAACTGTTGTGGAGCCCAAGATGGCCGGACTACTGCGCCGTACGGGTGGTCGGACTACTCCTCGTGAGCGACGTGACTACCCCTCGGACTTCTCTCCCGGCTCTTCCGCCGCCTCTCCCCCGGTCTCCTCCGGTGGTGTTACGGCGACCTCGCGGGCGGCGTCGGGGCCCTGTTCGAGGAGGACACCAAATCCGTCGTCATCGAGCACCGGGACCTTCAACTGCATGGCCTTGTCGTACTTCGATCCAGGATTGTCGCCGACGACCACGAAATCGGTCTTTTTCGAAACAGAGCCGGTGACTTTCGCACCACGGTTCTGCAGCGCCTCCTTGGCGCCGTCCCGGGTGTGCGATTCCAGCGTGCCCGTGACCACCACGGTCAGCCCCTTGAGCGGCAGCGGGCCCTCGTCCTCGCCCGCCTCCTCCTCCAGGCGCACCCCGGCGCGCCGCCACTTCTCCACGATCTCGCGGTGCCAGTCGACGGCGAACCACTGCTTCACGGAGGCGGCGATGATTCCGCCGACGCCCTCGGTGGCCGCCAGCTCCTCCTCGTCGGCCTCGGCGATCCGGTC
The DNA here is from genome assembly GCF_042958345.1 of Streptomyces sp. NPDC007983. Classification (NCBI taxonomy): domain Bacteria; kingdom Bacillati; phylum Actinomycetota; class Actinomycetes; order Kitasatosporales; family Streptomycetaceae; genus Streptomyces; species Streptomyces sp. NPDC007983. The sequence continues at coordinate 267,332 of NZ_JBIBJI010000009.1, forward strand.
CAGCGAGCGGAATTCCCGGGCCAGCGCGGCGGCCGCGACCGGGCCGACATGACGGATCGAAAGGCCGGTGATGATCCGGGCCAGCGGGCGCTGCTTGGCGGCCTCGATATTGGCCAGCATCGCCAGGGCGTTCTTCTTCGCCTCGCCCTTCTGGGTGGCGAAGAAGGTGACGACCTTCTCCTCGCCCGACTCCGGATCGCGCTTGGGCAGCCCGCTGTCCGGATCCATCACATACGAGCGGATGGGCAACAATTGTTCGATCTTCAGGTCGAACAGATCGCCCTCGTCCCTCAGCGGCGGCTCGCTGGGCTCCAGCGGCTGGGTGAGGGCGGCCGCGGCGACATAACCGAGGTTCTCGATGTCCAGGGATTTCCGCCCCGCGAGATAGAAAATTCGCTCGCGCAGCTGCGCCGGGCAGGACCGGCTGTTGGGACACCGCAGATCGACATCGCCCTCCTTGGCGGGCTGCAGCGGGGTTCCGCACTCCGGGCACTCGGCCGGCATCACGAATTCGCGCTCGCTGCCGTCCCGCAGATCGGCGACCGGACCCAGGATTTCCGGAATGACATCGCCCGCTTTACGCAGCACCACGGTGTCACCGATCAGCACACCTTTGGCCTTGACCACGTCCTGGTTGTGCAGTGTCGCGAATTCGACCTCCGAGCCCGCGACTGTGATCGGTTCAACCACCGCATAAGGCGTCACCCGCCCCGTGCGCCCCACGCCCACCCGGATGTCGACCAGCTTGGTGTTGACCTCCTCCGGCGGGAACTTCCACGCGATCGCCCAGCGCGGCGCCCGCGAGGTGGAGCCGAGCCGCCCCTGCAGCGGGATCTCGTCCAGCTTGACGACCGCGCCGTCGATCTCGTGCTCCACCGAGTGCCGGTGCTCGTTGTCCCCGTAGTACGCGATGTACTCGCGCACGCCCTCGATCGTTTTCACGACCTTGAAGTGGGCCGCGGTCGGCAGCCCCCACTCGTGCAGCAGCTCATACGCCTGCGACAGCCGGTCGATGGCGAAGCCCTCGCGCGCGCCGATCCCGTGGACCACCATGTCCAGCGGGCGGCTCGCGGTGATCTTCGGGTCCTTCTGGCGCAGCGAACCCGCCGCCGCGTTCCTCGGGTTGGCGAACGGCGGCTTGCCCGCCTCCACCAGCCGCGCGTTCAGCTCGTCGAACGCCTTCCTGGGCAGGAAGACCTCGCCGCGCACCTCCACCAGCGCCGGGACGCGGTCGCCCGTCAGCCGGTTGGGGATCTTGGCGATGGTGCGCACGTTGGGGGTGATGTCCTCGCCGGTGCGCCCGTCGCCACGGGTCGCGGCGCGGGTCAGCCGCCCGTGCTCATAGGTGAGGTTGACCGCGAGGCCGTCCACCTTCAGCTCGCACAGGAAGTGGTACGCGCCGGTGCCCAGCTCCTTGGCGATGCGGTCGGCCCAGGTCGCCAGCTCGTCGTCGTCGAACGCGTTGTCCAGGCTGAGCATCCTCTCCCGGTGCTCGACCTCCGTGAACTCCGTCTCGTACGCCCCCGCGACCTTCTGGGTGGGCGAATCGGGGGTCCGCAGCTCGGGGTGGTCCTCCTCGAGCGCCTCCAGTCTGCGCAGGAGCCTGTCGAACTCCGCGTCGCTGACGATCGGGGCGTCCTTCACGTAGTACCGGAAGCGGTGCTCCTCGACCTGCTCAGCGAGCTTGGCGTGCTCATCCCGTGCCTCCGTGGGCACCGTCGACTGCTGTTCGCCGGCCACCGTGTCGTCCTCCCGTCACTCAGGGTTGTCCGCGAGCGATCTCGCCGCCCGGACACAGTGGGCCAGCGCGGCGCGCGCGTACGCGGGCGAAGCGCCCGCGAGCCCGCACGACGGCGTGATCACCACGGACTCCGCGAGAGTCCCCGGTGACAGCCCCAGCCTGCGCCACAGCGTCCTGACACCCCCGACGCTACCGGCAGGGTCCGACAACGCGGCGTCGATGCCGGGGACAGCGCCGACGAACAGCGCCGTTCCCCCTTCCACGGCCTCCCCGATCGCCTCCTCCTCACGCTCCGTGAGCAGCGAGAAATCGAACGAGATCCCGCTCGCCCCGGACCTCCGCAGCAGCCCGAACGGCACCCCCGGCGCGCACGAGTGCACCACCACCGGCGCCTCCGCCGCCGCCACCAGATCCCGCAGCGCGCCCTCGACCACGCCCCGGTCCACCGCGGAGTGGGTGCGGTAGCCGCTGGCGGTACGGACGGTTCCGGTCAGCACCGCCGTCAGCAACGGCTCGTCCAGCTGCAGCACCACCTCGGCGCCGGGCACCCTGCGGCGTACCTCCGCCAGATGCGCGCGCACCCCCTCGGCCAGCGAGGCCGTCAGATCGCGGCAGGCCCCCGGATCGCTCAGCGCGACCTCCCCGTTCCGCAGCTCCAGGCTCGCCGCCAGCGTCCACGGCCCGACGGCCGACACCTTGAGCGCCCCGCGGTGGCCCTGGGTGAACTCCTCCAGCGCGTCCAGGTCCTCCCCCAGCCAGGACCGCGCCCGCCGGGTGTCCCGCCCCGGCCGGTCGCCGATCCGCCAGCCGCTCGGCTCGACGTGGGCGTACACCTCGACCAGCATCCCGGCGGTCCGCCCGATCATGTCCGCCCCGGGCCCCCGCGCGGGCAGCTCCGGCAGATACTGCAGGGCTTCGAGGGACCCGGTGACGGTCTTCGCGGCCTCCCGCGCGTCCCCGCCCGGCATCGACCCGACCCCGGTCGCGGCCCCCGCGCCCCAGCTGTGTTTCTTCGTCTCGCTCACCCCGGCAAGGGTAGGCGGTGATCGCGACTGGATAAGGTGTCATGACCGCGTCGCAGGGGGCAGGGGGGGCATGGGCAGTGTGAACTGGCGGTCGCGCCGGTCGCTGGGGGCGTTACTCGTTCTCGCGCTTGCCGTCGGCGCCGGGGTGACCTGGTGGCTGACGCGGGGACCGGACGAGTACGGGGAACGGGTCAGCGGGCCGCACGGCGCCTACCCCACGGCCCTCGGCACCGGCGCCCCGCCCGCACCCGGCCGCTTCACACGCAGGGTCGACGACGCCGTGGACATCGTCGGCGGGCTCTCCTTCCATCTCTCCGGTGAGACCGAGAAGGCCTACGCCCGGGGCCTGATAGCCCGTAACCTGCGCACCGGCAGGACGTACTGGCACTACAAGCGGGACGGGAAGCGCATCGAGGCGGTGCGCGTCGCGGACGGCACCGCGGTCCTGCGGTACTTCGACGGCCCGCTGATCGCCGTCGACGTGCGCTCGGGCAAGCGGCGCTGGTACCAGGATCTTCCCGAGGAGCGCCGATCCGGCGACAAGCTGTGGATCGCGAACGGCGTCGTGGCGATGTACACCGAGGACAAGCTGGTCGCGTTCGACCTGAAGTCCGGCAAGCGGTCGTGGACCGCCGAGGTTCCCAAGTCCTGCCGCCTCGACAGCGTCCGGTACATCGTGCCCACCGCCTTCGGCGTCGAGGCCACCTGCGGCGGTGGGCCGCTCGCCGAGGGCATCGTCCTCGGGATCGACGCCCGGCGCGGCACGGTGCGCTGGCGCCATCCCGACTGGATGGGCGGTCTCCGTTATCTGCACCTCGCCGACCACACCGTGTTCGCGCCCTATTGGAGGGACAAGAAGCACGCGGCCGTGATCGACGTCTCCGGAGCCGAGCCGGCCATCCGCACCGTGCCCAACCCGGACCTGGACTGGGACGGGCAGGACGGCACCGTCGTGACGACGACGTTCGGGAAGGAGGGCAAGCTGTGGAGAGGGGACAACGTGCTGCGGGCACGCGGCGCGGAGGACGGACGCATCCGGTGGACCCACCACGCGCCGAAGGACCGGCGGTTCGGGCGGACGCTGGTCACGGAGGGCCGGGTGTACGTCGTGGAGCAGCCGCAGGAGGACCGCGACCACAGGCCCGAGCCCGGCCCCGCCCGGCTGCTGGTCCTTGACCTGGCGAGCGGGAAGACGCTGCACACCGCCCCCGTGCCCGCGCCCGCCCACGGCGACTACGTCGACACCCTCGATGCCTGGGTGGTGCGGGACGGCGTCGTGGCCGTCGCGTGGGATGCCGACACCCCCTACTACGACCCCGTCGACGTCACCGTCCTCGGCGGCTGACGGACGGCTCCGGGCTCAGCCGCGCGGGCGGATCTGGAGGTCCGTGATCTCCGCGTCGTGCGGGAGGTCGAGGGCGGTGAGGACGGTCGTCGCCACGGTCTCCGGCGCGATCCAGCGCTCCGCGTCGTACTCCTTGCCCTCCTGCTGATGCACCTTCACCTGCATCGGCGTCGCCGTGCGCCCCGGGTAGACGGTCGTCACGCGCACGCCGTTGCCGCTCTCCTCCCAGCGCAGCGCGTCGGCCAGCGCCTTCAGGCCGTGCTTGCTGGCCGCGTACGCGCCCCACTGGGCGTTGGCGCGCAGGCCCGCGCCGGAGTTGACGAAGACGACATGGCCCTGCGCCAGCCGGAGCTGCGGCAGGAGCAGCCGGGTCAGCTCGGCGGGCGAGACGAGGTTGGCGGCGAGCTGCCGGTTCCACGCCTTGGGGGTCAGCTCGCCGATCTCGCCGAGGTCGACCACGCCCGCGATGTGCAGCAGCGAGTCCAGCCGCTCGGGCAGCGCCTGGTGGCTCAGCGCCCACGACAGCTTCTCCGGGTCCCCCAGGTCACCGACGACCGTACGCACCCCCGGGAACCGCCCGGCCAGCTCCTTCGCCCGCCCGGCGTCCCGCGCCAGCAGCCACAGCTCGTCGCCCCGCTCGGCCAGCCGCTCGGTGACCGCCGCGCCGATACCCGAGCCTGCCCCAGTGATCAAATGCGTTCCCATGCCCCCAGCTTGCCGCACCGGCTCCGGCCACACGGCATCGCCCTCCGGGCGCGAAGCTAGATCTTCACGCTTTAGTTTGAGGTTCTTACGGAACCCATTGACACTCCCTCCGACCTGCGTTAGAACTTCTAACGAACACGAGAACAACTAACTGATCTCGGAGGACCTCATGTCGCGTATCCGCCCGTTAGCCGCCCTGTTCGCGATCCCGCTCGCCGTCGCCGCCACCCTCGGGATGACCACCCCGCCCGCCCAAGCGGCCTCCGGCGCCTCGTCCACATGTCGCGGAGAAGGCGTCGACCGCACCGCGCTCATCCGCTACCGGACCGACACCGTGATCAAGGCGCCACTGAGCACCATCTGGAAGCTGCAGACCGATGTGGAGCGCTGGCCGACCTGGCAAGCGCCTGTCCTCACCATGAAGCGCCTCGATCCGGGCCCGCTGCACAAGGGGTCGCGGTTCCGGTGGACCACCCCGGCGCCCGCCACCCCCACGACGCCCGAGACCACCCTGAACATCACCTCGACCGTCCACCAACTCCAGCGCGGTTCCTGCATCTTGTGGAAGGGACCTGCGGTCGGCGAGGGGCTGCGCATCGACGAGGGTGTCCACCTGTGGAGGTTCACCAAGGTCAAGGGCGGCGTGCGCGTACACACCGAGGAGACATGGACCGGCGACCAGATCGAAGCCGATGTCCCCACCGCGACCGAGGCCCTCGGCCGGGGCCTCGAACAGTGGATGCGCGACTTGAAGGCCACCGCCGAGGCGGATCAGACCGCCTCCAGGTAGGTCATCGCCTCCACACCGTTCTCCGCGAAGTGCACCAGTTCGCTGAGCGGACGCGGCAGGAAGCCCTCGGCCTCCATCCGCTGGAACTGCATCTTGAGACCGTCGTAGAACCCCGCCGCGTTCAGCAGGACGACCGGCTTGATGTGCAGCCCATGCTTCTTCAGCTCCAGGATCTCCGTCGCCTCGTCCAGCGTCCCGGTCCCGCCCACCATGATCACGACCGCGTCGGCGCGGGCGAGGAGCTGCGCCTTGCGCTCGGCGAGGTCCTTGGCGATCACCATTTCGTCGGCGCTCTCCCGGGCCCGGTCGGCCAGGAACTCCACCGAGATCCCGACCAGCCGCCCGCCGTGCTCCTGCACCCCGTCGGCCATGACCTTCATCAGCCCGACGTCCGACCCGCCCCACACGAGGGTGTGCCCACCCTTGCCGATCAGCTCGGCGAACTCCCGGGCGGGGGTGGTGTACCGGTCGTCGAGGTCGGCGGCGGAGCAGAAGACGCAGATGTTCATGCCCGTCACTCTACGAGCCGGGTCGGACACCTTCACGGCTCCGCGCCACGCGGATCGCGTCGCGCAGGGCCTCGGAGAGGCGAGCGGAGAGGAAGCGGAATTCGCCGAGCGGGACTTGGGGGTCGGCGAGCATCGCGCGGGCGTGGAGCAATAGTTCGTCGCCCGTGGAGAGCTGCATGGCCTCGACCTCGTCCGCCAGGGCCGACACGGGGCCGTCGCCGTCGGTGGAGAGATAGGAGGGACGGCCGTCGGGAGTCGTCCAGGGTAGCAAGCGGAGACCGGTCGGTGAGGTGACTTCGCGTGACATGTGCCTACTGTCACAGGTCGCGTCTAGCCTGGTCGCGGAATCGACGTAACGGTGCGTGATCGGTTCGCGACCGTGCGATCTGTGCGATGGGGAGGGGAACCGTTGACCGAGCGGAAGAAGAAGCCGTCACCGGCCGCGAAGGTCTTCGGAGCGCAGTCCCGCATGATGCGGGAACGGCTCGGGTGGACCATGAAGGACCTGGAGAAGCGGATTCCCTATACGGAGTCGATGATCGCCAAGGTGGAGCGCGCCGAGCGGGTGCCGAAGCCGCCGTATGTGGTGGCGGTGGACGAAGCGCTCGCCGCGCAGGGGCTGCTGATCGAGGCGGCGAAGCTGCTGTGGCAGGACGGCCCGCCGGAGTGGACCCAGGAGTACCGCGAGTTGCAGGCCCAGGCGTTGTCGCTGTGGGTGTACTCCACGCACATCCTGCATGGGTTGCTCCAGACGGAGGACTACGCGCGGGCGGTGTTCCGGTCCGTACGCCCCAGCCTGGACGAGGAAGCGGTGGAGCTTGCCGTACAGAGGCGGCTGGCGACGCAACAGCTGCTGCACCGCAAGCCTGCCCCCAGGCTGGCCTTCGTCCTGGAGGAGGCCGTGCTCCAGAAGATGACCGGCGGCCGGGCCGTATGGGAAGGCCAGTTGCGTCACCTGCTGGAGTGCGCCGAACTGCACAACGTTCAGATGCAGATCATGCCGAACTCCCGCGAGACGAACGCTGGCGTCGAGGGCCCGTTTGTCTTGCTGGAGACGCCGGACCACCGCACGATTGGCTACGTTTCCGGCCAGCAAGGCAGCTACTTTCTCGCGGACCCTGAAGACGTGAGCATGCTCAGCCATCGCTATGGCACGATCCAGTCGCAAGCACTCGACCCCGAGTCATCGGTGGCCTTCATCAAGCGACTGCTGGCAGGAGACAAATGAACACCGAACTTGCCTGGTTCAAGAGCAGCTACAGCGGTGGGCAGGACGAAGCCTGCGTCGAAGTCGCCGTCGAGTGGCACAAGTCGAGCTACAGCGGCGGTGAAGGCGAAGCCTGCGTCGAGGTCGCCGCATGCCCCGGCGCCGTACACATCCGCGACTCCAAGGACACCGCGATACCGGCCCTCACCGTCCCCGCGCCCGCCTGGGCGGCCTTCGTCGCCTTCGCCGCCGCCCGCGACGCGGGCTGAATGTCAGTGGCCCCTCCTACGGTCTGAGCAGTGGGACCCGCCGGACAAGGCCGCGGGTCCGTCCTGGGGAGGGGTCTGCCGTGTCGACGACGTATCTGGAGCTGTCGCAGGAAGGCGAAGGCGCGCACAAGTTCTACGAGGTCGCCGTCGACGGGCTGACCGTGACGGTGCGGTACGGGCGGATCGGCGCCGCCGGGCAGACGCAGACGTCGACGTTCGCCACGGCGGAGAAGGCGAAGGCCGCCGCCGCGAAGAAGCTCGGAGAGAAGGTCCGCAAGGGGTACGCCCCGGCCGTTCCCGGGCAGCGGGCCCCGCGCCGGGTGACCCGGCGCCAGGTGACCTCCGCTCCGTCCACCGCGCGTGCCGTGGCCCCCGTGCTGTGGCGGTTCCGCACCGGCTCGTCGGCGTTCGGCATCCACGTCGATGACGACCGTTGCTGGGTCGGCAACCAGGCGGGGGATGTCTTCACCCTGGACCACGACGGCGGCGTCCTCGCCCACTTCAACCTGCCGGACGGGGTGAAGTGCCTGGTCGCCGACGACTTCTGGATCTACGCGGGCTGCGACGACGGCAAGGTCTACGACCTGTCCTCGAAGCTGCCGTTCGCGGCGTACGACATCGCGGCCGACATCGACATCTTCTGGCTGGACATCCATGAGGGCGTCCTCAACGTCTCGGACCAGGACGGCCGGCTCACCGTCATCGACCATGAGGACGAGCATCAGTGGGCCCGCCGCAGCCAGGGCGGGCACGCCTGGATGGTCCGCGCCGACGACCGGGCCGTCTACCACGGCCACACCCAAGGCGTCACCGCCTACGCTCCCGACGGCGGCGGCGAGCTGTGGCACAGGCAGACCACGGGCAGCGTTCTGTTCGGCTGGCAGGAGGACGACACCGTGTACGCGGGGACCGGGCGCCACGTGGTCCAGCGGCTGTCGAAGGCGACCGGCGCGATCGAGGCCACCTATGCCTGCGACGGCGCGGTGTACTCGTGCGCCACCTCGCCCGGTGGGCGGTTCGTCTTCGCCGGTGACTCGGCGTCGTCCGTCTACTGCTTCGACCAGGACGGCACACGCCTGTGGAAGCTCGGCACGGGCGGGGGCTCGGCGCTGTCGATGCAGTACCGCGACGACCGGCTGTACCTGGTGACCACGGACGGCTCGCTGGTCTGCGTGGACGCGAGTGAGGCGGCCATCTCGGCGGCGCATCAGGGCACGGTCCCGGCGGTGCGGGACGTCAAGCTCGCCGCCGCGCTGCCGACCTACGCCCCGGCCACCGCCGTGGGATCGGTGGCCACCGTCGCCCAGCCCCCGGCCGGGTCGGTCGTCGTCGAGTGCGTCCAGGACGGTGGCCGGGTCCGGGTGCGCGTGGTGTCCGAGGGCTACGACCCGTCCTGGAAGGTCCAGTTCCCGCGCGCGATACGGGAGCCGGGGGCGCGCTACGTCGTGGACACGCTGCACGCGGCGGCCGGGGGCTTCTACCGGGTCCGTGGCGACATCCGGCGGCTGCTCTGACGGACGACCGGATGCCGGGCTCCCGCCACCCGGTGGAGCGGAGCCAGGTGCCGGGGAGCCGACAGCCGGTGAGGCGGCGCCCTCCCAAAGAACCCAGGGAGAGAACTCCCACCCACCCACCCACCCAACTCATCACCCCATCGGGTGACTTGGGTGCGAATATGCCAAGGGTCGGGTTAGTCTCGCCGCAACAACCTCACAACGACGTCGGCCCCCGCCGGGACTGCCATCCCAAGGCGAGGGCCTGACCAAACAAGGAAGACAGACCCTTCCCGATGGCTGACACCCATTCTAGTGCGCCCCTGCGCACTCGCGCCGACGCTCCCGCGTCCGGCGTCACCCACATCCGCACCCGGCACACCGCCAACTTCACGGTGCTCTCCAATCGGCTCGCCCAGCGGGCGGGCAGTGCGGTGACCGTCGGCGTCGCCGCGTACATCCTGTCGCTGCCCGACGGCGCCTCCATCCGCATCGACGCGCTCTGCGCCCACTTCAAGGAGGGCCGGGCCCGGATCTCCGCCGCGCTCAACGAGCTGGAGAGTACGACGCGCCGGGCCGTACGGAGAGCGACGCGCCGCCGGCCGTGCCGCCCGTAGCCGAGGCGCCCGTTGCGGAGCCGGAACCGAAGCCGGAGCCGGAGCCGGAGCCGGCGCCGGCGCAGGAAGCGGCGCCGGGCGCCGCGCCCGACCCGCGCGCCACCGCCGTCCTCGGCTCCCTGCGCCACCGGGACGGCCGCCTGGTCCTGTCCGAGCGGGAGACCGCCGCGCTGGCGCCCGCCGTCGCGGAATGGCTCGACCGTGGCGTCGGGCCGTACGAGATCGCCGAGGCGCTGACCTCCGGGCTCCCCGAAACCGCATCGACCGCCGTCCGCGCGGCTGCTCGCCTACCGCCTGGCCGCCCTGCGCCCACCCACGCCTGCCGCCGACCCAACGCCGACCCGCCCGGTGCCCTTCCAGGACTGCGACGGCTGCGACCGAGTCTTCCGCGCGCCCCGGCCGGGACGGTGCCGCGACTGCCGGGGAGCGACGGCCGACTCCGCGTCACTCGCCGCTTGACCGGCCCCCTGCCCTCCAGCTTGAGAGAAAGAGGACAGCATGCCACTTGGACCGAACGACGGCCCGGGCTCCGCTGCTGCGAGCGCGGACACTCATCTACCGCCTACCATCGGCGAGCTCCGCGACGCCTTACCAGCGCACCAGCAGCCCCTCTTCGATGCGGAGTTGGCTCGCACCGAGCTTGAGGCTACGCCTGCGGTACTCAACCGATGGCTCACGCTGGGGATCGACGGATTCGAGGCGTTCCTCCTATCCACACCTTTCGAAGGCCTGGAATTCGGCTCACGCTCGTATGACGCCGAAGCGAACAGCGAAACCATCGACGCGCCAGCCATGCCGATGCCAGCACTCACGCTCCTCGCTCTGCGCTCCGCAGTCGCCCGCCTGGTTCCCAGCAGGCTGGCAGAGCTGACTGCCGAGATGCAGCAGGCATTCGACCGCGCCGCAGCGGACGACAGCACGGCGCCTCTCCGTATGTTCTACCGCCGGTGGGGCACCGTCGTCGTCATCGAGCGCATCTCGGAGCGAGCAGTTCGTATGCACGCCGCAGAGCAGGTCCTGCACACCAGCCGAAGGGCGGACGCGCGGCAAGCGGCGCTCCATGAATATCGGGGCCATCGTGCAGGCCGCACAACGCGAAGTCGAAGCACTGGAGACCGAGTGAACGACCGGACACGTCCCATGGCACTGACTGAATGCGAGGGCGCATACGCACAGCTACCCTGGCAGTGGCCAGGATCACGAGGGGCGGGCACACCATGACAGCGCAGATGGAGAGCCCAGTGCAGACCGAAGAGATGCGGCGCTTCGAGGAATTCGACGCGGCATTCCCGGACTACCACGCCGAGATGATCGATGGAGAGGTCTACGTCAGCACCGTGGTCAGCAGCCCACATGGGAACATGGTCCTCACCATCGCCTCCCAGCTCGTGTCTCAGTGGTTCGTCATGACCGAGGTCGACACCGTCTACGACGGCTGGCACGGCAAGACACTCCTCCGCCCGGACCTCGCCATCGCCCACCCCACCTACCGTGGCACGCGGCTGAAGCAGTTTCCGGCCGACGAGATCATCCTCGTCGTCGAGGTCGCTTCTGAGTCCAACCCCGAGAACGACACCGACAAGAAGGTCAGGAAGTACGCCCTCGCCGGGATCCCGTACTACCTGATCGTCAACCCCATCGTGGGAAAGTGCCTGCTCTACTCGCTGCCCAGCGGCGACCACTACCGCGCATCGCTGGAGACCGACTTCGGTGAGCCGGTGCCGATCGGTGATCCCATCGGCATGGCGCTCGACACCAAGGCCCTCTACACGTACTGAGTACGCACAGGCGGCCGGCGGCGGGGTGGGCCCGCCGCCGGCCGTACCGGTTACCGGATGAACCGGGCTACCGGGTGAAGTGGAAGATTCCCCATGTCACGTGGTTGTTCCTGCCGCCCTCGACCCAGTTGGTGAGACCTTTCTTCATGTGGGCGAGGTAGTCGGCGCTGACGTGTTCCGTCAGGCCCTCGGCCTCCTGGCGGCGGGTCTCCTCCAGGACCCGGGCGTAGTGCGCGATCAGGTGGTCGCGGTGCTCCTCGAAACCGCCGCCGACCTCGGTGAAGCCAAGGCGGGCCAGTTCGTGGCGGTAGAAGTCCGGGGAGCCCATGGTGTCCAGGTGGATGCGGTCCAGGATGGGGCGCAGGGTTTCCGGCGGGCAGCCGTCCGTCGCCATGGGGTCGGTGAAGATGAGGTGGCCGCCGGGGCGCAGGACGCGGGCGGCCTCCGCCAGGGGACGGGCGCGGCTGCCGCTGTGCAGGAACGCGTCCTGGGACCAGACGACATCAACGCTGTTGTCCGGCAGCGGGATGGTCTCGAAGGAGCCGTCCACCACCTCGATGATCTCGCTGAGCCCGCGCTCGGCGTTGATCGCACGGTGCCGCTCGTTCTCCACCTCGCTGAGATTGAGCGCGGTGACGCGGCAGCCGTAGGTCTCGGCGAGATAGCGCGCCGAGCCGCCGAATCCGGATCCGAGGTCGAGGACGCGGGAGGACGGTGTCAGGTCGAGGCGGCTCGCCATGCGGGCCACGGTGCGCCTGCTGGCCTCGGCGATCGGCTCGTCGGGCCGGTCGTAGAGACCGATGTGGATGTCCTCGCCGCCCCAGACGCGCCAGTAGAACTCGTCGGCGTCCGCGGAGTTGTAGTAGTCGCGGGCGGTGCCGACCGTCGCGGAATAGTCGGCGGTCGGCTCGTCCGACGCGATGTACTCCTTCTCCGCGACGTGGATGAAGAAGTCGGGCCGCTCCTCCCGGTAGGTGTGCTGGAAGTCGCCGTACGTCTCGATCCGCTGGAAGCCGACCTCCTGCATGAGCCGGCGCGTGTAGTCCTTGCGCAGCGGAAACATGTTGAGGTGGTAGACGGAATCGTCGGGGAAGCTGTAGCGCATGCGGCACAGCCCCTCGTCGACGTGCTCCGGCTCGACCGCGACGTCTTCGCCGCAGTAGTAGTACACGTGCTTGCTGGTGAAGCCGTTGTCGAGCATCGCGTCGTAGTTGCGGTGGTCCAGGATGAGGATGCCGTCGTGCTTGAGCATCGCGTAGAACTCGGCGAGGGCCTTGCGCCGGTCACGCTCCGAGAAAAGGTGCGTGAAGGAATTGCCGAGACAGACGATGGCGTCGTACTGGCCGTGCACGTCGCGATTGAGCCAGCGCCAGTCGGCCTGGACGACGCGGAGGATGTGCTCGCCGTGCTTGAGCCCGTTGTCGAACGCCTGGGCGAGCATCTCGGCGCTTCCGTCGACGCTCGCGGTCTCGAATCCGGCTTCCAGAAGCCGGACCGAATGAAACCCGGTCCCCGTGGCCACATCGAGGACCGTCTTTACGCCACGCTCCCGCAGGAGGTCAATGAAGAACGTACCCTCACTTTCCGATCGCTTTTCCCAGTCGATGAGCGAGTCCCATTTTTCAACGAAGCTTGGTACGTACTCCTCGGTGTAGTGATCGGTGTCCCTGACCTCGAATGGATTGTCTCCGAATTTCTGGACAGATCGCGCAGAAATAACGAAACCTCCGGTGCTGAGACAGCGGACAACGGCACCCGTGTCCAGAAGTGCGCCTCCCCGAAGTCGCGTGATCTATGCCACCCACGAGGCCAATTGTATGTAAATACCAGGGAACACGGACCGACCTATCTGGAATACACCGCTTTATGCTGTTTTTTGGCGTTTCGCCCCGTTACGCCTGTACGGCGGGGCGGGACCGCTGCGTCGCCGCGATGGTCGCCGAGCCCACGACGCGGGTGCCGTCGTAGAGCACGATCGCCTGGCCCGGGGCCACTCCGCGGACCGGCACGGCGAAGGTCACCCGCAGCTCGCCGTCCACCGGCTCGGCCGTCACCTCGGTCTCGCCGCCGTGCGCGCGGAGCTGGGCGGTGTAGGTGCCGGGGCCGGTGGGCGCGGCACCGCACCAGCGGGGCTTGATGGCGGTGAGCGCCGAGACGTCCAGGGCCTCGGCGGGGCCGACGGTGACGGTGTTGTTCACCGGGGAGATGTCCAGCACGTACCGCGGCTTGCCGTCGGGCGCCGGGTGGCCGATACGCAGCCCCTTGCGCTGTCCGATGGTGAAGCCGTACGCGCCCTCGTGGGTGCCGAGCTTGTGGCCGCCCTCGTCGACGATGTCGCCCTCGGCGGCGCCGAGGTGACGGGCGAGGAAGCCCTGGGTGTCGCCGTCCGCGATGAAGCAGATGTCGTGGCTGTCGGGCTTCTTGGCGACGGCCAGACCGCGCCGCTCGGCCTCGGCGCGGATCTCGTCCTTGGTGGTCAGCGTGTCGCCGAGGGGGAACATGGCGTGGGCGAGCTGCCGCTCGTCCAGCACGCCGAGGACGTACGACTGGTCCTTGGCCATGTCGCTGGCGCGGTGCAGCTCCAATGCGCCGTCGTCGCCGCGGACGACCGTGGCGTAGTGGCCGGTGCACACGGCGTCGAAGCCGAGCGCGAGGGCCTTGTCCAGCAGCGCGGCGAACTTGATCTTCTCGTTGCAGCGCAGGCAGGGGTTGGGGGTGCGGCCCGCCTCGTACTCGGCGATGAAGTCCTCGACCACGTCCTCGCGGAACCGCTCGGCCAGGTCCCACACATAGAACGGGATACCGATCACATCGGCGGCCCGGCGGGCGTCGCGTGAGTCCTCGATCGTGCAGCAGCCGCGGGCGCCGGTACGGAAGGACTGCGGGTTGGCGGAGAGCGCGAGGTGGACGCCGGTCACATCGTGGCCCGCTTCGGCCGCCCGCGCGGCGGCGACCGCCGAGTCCACGCCGCCGGACATGGCGGCGAGGACGCGCAGGCGACGGCCGTCGCGGGGACCTGTGGGCGCACCGGGGAATTCAGTCATAACCCAGCCAGCATAATTCGCTCCGCGGAGAACGAATAACGGGTTCCGCGCTCAGCCCGCGCGGACGCTTTCCAGCACGCGCCCGGCCAGGTCAAGGGCCTGATCGGCATCCTTGGCGAGGTAGGACAGCTCGACGAAGCAGTGCTCGACGCCCGCCTCCCGCTCCGCGCGCGTGATCGTGGCCGCGATGTCCTCGACCGAGGCGTCGGCATCGGGGTTGACCCGGAGGATCGCGCCGAAACGGGCCGGATCCCGTCCCTCCCGCTCGACCGTCTCCCGCAGCCCGGCCAGGCCCTGGGCGAGGGACGCGATGGGGTCGGTCCCGGCGTACTTCCGGCCGACGAGCGCGATGGGCAGCCAGCCGTCGGCGCGCCGGGCGACCCGGGCGAGGGCGGCGGGGGCGAAGGCGCCCAGGTAGACCGGTGGACCGGGGCGGCCGGCGGGTTTGAGGTCGATGTAGCTGGCGGGCACGGTCCAGTGTTCGCCGCGGTGCTCGACCGGGTTCTTCGTCCACCAGGCGGTGAGCACGTCCAGGCATTCGTCGAGCCGGCGGCCGCGCTCGGCCATGGGGATGCCCGTCGTCTCGTACTCCTCGGGCGACCAGCCGGTGCCGAGGCCGACCAGCAGCCGGCCGGCGCTCAGCAGGTCGACGCTGGTGAGGGAGCGGGCGAGCAGCGCGGGCGCGTACCAGGGCGCGTTGATGACGTTGGTGCCGAGCTGGACGCGCTCGGTGACCGCGGCGGCGGTGGCCAGCAGGGCGAACGGGTCCAGGGCGGACCGGAATTCCGGCGGGATCACATCCGTACCGGCGTAGCCGACCTTCGGGTCGACCGGGGCGAGCAGCCGGTCGCCGACCCACAGGCTGTCCGCGCCGAGCGCTTCGGCCTGCTGTGCGAACCGTGTGACGTGCTGCGGATGGTGGGCCAGATCACCGAATTGGGGAAGGGTGAACCCGATGCGCATACGGCGGCTCCTCGTCGACTCGTTGTCCTCGGGCTACGGGTGATCCTCGCCGTTGGTTCAACATTCAGCTACCCGTCGGCGTACGGTTCGCGCCATGATCCGCAAGCGGCGGAACCGCACGCGTAGGTCCGCGCGTTGAGCCGACGTGAGCGAAACCAACGGCGGCGTGCGCCGCCATATGAGCCGGCGCACGCTGCTGGTGGGCGGTACCGCGGCCGGTCTCGGCGCGGCCGGGATCGCCGGGTATGCCGCGCGGGACAGCCTGGAGCACCTGTGGTGGCGGATGCCCGGTGAGCAACGGCCGCGCGAGGAGGGCGCCGTCGACCACCCGGGCGCGGACTGGGTGGCGGCCTCCGGGGCCAACTACCGGCGCGCCGACCGGCCGTACGACTACGCCGTGGACCGGGTGGTGATCCATGTCGTGCAGGGTTCCTACGAGGACGCGCTCAAGGTCTTCCGGGACCCCGGGCACCGCGCCGCGGCGCACTATGTGGTGCGCCGCGACGGGCATATAGCGCAGACGGTCCGCGAGCTGGACGTGGCGTTCCACGCGGGCAACCGCTCGTACAACGAGCGCAGCGTGGGCATCGAGCACGAGGGGTTCGTCACCCGGCCGCAGGACTTCACGGACGCCATGTACCGGTCCTCGGCCCGGCTGACCGCGGCGATCTGCGAGCGCTACGGGATGGAGCGGGACCGCGAGCACATCGTGGCCCACTCGGAGGTGCCGGGCACCGACCACACCGACCCCGGCCGCCACTGGGACTGGGACCGCTATCTGGAGCTGGTGCGGGCGGTGCGGATCGCCAAGTGAGCGCGGGGGCCACGTCGCTCAGGCGGTGCCGAAGACGACGGCGAGCGGGCGGCCCTGGCTGTCGGCGGACGGCCTGCGGGCCGTGTCGTCACCGATGTAGAGCTTGCCGTCGGTGAAGAGCATCCTGGCGTCGCCGTAGGTCTCCATGTCCGACTCCGCCTTCTTCATGGCGGCGGGGTTCCGCTGGATCTGCTCGACGTCGAAGGACGTGGGGTCGATGCGCACGACGCCGCCCGCCTCGCTGTACATGCTGCCCTGGTAGGCGATCAGCGAGCCGTCCTTCTCGGTGCTGATGGGGGTCAGCGACCGGCTCTCGGCCATCTTCGTCCGGCCGGTCTCCTTGCCGGTCTCGAAGTTCACGCCGGTGATCTTCTCGCCGGGGCCGCCGTCGTCCACGTCCACCTCGGAGGAGAGGTAGACGGTGCTGCTCTTCTTGTCGAGGGCCAGGTCCTTGCAGCCCTCCACGTTGACGGCGGGGCAGTCGGGCTGGAAGCCCTTGGCCAGGACGTCGATCGAGTTGACCAGTTTGCCCTGCGCGGCGCTGTCGTCGATGGTCAGGATGTCGGTGACGCTCGAGCCGCCGTCGGAGTCGCCGGTGTCGGCGGCCACGACGAGGGGCGCGGTGGACAGGATGTGGGCGCGCTCGAACTCTCCGTCGAGCTTGTAGGACGACAGCACCTTCCGCGTGGTGGGGTCCACGGTCTGGATCTCCAGCTTCTCGGTGCTGGAGTCCGCGCTGCTGCAGCCGCGCAGCGCGACGAGCTTGCCGTCGCCGCCCGCGTAGCCGTCGTCGTCGCAGTCCGCGATGTACTCCGGCTTCCACAGCGGCTTGCCCTGGAGGGACCAGGCGCCGCCGCCGCTCGTGCCCCCGGCGGCGATGGTGTTACCGCTGATCGTGACCTCGTCGAAGTCGACGCCGTCGTTGCCCTCGGTGTCGGTCCCCTCCTTCTGCCAGACCAGTTTTCCCTTGTCCAGGTCGACCAGGCCGACCTGGGTGCATTGCGCGTCGCTGCCCTTTCCGTCCTTGAACAGCACCGCGGTGCGTCCGTCCTCGGTGGTGTGCGGCGAGGCCCAGCAGATTTCCCCGTCGAGCGCTATCGTCCACTGGGCCTTGGAGCCGTCCGGGGAATATCCGACGATTTTGTCGATATCGCCCTTCACGAAATTCTTGCCGGTCACCCACATCCCCATGACATTGGTGTCCTTGGTGACTTTCGGCATGCCGACCTTGCCGAGCGTCTTCGCCTGGGCGCCCTGGGAGGACGATTCGCCGTCCTTCCCGCCGCCCTCACTTTCCCCGCATCCGGAAAGGAACACCGAACCGCCCACCACCAGGGCCGTCATCACCACTCGACCCGAACGCCGCACCATCAATGTCTCCCGTTTTCCCCGTTTAAGGGGCCCGTGCACTTTTCTGCATGCCGGGCCCGTTGACGGGGTAGATCCTTGCCGACGGATCTTCGCGATTTCAAGCGGAGCCTGGTGTTCCGTGGGTTATTTGAAATGGCCGGGAGAGCATCGGGAATTCTTCGGTTATTCTTCGGTCAGCGCGATCTCGCCGGTCAGCAGCGCGATCTCGCCGGTCAGCTGAGTCCCGCGCTGCGCGCCCGTTCCACGGCCGGGCCGATCGCCTCCGCCACCGCCTCGATATCGGCCTTGGTCGACGTATGTCCGAGCGAGAAGCGCAGGGTGCCGCGCGCCAGGGCCGCGTCGGTGCCGGTGGCCAGCACCACATGGCTGGGCTGGGCGACCCCGGCGGTGCAGGCCGAGCCCGTGGAGCATTCGATGCCCCGCGCGTCCAGCAGCAGGAGCAGCGAGTCGCCCTCGCAACCGGGGAAGGAGAAGTGGGCGTTGGCCGGGAGGCGGCCACCCGGATCGGGGTCGCCGCCGAGGACCGCTTCGGGGACGGCGGTACGGACGGCGGTGATGAGCGCGTCGCGCAGCGCGCCGATCTCGCGCGCGAACTCCTCGCGGTGCTCGGTGGCGTACGCACCGGCCACGGCGAAGGAGGCGACGGCGGGGACGTCGAGGGTGCCCGAGCGCACCTGGCGCTCCTGGCCACCGCCGTGCAGGACGGGCACGGGGGCGTACTCGCGGCCCAGCAGCAGGGCGCCGATGCCGTACGGACCGCCTATCTTGTGGCCGCTGACCGTCATCGCGGCCAGGCCGGAGGCGGCGAAGCCGACGTCGAGCTGACCGAAGGCCTGGACCGCGTCGGCATGCAGCGGAACGTCGAACTCCGACGCTACGTCGGCGAGTTCGCGCACCGGCTGGATGGTGCCGATCTCATTGTTGGCCCACATGACGGTCGCGAGGGCGACGTCCGCGGGATCGCGGGCGATCGCCTCGCGCAGCGCGTCCGGGTGGACGCGCCCGTACGCGTCGACCGGCAGCCACTCGACCCGCGCGCCCTCGTGCTCGGCGAGCCAGTCGACCGCGTCGAGCACGGCGTGGTGCTCGACGGGGCTGGCGAGCAACCGGGTGCGGGCCGGGTCGGCGTCGCGGCGGGACCAGTAGAGCCCCTTGACGGCGAGGTTGTCGGCCTCGGTCCCGCCCGAGGTGAAGACGACCTCGCTGGGGCGCGCGCCCAGTGACTCGGCGAGGGATTCGCGGGACTCCTCGACGGTACGGCGGGCCCGCCGGCCGGCGGCGTGCAGGGAGGACGCGTTACCGGTGACGGCGAGCTGGGCGGTCATCGCCTGCACCGCCTCCGGAAGCATCGGGGTGGTGGCGGCGTGGTCGAGATAAACCATGGTGAGCTCGATTCTACGAGCCGTGGGGCGCGGCCGTACCGGGTGCGGCCGTACCGGGTGCGTGGGCGCGGAGTCCGCGCGACCCCTTTTTTCTTCGGTAAGGAGTGTCTAGGGTTTTACTCATGACAGCTGCTGATCACTGGGAACTGGACCGCACGTATCGCAGCGCCTCCGGCGAGGTCCGCTGGGCCGTTCTGGGCGCGCCGGACGCCCCGCCGGTGGTGCTCTTGCACGGCACGCCGTTCTCCTCGCACGTCTGGCGGGCCTTCGCCCGCGCCCTCGCCGACCGGTGGCGGGTGTTCGTCTGGGACATGCCGGGCTATGGGGCCTCCGAGAAGAGCGCCGGTCAGGACGTCTCCCTCGCCGCGCAGGGGCGGGTCTTCGGTGAGCTGCTCGACCACTGGGGGCTGACCGCGCCCGGGGCGGAACCGGTCGTCGTCGCCCATGACTTCGGCGGGTGTGTCGCGCTGCGCGCGCATCTGCTGCACGGGGCGCGCTACCGGCGGCTGGCCCTGGTCGATCCCGTCGCCTTGCCGCCGTTCGGCTCCGCCTCCTATCAGCTGTTCGGCGGTCACCCCGAGGTCTTCGAGCGGCTGCCGTCGGCGCTGCACCGGGCGCTGGTGCGGGAGTACATCGGGTCCACGGGTGGGCCGGGGCTGCGGTCGGGGGTTTTGGAGCGGCTCGTCGAGCCGTGGTGCGGGGAGGTGGGGCAGCCCGCCTTCTATCGGCAGATCGCGCAGAACGATCAGCGGTTCATCGATGAGATCGCGGGGCGGTATGGGGAGGTTTCGGTGCCGGGGCCGGTGCTGGTGTGCTGGGGCACGGATGACGCGTGGATTCCGGTCGCGCATGCGGAGGAGTTGGCGGCGCGGATTCCGGGGGCGCGGGTGCGGTTGATCGAGGGCGCGGGGCATGTGGTGCAGGAGGATGCGCCGGCGGAGCTGATGGCTGTGCTGGCGGGGTTCCTCGCCGAGGGGTGAGGTTGCGCCTGCGGCGGGCTGTCCCCCACCCCGCCCCTTCCCGCAGCATCCGATGTGCGGCTCCGCCGCGCGGGGGGCTCCGCCCCGCGCCCCCGCCGGGGCTCCGCCCCGGACCCCGGTCCTCAAACGCCGGACAGGCTGGATTATCGCGCCGCCAGACGCCGCGAGATCACCCCCGCATGCGCAGCAGCTTGGCGGCCAGGAGGGCGATGTGGCGGCGCCAGGCGGTGAGGGACTGGGAGCGCTCCTGCTCCGCGTCCGGCGGGCCGGTCTGGGTGAGGATGAGGCGGGCGCCATGACCAGTACCCTGGGCCAGCTCCCAGCGGACCCGGCCGACGGGCCGCCCGGCGCGCTCCCAGTCGTAGGACAGCGTCCGGGGCGCCTCGGCCTCGGTGATCGCGCCCGCCGGGACCCCCTCGGTGCGGAATCCGAACGGCACCGGCTCCCCGGCCGTGAGCCCGGCCGCGCCGGTCTGCCCGGCCAGCGCCTGCCACACCGTCTCGGCGGGGCGGACCAGTTGGCGCTCGAAGCGCAGCCGCCAGCCGCCGTCCTCGGTGGTCTCCACCGTGCCCTCGGCCAGGCCGAACGCCTCGACGTACGACTCGTGCAGCTCGGCCATGTCGCCCGGGGCGGACTCCTCGCCGTCGAGCAGCGCGGCGAGGGTCGTGATGCAGGCGTGCCAGCCGGAGGCGAAGCTCGCGGCGCCGAAGCGGTCGCCGAAGGTGTGGGTGAGGGTCAGCAGACAGCCGTCGCCGTCGGGGCGCAGCTCCCAGCGGAGCTGGTCGTCGCCCCAGGTGAAGGCGAAGACACGGGGCGGGTCCAGCTCGGTGACCACGCCCTCCATGTCGGGGGCCTCCCGGCCGGGGAAGACGAAGCCCATCCGGCCGCCGACCTTGAGGTCCACCCGGACCTCGGAGGGGAACCAGTGGGCCAGTTCGGCCGGGTCGGTCAGGGCCTGCCAGACCTTCTCCGGGGGGTGGGCGATGCGGCGCTCCAGGCGCAGGGCCGAGCGGCCGCCGCCGGACTGGCTGAGGGTGTCCTTCATGGCTCTTCTCCGTCGGAAGGATGCGGCATGGTGTCGAGGTGGCGTTCCAGCGCGTCGAGGCGGCCGGTCCACAGCCGCCGGTACGGGGCGAGCCAGGCGTCGATCTCGGCCAGCGGCTCGGGGCACAGCTCGTACCACCGCCGCTGGGCGTCCCGGCGCACCCGCACCAGCCCGGCCTCGCGCAGCACCCGCAGGTGCTTGGAGGTGCCGGGCTGGGTCAGCCCGAGCTGGTCGGTCAGCTCGCCGACCAGGCGGGGGCGCTCCAGGAGGAGGTCCAGGATCTGCCGTCGGCTCGGCTCCGCGAGCACGTCGAACGGTATGGGCATGAAGGGGAATATAGCTTGCGGGGTATATAGCTGCAAGGGAATGTAGCCCCGGTCAGCTCTCCTCGGTCGCCGTGCTGCGCCGGTTCCATGCCCGCGGTGCCCGCCATCCGTACCGCATCGCCAGCAGCCGGACGACGAAGGCCACCACGGCCGCGAGGGCGCTGGTGGCCCCGGAGAGCGCGCCGAAGTGGATGAGCAGGGCGGCTATGGACGCGCCCACGATGGCCGGTACGGCGTACAGGTCACGGTCCCAGCGCAGCAGCGAGGGCACCTCATGGGCGAGGACGTCGCGCAGCACGCCGCCGCCGACCGCGGTCGCCATGCCGAGGGTGACGGACGAGGTGAGGCCGAGCCCGTGCTGGTGCGCCTTCACGGTGCCCTCGACGCAGAACAGCCCCAGCCCGGCCGCGTCGAAGACGCCCACCGCCCGGGTGATCCGCTCGACCTGGGGGTGCAGGAAGAAGACGATGACGGTGGCGACGAGCGGGGTGAAGAAGTAGCCGAGGTCGACGAAGGCGGCGGGCGGCACCGCGCCGATCACCAGGTCCCGGAACACCCCGCCGCCCAGCGCGGTGGCCTCGGCGAGCACCGCCATGCCGAAGACATCGAAGTTCTTGCGCACCGCGAGCAGCGCACCGGAGATCGCGAAGACGAAGATCCCGACGACCTCGAACGCGTGCTGGACGGACGGGGTGACCAGTTCGATGAGCACCCGACATTGTTATCCGACGATGCCGCCGCGCCCGCCCCGTCTCAGCTCTCGGTCTTCTTCGTCGCGCTCCGCACCGGTCCGGCGACCTGGCCGGGTGCCTGGTCCGGCGCGTTCTCGGGGTGGTGGCAGGCCACCTGGTGGCCGGTGGCGAGCGCCACCAGCGGCGGTTCCTCCCGCTTGCACACCTCGGTCGCCTTCCAGCACCGGGTGTGGAAGCGGCAGCCGGACGGCGGCGAGATCGGCGAGGGCACATCGCCCTTGAGCAGGATCCGCTCGCGCCGGGCGCGCCGCCGGGGGTCGGGCACCGGCACCGCGGAGAGCAGCGCCTTGGTGTACGGGTGCATGGGGGTCTCGTACAGGGCCTTGCGGTCGGCCAGTTCGACGATCTTCCCGAGGTACATCACCGCGATCCGGTCCGAGACGTGCCGGATGACGGACAGGTCGTGCGCGATGATCACGTACGTCAGGCCCAGCTCGTCCTGGAGGTCGTCCAGCAGGTTGACCACCTGGGCCTGGATGGAGACGTCCAGCGCGGAGACCGGTTCGTCGGCGACGACCAGCTTGGGCTTGAGGGCGAGCGCCCGGGCGATGCCGATGCGCTGCCGCTGGCCGCCGGAGAACTCGTGCGGATAGCGGTTGTAGTGCTCGGGGTTGAGGCCGACCAGCGCCAGCAGCCGCTGCACCTCCGCCTTGATGCCGCCCTCCGGGGAGACGCCCTGCAGCCGGAAGGGCGCGCCGACGATCGCGCCGACGGTGTGCCGGGGGTTCAGCGAGGAGTACGGATCCTGGAAGATCATCTGGACGTCGCGGCGCATCGGCCGCATCGAGGCGGTGCCCAGATGCGTGATGTCCTTGCCCTCGAACTCGATCTTCCCGGAGGTGGGTTCGAGCAGCCGGGTGATCAGCCGTCCCATGGTGGACTTGCCGCAGCCCGACTCGCCGACCACGCCCAGGGTCTCCCCCTGGCGCACGTCGAAGTCGAGGCCGTCGACCGCCTGCACCGCGCCGCTCTGGCGCTGCAGCAGCCCCTTCTTGATGGGGAAGTGCTTGACCAGGCCGGACACCGTGAGCAGGGGCTCGGCGGTGGTGGTCGCCTGCTCCGGGACCGTCATCTTCGGATCCTTCACGTCTTTCGTGCCCTGGGAGTCCGTCGTCACAGCTTCGGCGCAATCTCTTCGGTCCAGATCCGCGTACGGTCCTCCTGCGCCATATGGCAGGCGGAGAAGTGCCCGTCGGCGCCCACTACTTGGCGCAGCTCCGGCCGCTCGGTGCGGGTGATGCCGCCTTCGGGGACGTCGGCGTACGGGCAGCGCGGGTGGAAGGCGCAGCCGGACGGCACGTTGATCAGGCTGGGCGGGGAGCCCTTGACCGGAATCAGCCGCTCGGTCTGGTCGCGGTCGATACGGGGCATCGAGCCGAGCAGCCCCCAGGTGTACGGGTGCTGGGGCTCGTAGAAGACCTTCTCGGCGGGGCCGCGCTCGACGCACCGGCCCGCGTACATCACCAGCAGGTCGTCGGCGAGTTCGGCGACCACGCCCAGGTCGTGGGTGATGACGATGACCGCGGAGCCGAACTCCTTCTGCAGATCCCGGATGAGGTCGAGGATCTGCGCCTGGACGGTGACGTCGAGGGCGGTGGTCGGCTCGTCGGCGATCAGCAGTTCGGGGTTGTTGACCAGCGACATCGCGATCATCGCGCGCTGGCGCATCCCGCCGGAGAACTCGTGCGGATAGCTGTCCACCCGCTTGTCCGGCTGCGGGATGCCCACCCGGTCGAGCATCTCGACGGCGCGCTTGCGGGCGACGTCCTTGGCGACGTCGTGGTGGACCTGGTACGCCTCGGTGATCTGGCGGCCGATCGTGTAGTACGGGTGCAGCGCCGACAGCGGATCCTGGAAGATCATCGACATCTCGCGGCCGCGCAGCTTGCGCACCTCGTCGGGGTCGGCGCCCAGCAGCTCCTGCCCGTTCAGCCAGATCTCCCCGGAGATCCGGGCCTTGCGGCGGCCGTACTGGCCCGCGGTGTGCAGCCCCATGATGCCGAGCGAGGTGACGGACTTGCCGGAGCCGGACTCGCCGACGATGCCGAGGGTCTTGCCCTTCTCCAGCCGGAAGCTGAGCCCGTCCACGGACTTGACCAGGCCGTCGTCGGTCGGGAAGTGGACCCGCAGATCGCGCACTTCGAGGAAGGCCGTCGGGGCGGGCGAACCGGCCGCGGCCACCTCCCCCACGGCGGCGGTCCGGGGCTCCCCCGCGGCCGCGGCCGGAGTCTCCCCCGCGGCGTCGGTCGCGGGCTTGTTCAGATCGGTCATCCGAGCCTCACTCGTGGGTCGATGACGGCGTACAGGAGGTCCACGACGAGGTTGGCGAGCACGATGCACAGCGCGGCGATCAGCGTGACGCCCAGGATGACCGGGAGGTCCTTGTCGCTGATCGCGTTCACCGCGAGCCGGCCGAGGCCGGGCAGGTTGTAGGTGCTCTCGGTGAGCACCGCGCCGCCGAGCAGCGCGCCCAGGTCCAGGCCGAGCAGGGTGAGGATCGGGGTCCAGGTGGAGCGCATCGCGTGCCGCCCGATGACCGTCCGTTCCCGCAGCCCCTTGGCGCGGGCGGTGCGGATGTAGTCCTCACCCATGATCTCCAGCATGGTGGCGCGGGTGAGCCGGGCGTACATGGCGGCGTAGAGGAAGGCGAGGGTGATCCACGGCAGGATCAGGCTTTCGAACCACTTGGCGGGGTCGTCGCCGAGCCCCTTGTAGTCCACGTCGACCCACTTCAGCTGGTAACTGAAGATCGCCAGCGAGAGCAGACCGGTGAAGTAGATCGGCAGCGAGACGCCGGCGAGCGCGGCGGTCATCGCCGAGCGGTCCCACAGGGTGCCCCGGCGCAGCGCGGAGACGACGCCGGTGGCGATGCCGCCGACCAGCCACAGCAGGCACGCGCCAGCGGCGAGCGAGAGGGTGACCGGCATGGCGTCGGTCAGCTGCGGCCACACGGCCTGCTCGGTGCGGAAGGAGTAGCCGAAGCAGGGCATCGGGCAGTGGGTGACGTCGGAGCCGTTGGCGTAGTCGCGGCCGACGAACAGCCCCTCGACGAAGTGCCAGAACTGCACCAGGAGCGGATCGCTGAGCCCCAGCTTCTGCCTGATGCCCTCGATGGCCGCGGGGTCGGCCTGTTTGCCGACGAAGAGCAGCGCGGGGTCGGAACCGGCCCACTTCGGGATCACGAAGAAGATGGCGAAGGTCGTCAGGGTGACGACCAGCAGCATCATGACGACGGCGAACAAGCGCCGGATGACGTAAGCAAGCACTGTGCGCGGCCCGGTGGCGGTCCCGTCGCCCCTCATACCGGGGTTCCGGGACCGCCACGCGTGGCCATCACCTGCCCTTCGGGCCTATCGGATGAAGCGACGGTGGGGGTGGGGTGGCTGGTGGCCGGCCGTCACTTGACCCCGAGGGACACGTAGTCGTACCGGCCGTTGTAGGCCGAGGACGAGTAGGCGTTGGTCAGCCGCGAGCTGCGCCAGGTGATGTTCTTCTCGTAGAGGAACGGCATCGCGACGGCCAGGTCGGCGACCTTGTGGTTCATGTCCGTGTAGATCTGGCCGGCCTTGGCGGGGTCGGTCTCCTTGAGCGCGTCGTCGAAGTCCTTGTTGATCGCGCTGTCGTTGGTCTCGGAGACGTTGTAGTTACCGGTCTGCTCGATGAAGCGGCCGTCGAACAGCGGACGGGAGAAGCCCTGGCCGGTCGGGAAGTCGGGTCCCCAGCCGGTCATGTTGAGGCCGTAGCCGCGCTTGTGCATCACGGACGGGGAGCCGGTGATGCCGGCGGACGAGCCGCCCTCGATCTCGTTGATGTCGAGCTTGATGCCGACCTTGCTCAGCGACTCCTGGAGCGCCTCGGCGGCCGCCGTCTCGTTGGGCTGGTCGGTGCGCGAGACGATCTTGGCGGAGAAACCATTCGGCTTGCCGCACTGCTTCAGCTCGTCCTTGGCCTTGGCCGTGTCCGGCTTGCCCTTGCGCTTGATGACGCCGTACGGGTCGTAGTCGTCCGAGCCCTTGACGGTCTTGGGGAGCATGTTGGGGGCGAGGTCACCACCGGCCTGCGGGCCGCCGCGGGTGGTCTGGAGCTGGGTGTAGTCGGTCGCGTAGAAGACCGCCTTGCGGCAGTGGATGTTGTCGAACGGCTTCACCTTGGTGGCGAGGTCGACATAGCGGACGAAGTTGGTGTTGATGTTGTCGACGTTGCCCTTGTGCTCCTTGAGCGCGGCGGCGCGGCCGGACTGGCCCATGCCGGTGGCGCTCAGGAAGACGTCGTAGTCGCCCTTGATGAGCAGCTTGTCGATGGCTTCCAGGTTGGAGTTGAAGGTGACCGTGACCTGGTCCGGCAGGGCGGCGCGGACCGGGTCGGACGACTTCTTCCACTTGTCGTTGCGCACCAGGGCCAGGCTCTTGCCCGGGGTGAAGGACTGGACCTTGTACGGGCCGGAGGAGAACGGCCGGTTGGTGTACTGGGCGCCGGTGTCCTTCTCCCGCTTGACCGGGGAGCCGGTGGGCATCGCGAGCATCTGCTCGAAGTCACCGTTGGGCTGGGCGAGACGGAAGGTGATGGTCTTGTCGTCCGGCGTCTCGATCGCCTTCAGCCCGAGCTTGTCCTTGGACTTGTCCTTGTACGGGCCCGGGTACTCGCCCTTGGGGTCGAGGACCTGACGCAGATAGCCGGGGCCGCCGGAGACCACGTCCTTGGCCCAGATGCGCTCGATGCCGTACTTGATGTCCTTGGAGGTGATCGGCGAACCGTCCTCCCAGGTGATCCCGTCGCGCAGCGTGTAGGTGTACGTCTTGCCGCCGTCGCTGATCTTGCCGGTGGAGGTGGCCAGGTCGGGGACCAGCTCGTTGGAGGCTTCGCCCGGCTTCGGCGCGTACGTGATGAGTTGACGCGAGTAGAAACGGGCGAAGTCCCAGGCGAAGCCGTAGTACTGGCGCTGCGGGTCGAGCGAGTCGAAGTTCTGCTTGTTGATGAACTTGAGGGTGCCGCCCTTCTTGGTGGACTTGTTGGCGACGCCCTTCGCCCCCGCGTTGAATCCGGCACCGGAGGATTTCTCGTCGCTGCCGCCGCCGCACGCCGCGGTGGCGAGCAGGGCGCAGACGACAGCCGTCGCGCCGACGATCCGCCTGCTTCTCGACGAACGTAGGGGTTTCATGGTTCCTGCAACCTCCGGGATAGCGGTACGTGGCATGGCGCGGGGAAAGCTTCGGGGAGCCGCCTGACAGCCGCGGCCGGGGCGCCTCAACGGGTGCCCTTGGGGTCGAGGGCGTCGCGGACGCCGTCGCCGAACAGGTTGAAGGCCAGCACGGTGATGAAGATCGCCGCACCCGGGATGATCATGAACATGGGGTCGTCCTCGTAGGTGCCCACCGCCTTGGAGAGCATCTGCCCCCAGGAGGCGGTCGGCGGTTTCACGCCCGCTCCCAGGAAGCTGAGGGCCGCCTCGGTGAGGATGTTGGTGGGGATCATCAGCGTCGCGTAGACGGTGATCGGCGCCACCAGGTTGGGCAGCAGCTCCCGGAAGAGGATGTAGCGGCGGCCGGCGCCGAGGCTGCGCGCGGCCTCCACGTACTCCTTCTCGCGCAGCGACAGCGTCTGGCCGCGCACGATGCGGCCGACATACGGCCAGCCGAAGAAGCCGATGACGCAGACCAGCACCGCGATGCGCACCCCGCTGCCGGTCAGGCCCAGCAGGTCGTTCGGAAGCACCGAGACCAGGGAGATGATGAACAGCAGCTGCGGGAAGGCCAGCAGCATGTCCATCACGCGGCTGATCACCGAGTCCACCCAGCCTCCGAAATATCCGGCGATGATGCCGAAGACGGTGCCGAGGACGACGGCGACCAGGGCCGCGAGGAAGGCCACCAGCAGCGAGATCCGCGCGCCGTAGACGACGCGGCTGAACACGTCGCGGCCGTTGGAGGGCTCGACGCCGAAGAGAAAGTCCGAACTGATGCCGCCCAGGCTGCCCTTGGGGGTGCCGAAGAGTGGGTCGATCTCTTCCTGGTGGAAATCGTTGGGCGGGTGGCCGAGCAGACTCACGATCAGCGGTGCGAAGATCGCCACTAGCACGAGGAAGACGACCACGGCTCCGCCCGCAAGCGCCAACTTGTCGCGTTTGAGGCGTCTCCAGGCGATCTGTCGCAGCGATCTTCCCTCGACCGACGCCGTGACCACATTCGCCGCTACATCGGCAGTCGCGACCGGCTCTGCGTCGGCGCTCGTGCCGTGCAATGGTGCCGTCATCGTGGTGGGGACCCCTCTCGACCGGTGGTGACCGGCCCACGACTCGCCGCTGTGGCGGCTTAAGTTCACAAGGTGAGCGAAAGGGGTCGTTTTACGGAACCGCGCCCCTTGGAGCGGGAGTCTTCATCGCGTTTGTGATCACCCGCCAGTACCCACGGGCAATGGATGCCTAACCGTGATGTGCGGTAAGCGGTTCCGGTATACGGACAGTTGTGACCTGTGAACGCATCAGTAACTACCGCCCCACCACGGGCGATGCGCGGTGGGGCGGTGCGGAAGCCGGCTCAGCGCGCCGGACGGCGCGGCGGCTCAGTACGCGTGACGCGGCGGCGGATAGCCGTACCCGTACGACGGGGGCGGCGGCGCGGGCGCGGCGTTGTAGGCGTCGCGGTCGAAGAACGGCCGGGCGTGGGCCCGCATCCACATCGCGACCGGGTCGTGCTCGTCCGACAGCTCGACCGTGGAGACCGGCAGCCCCTCCGGCACCACGCCGACCGACTGCTGCATCATCAGCCGCACCGACTCCACAGTCTGCTGGCCGTTGTCGTACAGGTCGAGCCCGATGGCCAGATACGGGGCGCCCAGCGCGGGCTGCACCCAGGCCCGGCGCAACGAGCGCACCGCGGCGGTGCGGTGCGCGTTCTGCCCCAAGAGGGCGTAGAACTGCGGGATTTCGATGGCGGGTTCGGTCAGCCGCAGCGGACCGGCGGGCAGCCGGTCCAGCCCGCCCGCGATCCGCCGCAGGTCGAGCCAGGGGATGCCGACACCGCCGCCGACGGCGTGCGGGTTGAGCCACAGTCCGTAGTGGTCGCGGTAGAGGGAGTCGGCGATCCGGCGCGCGTCCACCACCTCGTGCGCACGATTCCAGCCACTGGCGGCGAGTTCCTGGGCGGAGGTCACACACGGTGCGTAACCGTGGCCGTCCACGTCCATGTTGCCGTACTGGGCGTCGGGGTCGCCGGGCGCGCCGTGCCACAGCAGCATCCAGACCTGGCCCTCGGCGAGGGCGTGCAGCAGCGCCTCGTAGGCGTCGTACCGGCCGGGAGCGACCTGCTGCAGCATTCGCTCGACCTGACCGGCAGCCGCCCCCCAATCCGCGCCCGCGCTCACCTGGGTCCGCCCCTCTCTCGGCCTTGCCCGCACCTCACCGGGACGCGCGCCGCCCCGACTGGTCATCCAACCAGCTTACGGGCCCCCGTGGCCGACCCCGGAGTGCGTCACAGGTCACGGTCGTAGAACGGCCGTACGCGCTCCAGCATCCACGTGGCCACGGGGTCACCCTGCGCGACGTCCAGCGCGACGAGCTGAACGGTCCACGGGACCGGCACCGCCCCGAGCGCCCGGCCCAGTGCCTCCACCGCGAGGGCCTGCCCCTCCGGGCCCGGCGCGTCCAGCTGGACCCCGACGAAGAGCGCAGGCTGATCGCCCTCGACGCTGGCCAGCGCGCGCCGCGCGGTGCGTACCCCGGGCTCCTTCGTGAACTCGATCCCGGCGGCGGCCAGGAAGTCGACCGGCTCCTCCTGCCAGTCGGGCTCGAACAGCCGCACCCGGCCCCCGCGCGCGGGGCCGTCCAGCTCGCTGCGCCCGGACTTGCACAGTTCCTCGACCGCGGGCGGCGGCAGCGGGACGCCGACCGGCCCGTCCGGGTTCACCGCGATGCCGAGCTGCGGCGGCAGCCCGCGGGCGAACTCGACGGCCGGGGCGACCGTGAACGACATATGGGCGCCGACGATCTGCAGGAACTGCTGCTCGGAGCTGAAGACGGGCACGTACGCCTGGCCCTCGATCTCCAGGGTGGGCAGGTCGAGGCTGCGGCTGTCGGGGCCGCCGCCGTTCGGCAGCGGGATCCAGACGAAGCTGCGGGCGAGGGTCTCGACGATCCGCGCTCCGGCACCCGGGACGCCGATCGAGGCCGCGAGCACCCCTTCCAGCTCATTGCCGGGGAACGCCGGATAAGCGCCGTCGGGAAATCCTCCGTGAGCGGGGGTTATGCCCTGGTGCTCCGGGATACTCATTCTTCGTCCAACCGCCATCTCGTCCGACCTGCACGAGCACCCTAACGGCTGCGCGGCGGAAGGCCATGGGCCGCCCGGGCATCTCCACAGCACTTCCTCACGCCGGAAGCACCACCGGGGACAGCCTCACGACGGCATCCTCACGCTCCGTCACGCCCAGATGGCCGAATTTCGTCGGGCCGTCGGCCTGGTGCCCGACTCGTATGTCACTCGAAGGAGATGCTGCGCAGCACGCTCGCGGTTGCCCGGTCGAGCAGAACGGCCGAAGCGCAGCCCTCGGGCGGCTGCCCGCCCTCCACCCGCGCCACCAGCCGGCGCATCGCCCGCCGGTGCCGTCCGAAGGCGAAGCCGGAGACGCCCCGGCCGCGGGCGGCCTGGCCCTCCAGGGCGACCGCGGGGTCCACGTCCAGCAGCACCAGATGCAGCCCGCGGCCGGTGCGCCGGGCGTCCCGGGCCAGCCAGCGGCGCACCCAGGGCTGTGAGCCGCAGTCGTGGACGACGACGCTCGCGCCGGAGGTGAGCGCCCGGCGCAGCCCCACATAGTGGGCGCAGCGGACCAGCGGCCGGTAGACCGCGTACGGCAGCCAGCGCGGCATGCGTCTCTCCCAGGCCTCCCGGGTGTGCTGCGAGTCGACCCGCACCACGGCCGTGCCGCTCGGGTCGGTCCCGGGGACCACCCGGTTGATCAGGGTGGTCTTGCCGCTGCCGGGCAGCCCGGAGGCGATGATCAGGTCACGCGCCGGGTAGCGCAGCTCCGCCCCCACCCCGCCGCGCAGGTCGTGCACGGCGCGCCGGTCCGGTCTGACCGTGCCCCCTGAGCGCGTCCGCTCCTGCCGCGCGGGCAGGGTTCCTCGGGTTGTCGCGAATGTTCCCTGCCCGTGCACCGTGATCGTCCTCCAAGGTCGGTCAAGCGGCTGCGTACCCCGAGAGTGTCAAGAAAAGGTAATGCCCATCAAGGAGGCCCCGGCGCGACCCCGCTCACAGAGGGGGGTTCCCTTCCGGAGCGGACGTGCGATGATGGCCGCGCCAACTGCATACCGGCCGCTCGAATCCGCGCGGGAGAGTCCTTGGTCACCGGCAGTCCGCCGGTCTTCACAAGGCGCCGAAGGAGCAAGCCCTCCCTTGAATCTCTCAGGCCCCGATACCGCACGGACGAGGCAGATCTGAAAAGCGGGCCACTCGAAGTGGCTCCACCCAAGGTGCAAGCCGGCCAGCCCCGCCGCGCGGGATTGGTCACGGCGAACCTCTCAGGTTCCGATGACAGATGGGGAGGACGCTGTGCCGTCCTTGTCGTCCCATCCACCCCACCCGTCCCGTCATCGCCGTGATCATGACCCTGGGAGCTGCCCCATGACCGACGCCCCGCCCACGCCCCGCCGCACCGCGCTGGACGCGGTCCACCGTGCGCTCGGCGCCACCATGACCGACTTCGCGGGCTGGGACATGCCGCTGCGGTACGGCAGCGAGCGCGACGAGCACACCGCGGTGCGCACCCGCGCCGGGCTCTTCGACCTCTCCCACATGGGTGAGATCGCTCTCACCGGGCCGCAGGCCGCTGACGCCCTCGATTACGCCCTGGTCGGCCATCTCTCGGCGCTCGCCGTGGGCCGCGCCCGCTACACCATGATCTGCGACAGCGAGGGCGGCATCCTCGACGACCTGATCGTCTACCGGCTCGCCGAGCAGGAGTTCCTGGTCGTGGCGAACGCCTCGAACGCCCAGGTGGTGCTGGACGCGCTGACCGAGCGCGCCACCGGCTTCGACGCCGCCGTACGGGACGACCGCGACGCGTACGCGCTGATCGCCGTCCAGGGGCCGCAGTCCTCGGGGATCCTGAAGGGGCTGACCGACGCCGACCTGGACGGGCTGAAGTACTACGCGGGGCTGCCGGGGACCGTCGCGGGCGTGTCCGCCCTGATCGCCCGCACCGGCTACACCGGCGAGGACGGCTTCGAGCTGTTCGTCGCGCCGGACGACGCCGAGCGGGTCTGGCAGGCGCTGACCGAGGCGGGCGCCCCGGCGGGCCTGGTGCCGTGCGGGCTGTCCTGCCGGGACACGCTGCGGCTGGAGGCGGGGATGCCGCTGTACGGGCACGAGCTGAGCACCGACACGACCCCGTTCGACGCGGGGCTCGGCCGGGTGGTGAAGTTCGGCAAGCCCGGTGACTTCGTCGGCCGCGGCGCGCTGGAGGCCGCGGCGCGCGAGGCCGAGGCCCGGCCGCCGCGCACGCTGACCGGCCTGGTCGCCGAGGGCCGCCGGGTGCCGCGCGCCGGCTACGCCGTGGTGGGCCCCGACGGCTCGGAGATCGGCCGGGTCACCTCGGGCGCCCCGTCCCCGACGCTGGGGAAGCCGATCGCCATGGCGTACGTGGACGCGGAGCACGCCGCGCCCGGCAGCCCGGGGGTGTCGGTGGACATCCGCGGTACCGGGGAGCCGTACGAGGTCGTCGCGCTCCCCTTCTACCGCCGCGAGCGCTGAAGCCCCCGTCTCACCACTGAAGACCCGTTTCCCAAGCACTCCCCCCTATCCAGGAGAATCGGACCATGAGCAACCCCCAGCAGCTGCGCTACAGCAAGGAGCACGAGTGGCTGTCGGCCGCCGACCAGGACGGCGTGTCGACGATCGGCATCACCGAATACGCGGCCAACGCGCTCGGCGATGTCGTGTACGTCCAGCTCCCGGATGTCGGCTCCACCGTCGCCGCCGGTGAAACCTGCGGTGAGCTGGAGTCCACGAAGTCGGTCAGCGACCTGTACGCGCCGGTCTCCGGTGAGGTCACCGACATCAACGAGGACGTGGTGAACGACCCGGCGCTGGTGAATTCCGCCCCCTTCGAGGGCGGCTGGCTGTTCAAGGTGAAGGTGACGGACGAGCCGGGCGACCTGCTCTCCGCCGAGGAATACGCCGCCTTCTCCGACAACTGACCCTCCTACTTCGATCGGGACCCTGATGTCGCTTCTCAACAGCTCCCTGCACGAGCTCGACCCTGACGTCGCCGCTGCTGTCGACGCCGAACTCCACCGCCAGCAGTCCACCCTCGAAATGATCGCCTCGGAGAACTTCGCCCCGGCCGCGGTCATGGAGGCCCAGGGCTCGGTCCTGACCAACAAGTACGCCGAGGGCTATCCCGGCCGCCGCTACTACGGCGGCTGTGAGCACGTCGACGTGGTCGAGCAGATCGCCATCGACCGGATCAAGGAGCTCTTCGGCGCCGAGGCGGCCAACGTCCAGCCGCACTCCGGCGCCCAGGCGAACGCCGCCGCGATGTTCGCGCTGCTCCAGCCCGGCGACACCATCCTGGGTCTGAACCTGGCGCACGGCGGCCACCTCACCCACGGCATGAAGATCAACTTCTCCGGCAAGCTCTACAACGTGGTGCCCTACCACGTGGACGCCGAGACCGGTCTGGTCGACATGGACGAGGTCGAGCGCCTGGCCAAGGAGCACCGCCCCAAGATGGTCATCGCGGGCTGGTCGGCGTACCCGCGTCAGCTGGACTTCGCCGCCTTCCGCCGCATCGCGGACGAGGTCGGCGCGTACCTGATGGTCGACATGGCCCACTTCGCGGGCCTGGTGGCGGCCGGGCTCCACCCCTCGCCCGTACCGCACGCCCACGTGGTCACCACCACCACCCACAAGACCCTCGGCGGTCCGCGCGGTGGCGTGATCCTCTCCACCGCCGACCTGGCCAAGAAGATCAACTCTGCGGTCTTCCCCGGTCAGCAGGGCGGCCCGCTGGAGCACGTCATCGCGGCCAAGGCGGTGTCCTTCAAGGTCGCGGCCGGCTCCGCCTTCAAGGAGCGCCAGGAGCGCACGGTCGAGGGCGCCAAGATCCTCGCCGAGCGGCTGATGCAGGCGGACGTGACCGAGGTGGGCGTCTCCGTCCTCTCCGGCGGCACCGACGTCCACCTCGTCCTGGTCGACCTGCGCAACTCCGAGCTGGACGGCAAGCAGGCCGAGGACCGCCTCCACGAGGTCGGCATCACGGTCAACCGCAACGCCATCCCGAACGACCCGCGGCCGCCCATGGTCACCTCGGGTCTGCGGATCGGCACCCCGGCGCTGGCCACCCGCGGCTTCACCGCCGAAGACTTCCGCGAGGTGGCGGACATCATCGCCGAGGCGCTCAAGCCCGCCTACGACGCCGACGCGCTGAAGGCGCGGGTCACCGCCCTCGCCGACAAGCACCCGCTGTACCCGCACCTGTCGAAGTAACCCCGGTCCCGGCCTCCTGGGGCCCGGACCACGGGGGGCGCGCCCACCCGGCGCGCCCCCCGCACCGCACCACCCGCACGCACCCCCGTGCAGACGAAGGAGTCCCCGGTGGCCATCTCCGTATTCGATCTCTTCTCGATCGGCATCGGCCCGTCCAGCTCGCACACCGTCGGCCCGATGCGGGCGGCCCGGATGTTCGTCCGCCGGCTGAAGAACGAAGGGCTGCTGGCCCACACCGCCTCCGTACGCGCCGAACTCTTCGGCTCCCTCGGCGCCACCGGCCACGGCCACGGCACGCCCAAGGCCGTGCTGCTCGGCCTGGAGGGCCACTCCCCGCGCGATGTCGACGTCGAGGCCGCCGACGGCGAGGTGGAGCGGATCCGCACCACCAAGCGGCTGCGGCTGCTCGCCGCCGAGATCGAGGGCGGCCACGAGATCGACTTCGACGAGGCCGACGAGCTGATACTGCACCGGCGCCGCTCCCTGCCGTACCACGCCAACGGCATGACCCTCTTCGCGTACGACGAGACCGGCCATCCGCTGCTGGAGAAGACCTACTACTCGGTCGGCGGCGGCTTCGTCGTGGACGAGGACGCGGTCGGCGAGGACCGCATCAAGCTCGACGACACCGTCCTGAAGCATTCCTTCCGCACCGGCGACGAACTCCTGCGGATCTCCCGCGAGACCGGCCTGTCCATCTCCGCGCTGATGCTGGAGAACGAGAAGGCCTGGCGCACGGAGGAGGAGATCCGCGCGGGCCTGCTGGAGATCTGGCGCGTCATGGAGTCCTGTGTCTCCCGCGGCCTCACCCAGGAGGGCATCCTGCCCGGCGGCCTCAAGGTCCGCCGCCGCGCCGCCAACGCCGCCCGCGCGCTGCGCTCCGAAGGCGACGCTCCCGCCCGCGCGATGGAGTGGACCACGCTGTACGCCATGGCGGTCAACGAGGAGAACGCGGCCGGCGGCCGCGTCGTCACCGCCCCCACCAATGGCGCCGCCGGGATCATCCCGGCCGTTCTGCACTACTACACCCGCTTCGTGCCGGGCGCCGACGAGGAGGGCGTCATCCGCTTCCTCCTCGCCGCGGGCGCCATCGGCATGCTCTTCAAGGAGAACGCCTCCATCTCCGGCGCCGAGGTCGGCTGCCAGGGCGAGGTCGGCTCCGCCTGCTCCATGGCCGCCGGCGGCCTCGCCGAGGTGCTGGGCGGCAGCCCGGAACAGGTCGAGAACGCCGCCGAGATCGGCATGGAACACAACCTGGGTCTGACGTGCGACCCGGTCGGCGGCCTGGTCCAGATCCCCTGCATCGAGCGCAACGGCATGGCGGCGGTCAAGGCCGTCACCGCCGCGCGGATGGCGCTGCGCGGCGACGGCCGCCACCATGTCTCCCTCGACAAGGTCATCAAGACCATGAAGGACACCGGCGCCGACATGAAGGTCAAGTACAAGGAGACGGCTCGCGGCGGCCTCGCCGTCAACGTCATCGAGTGCTGAGGGAACGCGCTCCAGCGACGCTACGCGACGGTGGTGAGGTCCGTGGTGGCCCCGGAGGATACGCCACGGGGAGAGACCATGCATCGCATCGTCCGTTCGAAGCCGACCGCCCATCGGACCGGCGCGATCCTTCGCACCGCATTTGTTCGCTGTTCGGCGCGGTCTTTCTCATGCTCTGCACCGTCGGCACGGCCCCCGCCGAGGAGCCGACGCCGTCCCCCGCTCCGTCCGCGTGCGACTCCTGGCCAAGGCCGATGTGCCGTACGGCACCGCCTCAGAGCTCGCGGCAGCCCGCCTGATCGCCCTCTTGCCCGCCCAGTGGGCCTGCCCTCGATTGGAGTGCACGCCCACGACCCCGACACTGACCCTCGCCCCGCCCCGCCCCGCCCCGCCCCGGGAAGCGTCATGGGCCGAAGTGATCCGCGTAGTGGACGAGGCACTCGCTCAGTCCACCCTGCGCGGCTGGGCCCGCGCCCCGAGCTGACACACCCGCACCGCGTGGCAGTCCGCGCGTGGCGCCCGACGCATACCCCCCTTCCCGATGGCCGCGCAGTCAGCGTCCCTTTCGCCCGCCGTCCGCGGGCCACCACGAAAGCGAACGACACAAGGGAGAACACACGTGCCCCGTCCCCCGGCCATGCCCGCCGGCCAGAAGGCCGCCATCGTCCTGTCCATCCTCTTCCTATCTGCAGCGGCAGGCCATGCGCGGAACCATGCGCACGCGGGCGAGTACCGGTGGGCCCGCCCGCGTCGCCGCCGACGGCCGCACCAGGGAAGACGGCCGTACCAGGGAAGAGGCACGCACCCTCGCCCAGGCCCGTGTCAACGGTGTGGCACCGGTGTGGCCGGCTGCGCGCGGCGCGAGAGCATCGTGACCCGCGGGCGCGCATGACCAGCGTCTTCGGCCTGACCAGGCAGGGCTTTCCGGACACCTGTGAGGTACCGTCGCGAACGTGATCGACGCGCCCGCCTTCGAACAGCACCGACGCATGCGTTCGGCATCGCCGACCGCATGCTCGGCAGCGTCATCGATGGACGACCCCCGCTCGCACCATCCGCAACCCGGACACGTTGCGTCACGCCAGGCGTGTCGGCCACGTCGGGGGAGGTGACGGGTGGGGGCGGCTGATCCAGTGGCGATACGGGTACCGGTCGGGGAGGACGCGGAGCGCTGGGCGAGCCGCGCGGTGCATCGGCGCGTACTGCTCGTGGTGCACAACGTCACCTCCGCCGGACGCCTGCTGGACGTGCTGCCGCTGTTCCACGACGACTTCCGGGTGCAGCTCCTG
This sequence comes from Streptomyces sp. NPDC007983, assembly GCF_042958345.1. Classification (NCBI taxonomy): domain Bacteria; kingdom Bacillati; phylum Actinomycetota; class Actinomycetes; order Kitasatosporales; family Streptomycetaceae; genus Streptomyces; species Streptomyces sp. NPDC007983. Next base: position 304,747 of record NZ_JBIBJI010000009.1, read on the forward strand.
GTCACCTCGACGGGGTCGTCCGCGTTCCAGGGCGGGATACGCGAGCTGTTCGCGGAGCTGCAGCTGCCGGTGCTGCCATGGGAACAGGCGCTGGCGACACCGGTGGACCTGGCGGTGTCGGCGAGCTTCGGGGGTCAACTGCATGCGCTTCGGGGGAAATTGACCGTATTGTCGCATGGAGTCGGATACACTAAGAAACTGGCCGCCGGATGCCGGATGCCGGATGCCGGATGCCGGACGCCGGACGCCGGCTGTGCATCCGAGCCGACCTTCGGTCTGTCGGCGGAGTGGCTGCTGGTGGATGGCGAGCCGTTCGTGGACGGCCTCGTCCTGTCCCACCCGGAGCAGTTGGAGCGGTTGCGGCGTGCATGCCCCGAGGCCGAGGCGGCGTCCGTACTGGCCGGCGACCCCTGCTTCGACCGCATGCTCGCCGCCCGGCCCCACCGCGAACGGTTCCGGCGTGCGCTGGGCGTGCGCCGAGGTCAGCGGCTGGTCGTACTGAACTCCACCTGGAACCCGGAGGGCTTCTTCGGCACCGGCGGTGACCAGGACGTCCTGCCGAGCCTGCTGCCCCGCCTCGCCGCCGAGCTGCCGGCCGACGACTACCGGCTGGCGGCCGTGCTGCACCCCAACATCTGGTACGGGCACGGGCCGGGCCAGATCCGGGCCTGGCTGGACCGGGCCCGGCGCGCCGGGCTGACCCTGATCGACCCCGTGCACGCGTGGCGCCAGGCCCTGCTGGCGGCGGATGCCGTCGTGGGGGACTTCGGTGCGGTCTCGTACTACGCGGCGGCTCTGGGCACCCCCGTACTGCTGGCGTCCGCCGTGCGGGACAGGCTCGACCCGCAGGCGCCGCTCGCCGCGTTCGTCCGGGACGCGCCACGGCTCGACCCGCACGGCCCGCTGCGGGACCAGGTGGAGGAACTGCTGACGCGGCACCGCCCGGCCGCGGGTCCGGCGGAGTTCATCAGCTCGGCCCCGGGCGCCTCGGCGACGCTGCTGCGGCGGCACTTCTACGCGCTGATGGAACTGCCGGAGCCCGCGGCTCCGGCGCTTCTGGAGCCGCTGTCCCTGCCGCCGTACGAGCCTCCGCGGCGGACGGCTCCGCTCAACGTCCGTACGCGCGTCCGTGGGACCGATGTCCGGATCGAGCGCACCACGCGACACCCGTATGACGCGGTCGGCGAGACCACCCACCTCGCCGTACACGAGGACACCCGGGATCCCGGCGATCTCGCGCGGGCCGATGTGATCGTGCGGGAGGGGCGGCCGGACGATCCGCGTCTCGGCGGCGCGGAGGAGTGGACCGCCGAGGTGCTGCGCCGGTATCCGCACTGTGCGCTCGCCGCGTATGTGACCGGGCCGGACCGGTGCAGCGTGCGGGCGCGGGGTGGCGGCGTCCTCCATCTGTCGGCGGAGCCGGGCGCGGACGCCGACCCGGCGGCGTACGCCTCGGCGCTGTACGCGTGGCGGGCGGGCGGTGCCACGGTGCCGCCGGACGGTGCGACGCTGCGGGTGCACGCGGCCGGCGGTGTGCACCCGGTGACCGTGGCGCCCGCGTGAGCGGCGGGCGCCGGACAGGGCCTAGGCTTCGCAGCGCTCCCGCAGACGGGCGAGATACGCCAGGTGCGGAGCCGCCTTCTCCGGGGTGAGCAGGCGCTCCGCCTCGGAGATCTTCGTCAGCGCCTCGGCGTTCTCACCCGCTTCATGCAGCGTCTCGGCGAGGTCGGTGAGCGTACGGGCCTGGTTGTACGCCTCTCCCCGTTCCGCGAAGAAATCCCGCGCGGTCTCCAGCCGGATACGGGACTCCGTCAAGTCGCCCATGCCGCGCAGGGCACGTCCCTGGTGGCGCTTGATCAGGGCGAGGGCGCGGGGCAGGTCCTCGGCGCCCTCCTGGCCGGGGCCGATCCGCCCGTAGACGCGCTCGGCCTCGACGAACCGCTCGTACGCGTCCTCATACCGCCACTGGTACAGGCGCAGCAGGCCCAGCATCTCCACGGACGACGCCTCGCCCCGCACATGGCCCGCCGCGCGCTCGGACGTGGCGGCGGCGAGCACCGCGCCCTCGGCCTCCTCCCACTGCCTCAGCTCACCCAGGCAGTGGCCGAGCTGGAAGTGCAGCGCGCCCGCCAGACGGGTACCGGGGTGATGCTCGTCTGCGCACCGGGCCGCGATCCGCAGGGCGGGGAGGGTCCCATCCCAATGACCGGCCTTCAGTTGCAAGGGCCACAGCGCGCGGGCCAGTCGCAGTGCTGTGTCGATGTGCTGGTACTCCTCGGCCACCGAAACCGCCCGGACCAGGTTTCCGGCCTCGGCGATCATCACCGTCATGCCCTCGGCCTCATCGCCGTAGGGGGCTCCCCTCGCCGGTGCGGGCTCCGTTCGCCAGCTCTGCGGCAGGGCGGCGTGCGCGGCGTGCAGGGCCCGGTTCAGCAGGCCGTCGAGCACCCGGGACACCGCCGCGGAACACTCCGCGATGCCGTGCTCCGGGCCCGCGTCGTCCGCCAGGTGACGGCACACCTCGGGCCGGAAACGGTAACGGCCGTCCCCCACAGGCTCCAGCAACCGCACGTCCGCCGCCCCGGCCAGCATGCGGGCGGCCCCCTCCGGGGCGACGCCCGCGGCGTCCCCGGCGAGGCGGGCGTCGATCGCGGGCCAGCCGCCGAGCGCGGTCAGCCGGCAGAGCCGCGCCGTCTCCGGCCCGACGCGGCGACAGGCGTCCCGCGCCGTGCCGCCCACCGGATTCGACGACAAGTCCGGGAGCGGCGCTTCCCCGGTCAGCAGCCGCAGCGCCGCGGCCTTCAGGGCGAAGGCGTTGCCCGCGCAGCCGTCCAGCAGCGCGGGCATGTGCGGCTTGGCGCGCGCGACCGGCTCCGGCCCCGCCACCTTCTTCAGCATCTGCACCGCGTCCCGGTCCCTCAGTGGAGGTACGGCGATCCGCTCGGCCTCCAGCAGGAAGGCCGGTCCGGACGCGACGACCAGGAGGAAGACCTCCGGCGTGGCCGGGACCAGGCCGCGGACCTGCGCGACCGAGGAGGCGTGGTCGATCACCACCAACGCCCGGCGGCCCGCCGTCAAGCGCCGATACAGCTCTTCGCGTCCCGTCTCGGTGGGCGGCATGCCGTCGGGCTCGACCCCCATCTGCCGCAGCAGGCGCAGGAGGACGGCGGCCGGTTCGAGTCCGTTCTCGCCGGGGGCGTCGCGGACGTCGACGTAGAACTGCCCGTCGGGGTACCGCGCGATCCGGTCGGCACCCCAGTGCAGCGCCACCGCGCTGGTGCCGATCCCCGGCGGCCCGTACAGCAGCGCGACCCGAGGCCGCCCCGCGGCGGCCCGGGTCGCCTCTCGCCTCAGCTGCCGCAGCACGCCCTGACGGTCGGTGAAGTCCCGTGTGGCGGGCGGCAGTCCGGGCCCAGGACGCAGCGCCACCTGGGGCAGACTCCGCGACAGGCCGGCGAACTCATCGGCCCGCCGGGGGTCCTCGTTCAGCCGTGGATGCATCTGACGCGCCAGCAGCTCCCAGCCCTCCGGGGTGCTCGGCAGCGGCGTCTCCCGCCCCAGGGTCCGCCGCACCAGCGCCCCCGTCGACACGAGCACCTGCTTGCCGACCTCTCCGGCGGCCCCGTTGCCCACCGCCGTGAGAAACGCGGTGAGCGCACTCACCGTCACGATCTCGAACACACCAGCCCCTCCCCTGGTACCTGGCCGTGGTCCCTGCCGGACTGTATCCCCGAAGTCATCCCGCGCGCGGCGAGGACATGATCAACACCCTATCCACGGGGCAGGGCTGCTGATTCCTCGCTTCCGGCCTCGGCCGGGCTCAGAACTGGCCGAGATCGACTTCCACCGGGAACGGAGCCGCGGCCTTCACCACACCGGTGAACACGTCTCCCTCCCGGTAGGCCCTGCTCGCGGGGTCGAGGACGTAGGTGTACACCAGCGGCACGCCGGTAGCGGCCTGCTCGATCCGCCAGTAGAAGGCGATCCCCGCCTTGGCGTACTGATCGACCTTGACGATCCGGTCGGTGGTCTCCGAACCCGGCGATACGACCTCGGCGACCAGCAGCACATGCTCGGGTCGGGTGGGGGTGATGTCGATCGTCTCCGCGCGGTACACGACCACGTCGGGGCGGCGATTGGTAAGCGGAATGTCCTGCAGCCGGACGTCGAAGTCCGTATCGGCGTTCCAGTCCGGTCCCGCCGCGGCCTCCAAGGCGTTCGCGAGGATCCGGGCCAGGCGGTTGTGCCGCTTGGACGCGCTGGGGCTCACCACGACCATCCCGTCCACGATCTCGACACCCGCGCACTGCTCCTCGGACCAGGAGTCGTACTGCTCGGCCGTGATCTGCTCGTGCATCCACGCGGGCGCGACCATCTCGGCGGTCATGACTCACCCCTTGAACCTGTGCGACGGGCCTCGTGCCAGTGCGGCCAGCCTACCGGCGCGGGCACCCCGCATTCCGAAGTCAGCGATCCTCGCCCCAGAGCGGTTGGCCTCGCAGATGCCGCTCGATGACATGTGCTACGTCAAGGAGCCACTGCCTCAGCGGCACCCCGTCCGGAGGGCTGACACCCATGCCCAGTGCCGCGACCGCCCGGCGGAGCTCCTGATCACTTTCCGCCATGGCCAGAAGCTGGGGGATCTCCCCGAGTGCCCGCCTCAGGTCACCCTGGGGATTTCCGCGCAGATAGTCCTCCAGGGCCTCGCGATACGACGAGTATTCGTCCGAGAAGTCCTGGTGGAAGTAGCCGCCGATGAGCTGGTTGAGCTCGGGGAAACTCTCTTCCCACTCCCAGCCCATTTGTGGAGCCTGGCCAGAATAGTCACCGGGCTTCTGCTGAGAAGCCCGGATGTGATCCCGGGCGATGCTCAGAGATTCTTCGACGCCCCTCCCCTCCGTGGGGCGCACCTGTGGCATCAGGTCCACCTCATCCGCGATCTCAGGGGAGAACAAACCCACACCGAGAAGGTCATCGAGCTCTTGGAGTACGCGGACGCCGCGCTGCGGAAACCGCGAGATGACGCGCAGATACCCTTCCAAGGCCGGACCCGGCCTGGCCGGGGTGTCGGTGAACGCATAGTCCACGTGGGTGTATGCGCGGAGCAGGTTTTGAATCTCGTGGAATCGGTGGCCCGGCGCAGGAGGATGGGACATTGGGGATCCATTCGGGGGAAGCGGTTCAGGGAACAGGGTAGGACGTCAGCACCCGATAACCCGAGGCTGCCGATGGGTCACGTTTGAGAATAACCTTCACCTTGTTCACCCAGCTCGGGGAATCTCCTCTCAGATAGCTCTCCCTGGTGAGCGTCAGCCCTGTGTTCTCATTGAACGCCGTCTCGGGGAGTGCGAGCTTCGGTTTTGAGCCGTTGAGCCAATCCGTGATCCTGCTCTGCTGCCGAGCCAAGACCTCGTCCACAAATCGCTGAGCCGATTTCTCGTCGACGAAGCGGGAGTCGGCTTCGATATTCGGCTGCGACCTCAGTCGACTCCGCATATCACGAGTCGTCTTCTCCACATGGCGTTCGATGGTGTGAGACCCGTTCTTCCCCTCGTCGCCCTTGATGTCGGCACGGTGTTCCTGCCTCGTCTTACCCTTACGTTTTTCCCGGGGCCAGGCGTTCCAGCCGTCAGGGTTTCCTCCTGCCCCGGCTCCGGCCGCGCCCATGAGGACGACGCCCAAGGTGCCGTAGACCGCCGCGTGGACGGCGGCTTCGCGGGTGATGGCGAATGCTCCCGCCCTGACGCCGCCCGCCAGGGCCAGGCCGAGGCCGCCGCCGGGCGGGAGCAGGGCGAGCAGGGCGAGCAGGAGGAGGGCGAAGCCCAGGTAGGTGGTGAAGTCGTGCAGCGCGTCGAGAAGGTGGAGGTTGCGGATGAGCGGGGTGGACGGGGGCGTGCCGTCTGCCAGCCTCAGCACCAGCAGCGCGCCCGTGACGCAGCCGCCCAGCGCCGTCCAGATCCGGAGGCGGATGAGGGCGAGCACCTCGCCGTGGGGAAACGCGCGGGTCGTCCGCCAGGCGCGCAGGAGGCGCGCGAGCCGCCAGCCGGTCCAGAGCAGGCCCGCGATCCCGAAGCCGATCAGGACGTACGGGCCGTCGCCCGAGGTGAAGTACCGCCGCACGGCGGCCCCGGCGGGGAAGGAGCCGACCGCCAGGAAGAGCAGGGCCGGGAGCGTCAGGGCGAGGGAGATGAGCACGAGCCATGCGCGCCGCGGGTCGCGCACGCCACGCGCGGCCTGCGCCACGGTACGTAAGCCGACGCCCCGCCAGGCGTGTTCGCGGTCGGAGGCGTCGATCTGCGCGGCGGACCAGGCGACCGTACGGTGCAGCGACTCGGCGCCGGGGTACGGCTGGCCGCCCGCCAGCCCGTAGAGCAGCGACCGCCGCAACCGGGCGAAGCGCAGCACGATCAGCGTGGACCAGGGCACGCACCAGGCCCCGTACGCCGCGAGCGCGCCCAGCCCCGACCGCCCGGCCCGCTCCGCGGGCAGCAGGACGTCCGGCGCGTACGGCTTGCCGCGTCGCACCTGCCGCAGGTCGGCGGCCATGGCGACCGCCAGGCACCCCAGCGGTACGGCCCACAGCACCCCCTCGAACGCCTCGACCCGCGACACCGCGTCCCGGTCGGCCGGGCGCGCGGCGGCGTAGTTGGTCAGCATGTGGAGCACGGAGGCGGCGACCGGCGGCAGGACGCCGAGAAGACGCGTCCAGCCCCGTCCGCGCAGCAGCACCCCGACGCCGAGCGCCGCGAGGGCCGTGTAGACCAGGTGGGGGCTCGTGGCCGCGCCGGGGGTGCGGTCGCCGAGTTCCAGCACCCCCTGCGGGGCGGGGAACCAGGCGGAGAAGACCTGCCCGGCGCCCGGGATGTACGGCGCCCGGAGGCTGTCGGGGATGGCCCAGCCACCGGCCGGGTGCGGAATGGCCCGCCCCGCGTCCAGCCCGTACCGCGCCACCGCCTCCAGCAGCCCGAACCCGGCCCCGAGCGCCGCGCCCAGCACGACATGGTCCGTGAGCCCCCACTGACGCCGGATCCTGACGTTCCACGCCATGAGCAGCAGCGGCGCGAGCTTGACCAGCTCTTCGATGACCGGGTCGACCGTATAGCTCGCGGCCTTCACGACCTCGGTCAGCGACTCCCCGGTGACCTCGGCGACCCCGCGCGTGTACGCCAACTCCAGCAGCGCCGCCGCGACCCCGCATCCGTAGACGCCGACCGCGATCGCCAGCAGCCCCGTGGACACCCGCACCGACCGGCCCGGCGAGGACAGCACCAGCAGCTGCGCCACCCCGTACACGGTCGCGGCCACCATGAGCAACGCCACGCCCAGCCCCCAACGGATGGTCGATCCGGAGGGCGAGGCTAGGGGTTGATCATGAGCGCGACAAGGTCATTTCCGGGCCGACCGAACCCGCCACTCACGAAGCGGTGGGGACCCACCGAAGGGAAGCCGGGGTGGACGCCGGGGCTGAGGCCGGAAGCGGTCCTGCACGGGCACCTGACGCGGCCCCGCCGCTCTCCAACGGGAGAACGACGGGCCGCGCGGCGCTGTGCGTCAGACGGTGGGGAAGTCCCCGCTCCGCATGGCGGCCGTGAACGCGTCCCACGCACCGGCGGGGAACACCAGGGCGGGACCCGCCGGACGCTTGCTGTCCCGGACCGGGACGACACCGGCGGTGGCGGCTATGCCGGGCGCGAACTCCACGCACTCACCTTCATTGCCGTTGCTGTAGCTGGACTTGACCCATTCAGCACACGACAGGTCGAGGGTGGTCTTCATCGGGTGTATTCCTCCATCACTCTACGGATCATGGACAACGACTGGCCGGGAGGCAGAGCGGCAGCCCGCAGCCGGTCATAGGTGGCAGTCGCGTTCGCCACCGCTTCCGGTGAGTCGATGAGCTGGCCTGCCATCGCCGTGTCCGCGTAGGCGACATTGGGCCCTTCGTCGAACGTCAGAAGGGTGAAGCTCTCTGCCGCTGGGAGTGTCCCCATCGCGAACGGTAGTACCTGAAGGGTGATGTGCGGGGACTCCGCTTCCTTCAGGAGGTGGGCGAGCTGTGCGGCCATGACCTCGGGGCCGCCCACCTCGTTCCGCAGGCACGCCTCGCTCAGGACGCACCAGAGCAGCGGAGGCGCGTCCTTCTCCATCACCCCTCGCCTCCGCAGCCGTCGCTCGACCTTCGCGTCGATGTCGTTCACGCTCGCCCGGGGATGGACGGCCCGGAAGACCGCCCGTGCGTACTCGGGCGTCTGCAACATGCCCATGATGAGCGTCGTCGAGAAGTTCGAGATGCCCGTCGCCTGCCGCTCCAATTGCAGATACGGGATGAACCAATCGGGATAGCCATGCTGGCTCGCCCGCCGCCGAAGCCGCGCGAACGTACCCGGCGTGCCGAAGACCCGGTCACACGCGTCCGCGAACTCGGGGCTGGCCAGTCGCTCGCCCGCCTCCACCTTGGCCACATATTGCTGCCCGTAGTTGGCCTTCACTCCCAACTCCCGCTGGCTCAGCTTCGCCCGCGTCCGCCAGATCCGGACCTCGGCGCCGAAAAACGCCGCGCCACTGGACGGTTCCTGTTCTTCCGTCGGCTCACTCACCGGTGGTTCTCCCCTCACCCCAAGCGTCCTGGTGTGCCCCAATCCCTGTTGCGCGCACTCCCGCAGGGCAACGCTGGGAGTACACAGAGTGATTAAAGCCCGCAAGACATATCCAGGTCAGGGAGAACCCCCATGGTGTTTCCCCTCGAACGCATCAGCGAATCCAGTAGCGCAACCCCAGGAAGCGACCGTTGAACGACACCTGCCCCCTGTGCCGCCAGTACGAGGCGCTGCGCGAACAAGCCAAACAGGCCGGGGACTACAGCAAGGCCACCGACTACGAGGTGTTGCGCCGCCGCCACCCCGCCCACACCGTCCACATCCCCAGGACCCCCACGAACTCCGGAGAGCGACCCGCATGAACAGCATCCGACGCCCCGCCCCCGGGCAGATCGCGTACGACCCGGCCAGCGGCCGGACCGGTGTGGTGCAGGCGGTGCACACCGTCGACGAATTGCTCTTCGACCACCAGGTGACCTCCCACCGGGTGGCCTTCCTCCGGCCGGAGCGGGGTGGCGTGGAGTGGACGGCCGACGCCACCACTCTCCGCTTCCCCCCGCAGGGTGACGCGAGCACCTGAGCCCCAGAGCGGCCCCCGCCTCATCCGGGAGGCCGGGGCCGTCCGCGGCGGCGAGGGGTTGATCATGGGCGGGGCACGAGGCCGGTCAGCTGGTTCGCAATCTCCTCCGCGGTCGCCACCAGGGCGAAGCCTTTGCGCAGGACGGCGAGTTCGGGTTCCTGCATGGACTCGTCGTCCGTGGCCGTGACGTCGGCCCCGAACACGACCTTGTAACCGCGTTCGTACGCCTGCCGGGCCGTGGTGCCGCAGCAGTAGTTGGTGAGCGTTCCCGTGACGATGACCGTGTCGCGACCGAGGTTGCGCAGCATCGTGTCGAGCGGGGTGTCGTAGAAGGCGCCGTAGGAGGGTTTGCGGATCAGGACCTCGTCGGCGCGGGGGCTCATCTGGTCCCACACCCTCGCGGGCCCCGGCCGCCGCCAGCCGGTATCCGCGTGCGGGAGGTATCGCAGGGCGTGCGGCCGGTCCAGGCCGAGATGCGTGTCGTCGAAGATGGTCCAGATGACCGGGACGGAGGCGGTCCGGCACGTCTCGGCCAGTCGGCGCAGCATCGGCGCCATCCGCGTCGCCGCCGGTACCCAGTAGGGGCTCCAGCCGGGGCGCACGAATTCGTCCTGCATGTCGATGACCAGCAGCGCCGTCCGTTCGGGCCGTATGCCGAACGTCGCCCGGCCGTTCCGGTAGGCGTCACGCGCCCGTGCGGTCATCCGCTCCTCGGTATAGCTCATCCCTCACCCCTACATCGATTCGATGTACCTCGCTTCGATGTGCGAGAGTAGCAGCATGCTGGAACTCGCGATCCTGGGATTCCTGGCCGACGGGCCGCTGCACGGATATCAACTGCGCCGCCTCATCGCGCACTTGTCGGGCCACACCCGGCCGGTCAGCGACGGCAGCCTCTATCCGGCGATCAACCGCTTGGTCAAGGGCGGGCTGCTGGACCGACGCACCGAGCCGGGGACCTCGGCCGCACAGCGGCACACCGTGAGCCTGACCGCCGAGGGCCGCACCGAACTGTTGCGTCGGCTCCGGGACCCCGACGAGCTGGACATCAGCGACAGCACCCGGTACTTCACGATCCTCGCCTTCCTCTCCCGGCTGCCCGACACCGCCGACCAGCACGCGGTGCTGCGCCGACGGCTGGAGTTCCTGGAACGGCCCGCGAGCTTCTTCCACGACGGCGACCGCCCGCTACGCGCCGAGGACACCGACGACCCCTATCGCCGCGGAATGCTTCTCATCGCCCGCGCCACGAGCCAGGCCGAGCGGTCCTGGCTGAGGGAGCAACTGGGGTGACGCCCCGCCGACCAGGTGAGAGGCGCCGCTGAGGGGGGAACCCCTAGCTCAATGAACGGCCAGACGAGCACAGACGGCGGACATGACGAGGAGCGGACGGAGCAGGGGCGGCGCGGGGAGGGGTGGCCCGGGCGGTTGCGGGAGTGGGGGCTGCGGGTGGCAGGGAGCCGTGGGCCGGAGCGGCACACGCTGCTGCTGATCGCCAAGAGCACGCTCGCGGCCACCCTCGCCTGGTTCACGGCGAAGGATCTGCTGCACGCCCAGTCCCCCGCGTTCGCTCCGTTCTCCGCCGTGCTCATCATGAACGTGACGGTGTACCAGTCGATCGCGCAGTCCCTGCGCTATGTCGCCGCCGTGGTGACGGGAGTGGCGGTCCAGGCGGCGCTGGGGTTTCTGGCCGGTCCGGATCCGGTGACGTTCGTCCTGGTCGCCGCGATCGCGCTGACGATCGGGCAGTGGAAGGCGCTGGGGGCGCAGCGGTCCCAGGTCGCGACGGCGGCGTTCTTCGCGTTCTCCACCTACTCGTCCGCGACGGGCAACATGGAGCGGGCCACCCAGCTGGGGCAGATCGTTCTGCTGGTGCTCATCGGCTGCTCGCTCGGGCTGCTGGTGAACGTCGTGCTTGTGCCGCCGCTGCGGTACCGCAGCGCGGAGCACGGCATCCGGGCGCTGGCCGGGGCGCTGGAGACGCTGCTGGCCGACATGGGGCCGGCGATGCGGGACGGGGAGTTCGCCGAGGAGCACGCGCGGCACTGGCGTGCGCAGTCCAACCACGCCCAGGCGCTGGTCACCCAGGCGAGGTCGGGCCTGCAGACCGCGGAGGAGAGCGTTCCGTTCAATCCGCGGCGGCTGCTGCCCCAGCATCGGGGGCGCACGTCGTTCGCGAACTACCGCGCCGTCCTGGACGCGCTGGAGCGGTCCGCGTATCAGCTGACGTCGCTCACCAGGAGCCTGGAGCGGTGGCGCGAGGAGGAGCGGGACGACTCCTACCGGCGGTTCCTCCGGTGCCACGGCACGTTCCTGGGCTCGGTGGAGGAGATCGTACGGGTGCTGGCCCGGCTGGACGAGGAGCATCTGCCGGACCAGGCCACGCAGCTGTGCGAGCTGGCCGAGGAGATGCAGCGGCAGCTGCGGGCCGTCACCGAGCAGGCGGAGAGCGACGACCTGCCGCTGGGCGACCCCGTACGGCCGTACGGGGTGCTGGTGGTCGAGGCGAACCGGTTGACCGAGGAGTTCCAGTACACCTGCGATGTGCTGCACACTCATATCCAGGGCGAGCCAGGACAGGGGGCATAGCACGGCGGCGCCGGAAAAACACGAATTTCCCTACCAAATCAGTCGCTTGTGCAAATACCGTGCGTGACGCCGACAGCGTTGCGTAGGGTTCTGGACCGGGCATGACAAGGGAGACGCCCGTCCCTCTTTCAACCTCTCCCCTTGAGGCAGGAACCATGCTGCACGGCATCGACGTGAGTTCGCACCAGTCCAGCTTCGACACGGACGGACTGGCCTTCGTCTTCATCAAGGCCACCGAGGGCCGGTCGTACATCAACCCGAAGCAGTCCTCACAGGCGGCCCGGGCGCGGAAGGCAGGGTGCGTCGTCGGCTTCTACCACTTCCTGTGGCCCGGGAACATCGCCGCGCAGGCCCGGTATTTCGTCGAGAAGTGTGCCTCCGAGAAGCACGATCTGCTCGCCGTGGACTGGGAGACCACCGGCTCGGGGACGCGCGCCAGCAACGCGGAGAAGGACCGGTTCATCCGGGAGGTCAAGAAGCTGCGGCCCACGCACCGCGTGATGCTGTACTGCAACCGGAACTTCTGGCTCAACCACGACACCACGTCGTACGCCGGGGACGGGCTGTGGATCGCCGACTACGTCTCGGCGGGCAAGCCGCGCATCAAGGCCAAGTGGCGGATCCACCAGTACACCGACCGGCCGGTCGACAAGAACGTGGCGGACTTCTCCAGCAAGGCCTCGCTGAAGACCTGGGCCACGGTCACCCGGGTGGCGAACGCCATCGAGGATCTTGTGGACGGGGACGACGAGGACGTGCGCCAGGAGAGCGAGACGAAGGAGCAGCAGCCCGAGGCGAAGGGGCAGCCCGAGGCGGAAGGGCAGAGCCAGGCGTAAGGGGCGGGCGCGCGGGGGTGGCCGCCGGGGCGTTGTCAGTGGGGGCGCCTACGCTTCCCGGTATGAGCTACGCAGACCTACGCGAACTCCGCAGCGCGCTCACCACCGCGTCCGACATCGCCTTCTCCCTCGACGACCCGCCCTCGGGCCAGGAGACCGAGCTGCTCACCGACGCCCTGCGCCGGGCGCTCGCCGCGGCCGGTGCGCTGACCACCGAGCAGGGGGCGACCGGCTGCGCCCAGCATCCGCAGGGGGCCGTCGACCCGCTGTACGGGGACCCGGAGGATCCGCTGCCGCCCGGCTACGGCCGCTGCCTGCTGTGCAACGACCGCAGGCGGCGGGCAAGCGCACAGCGGCGCGGCTGGCGCTGACGCGCCGGCGGCGCCGCCGTGCGACCCGGGCCGGACCCGGGCCGGACCCGATGGGTGAACCAACGGGTAAACCGATGAGTAGACCAATGGCCGGACCCGATGGGTCAGCCCTTGTTCTGAGCGGCCCAGAACTCGTCGAAGTTGAGCAGCCCGTCACCGTTGCCGTCATGGGCGTTGATCACGGCCTGGGCGACGGGCTCCGTGACATACGGGTCCCCCAGCTGCGCCATCACGCTCTTGTACTCGGCCGCCGTGATCAGCCCGTCCCCATTGAGGTCGTACCGCTCGAACGCCTTGCGCGCCGCCTCGATGTCCGCCACCTGTTCCGCCCCTTTCGTGCGTGAGTCTGACCCGCACAGATTAGCGGCCCCCGGCCGGCGGCCCGCCCGGCGTCCACAGGTCAGCTCTGGTTGACCAGCTCCATGTAGCGGTCCCAGTCCCACAGCGGACCGGGGTCGGTGTGGTCGGCGCCGGGGACTTCGCTGTGGCCGATGATGTGGTCGCGGTTCCTCGGGATGCCGAAGCGGTCGCAGACGGCGGCGGTGAGGGCGGCGGACGAGGCGTACATCTCATCGGTGAACCAGGCCGGGTCGTCCACCCACCCCTCGTGCTCGATGCCGATGCTGCGGTTGTTGTAGTCCTTGTTGCCCGCGTGCCAGGCGACGTCCTTCTCGCGGACGAACTGGCCGATGTAGCCGTCGGCCGAGGCGACCATGTAGTGGGCGGAGACCTGCTTGACCGGGTCCTGGAAGATCTTCACCGCGTCCGGGAAGGTCTCCTGCGTCACATGGATGACGACGAAGTCGATCGGATAGGTCGTGGGGCGGCTGGAGACGCGGTAGTTGGAGGCGGAGGCGGGGATCCAGTGGGTGGGGGGATAGGCGGCGGCGCGGCGGGGGCGTCTGTCACCGGCGTGGGCGGTGGCGGCGGTCGCGGCGAGACCGAGGGCGGCGGCGCCGAGACCGGCGCCGGTGCGGAGGAGGGTGCGTCGGGTGGGGGCAGGGCCGTGCGCTTCCATGGGGGGGCTCCCGAATGCAGTGCCGGTACAAGGGATCTGACGGGATGTGACGCGCGTAGCGCGGATTCCATGGTGAGGCGTCGGCAGGGCCATGCCAAGAACCGACAGGCAAAGAAAGAATCCGCGTTTCGGTCTGAACCACTGGCAATTCCGCACTGCCGCTACCAAGAGATGAACAGCAAGGGAAACTCACACCTTTACCCGCCATTAACAAGGCAAGTGTCACAGCTCACCTTGGATTGAGTTGGAGGTGTTCTGCCGGTTCTGCAATAGTCAGGGCAGCGACCCCCATTGACCCGGGCCAGGTCGTTCCCCCGAATGCCGCGGAGCCACACCCCTTCCGCTCCGCGGCGGGGCGGACAGAGGTCCCCGAACCGTCGCACACGACGGTGGGGACCTCTGCCCTTTGTCACCCGGTTCGCCGGCTCACTTCACGCCCCGTCGGCCACCCGCATCTCGAACCAGGTCGTCTTGCCGCACGGCAGCAGGTCCACGCCCCAGCGCTGGGAGAGCTGATCCACCAGCATGAGGCCGCGCCCGCTGGTGTCGAGCGCCCCCACCGGCAGCAGACACGGCAGCCCGCGCGACGGATCGCGCACCTCGACCCGGATCCAGCCGCGACGGCGCAGCATCCGCAGCCCGAAGGTGCGGGCGCCGGTGTGGCGTACGGCATTGCCCACCAGTTCCGAGACGAGCAGCACCGCGTATTCGGCGAGCTGGCAGGCGAGCCCCCAGTCGCGCAGCACCACGAATTCGGTCAACCGGCGGGCGGTGGCCGCGGATTCGGGCCGGGACGGCAGCCGCACCTCTTCGTCCGCAGGATTCCCGAACAGTTCGAGCGCCCTGAGAGCCGGATCCTCCTCGGCGGACGGAAACCGCCGAACCGCAGCCGTACCAGTGCGCTGCTGCGGCTGCTCCATTCCCTCCAAGCCCGCCATGCCCCCCATGATGGCCGCCCGAAAGGCCGTCCGGGGCGGAACCAGGGGATTCCGAACACCGGAGCCCCAGGCTCCACAAACCGATCCCAGCTATGCCATTGGCAGCGCAGTGAGTCAAAACACCCCACCTGACCAGCGATGTCACCGCGCGTATAGATGATCACCCAGCGTACCGGAACCGGCCATCGGGCGGCCCCGCGGCAAGCGAAGAAATTCGCCCGCACGGGGCATACCGGCGCGGCCGGGAAATCCCCGTCAGGAGAACCGGGCCTTGCCCGGGCCGTCCTCGACGAAGCTCCGCATCCCGATCTCCCGGTCCTCGGTGGCGAACAGCCCGGCGAACCAGTTCCGTTCGATGGCGAGCCCGGTGTCGAGGTCCGTCTCAAGACCCGCGTCCACCGCCTCCTTGGCGGCGCGCAGCGCCATCGCCGGGCCCTTGGCCAGCTTCGCCGCCCAGGCGTGGGCCTGCTCGTACACCTCCTCGGCCGGTACGACCCGGTCGACCAGCCCGATGGCGGCGGCCTCGTCGGCCTTCACCTGGCGGCCCGTGAAGATGAGGTCCTTGGCCCGGGACGGGCCCACCAGCCGGGCCAGGCGCTGGGTGCCGCCCGCGCCCGGGATCAGCCCGAGCAGGATCTCGGGCTGGCCGAGCTTGGCGTTCTCGGCGGCGATCCGGAAGTCGGCGCACAGCGCCAGCTCGCAGCCGCCGCCGAGCGCGTAGCCGGTGACGGCGGCGACCACGGGCTTGGGGATGCGGGCGACGGCGGTGAACGCGTCCTGGAGGTCGCGGGAGCGGGCCACCATCGCGGCGTGGTCCATGTCCCGCATCTCCTTGATGTCCGCGCCCGCCGCGAACACCTTCTCGCCGCCCCAGACGACCACGGCCCGTACGTCGTCCCGGCGGGTCACCTCACCGGCGAGTTCCCGCAGCCGGTCCTGGGTGGCGACGTCGAGCGCGTTCATCGGGGGGCGGTCGAGGCGGAAGGTGGCCACGCCGTCGGCGACCTGGAGATTCACAGTCATAGGCCGCAGGTTAGTGGGCCGCCGACGGGGAGCGCCCCGGTGCGCTTGGTCACAACCGGGGCGCGGCCGGGCCTACGCCTTCCACTTCTCCCAGGACATGTTCCAGTCGCTGAGCCCGTTGCCCGGCTGGATCGTCTCGTCGTCCGAATGCTTCACGATGACTACGTCCCCGATGAGCGACTGGCCGAAGAACCAGGCCGCCGGGGTGGACGGATCGCCTCCGCCGCGCTGGTCGAAGAGGCCGACGCAGCCGTGGCTGACATTGGCCGAGCCGAAGGTGGGACGGCCCGCCCAGTAGTTGCCGTGGAGGAAGGTGCCGGAGTCCGACAGCCGCATCGCGTGCGGCACGTCCTTGATGTCGTACTCACCCTTGAAGCCGACCGTCGCGCCGTCCATCCGGGTCACGACGAGCTTTTCGCTGATGACCATGGTGCCGTTGTACGTCTCGTGGCCGGGCGCGCCCGCGGTGATCGGGAGCGTCTTGAGGGTCTTGCCGTCGCGCTTGATCTTCATGGTGTGGGCCTTGGCGTCCACCACGGATATCTGGCTGCGGCCGATGGTGAACTTCACCGTCTTGTGCTGCTCCCCGTACACCCCCGGGCGGCCCTCGACGCCGTCGAGGTCCAGCTTCAGCGTCACCTTGGTGCCGGGCTTCCAGTACGTCGAAGGCCGGAAGTCCAGCCGGTCGTTGCCGAACCAGTGGCTCGCGATCGGCACCGACGGGGAGGCGCTGACCTTGACGCTCTTCTCGACCGCGGCCGGGTGGGTGATGCCCCGGTTGAAGCGGAGCGAGACAGGCATGCCGACGCCGACCGTGGAGCCGTCCTCGGGGCTGTAGACACCGACGAACGTCTCCTTGGGCTTGAGCGTGGTGAAGGTGGTGTGCTTGCGCGCGGCGCGGCCGTCCGCGTCCTTCGCGAGGGCGTCCACCGTGTACGTCGTGGCGGCGCGCAGACGGCCGTCCGGCTGCCAGCTCGTGCCGGCCCCGGTGGTCTTCCCGGCGACCGCACGGCCCTTGTCGTCCTCGACCTTCACGGACGCCAGCTTGCCCTTGGCCGCGGTGACCTTGAGCGCACCGCTGGTGCCGACGCCCTTCGCGCCGTCCCCCGGCTCGACCTTGACCTTGGCCGTGGACGGCCGCGGCTTGGCGGCCTCGGTGTCCTTGGCCTTGCCGTCGTCGCCGGAACCGCCGCCTCCGCCGCACGCGGCCACCAGCGCCAGCAGCGCGCCGAGCAGCAGCGCGAGAAGTCCCCTGCGACCCCGCACGGTCGCCACCCCCGATATCGGCCGCATCTTCACCACAGCAATCTCCCCTCTGCGGAGCCGCAGTCCCCCGCGGCGGCTCCGACACGCCGGACGCGCGCGAGGCGCGCCTGCCGATAGGTAATCACATCGCACCGACAGCGGGATCATTTGCGAGGGTTACGGTTCTGTCCCAGGTGGGAGCGGTCCCGTGACCGGCCGCATGACCGGTGACAGGCGCACCCGGCGCGGACACGTGAGGGCCGGCGGGATTACGGGCACAACAGGGCTACCGGGCACAGCCGGACGCGGTCGGGACGCCGCGGGGCGGTGCCGCCCGGTCCGTCGGGCTCCGGACGGGAGGTGCGGAGCCCGGTCCCGTGCGAGCCGCCGGAGGCGCATGTGTCGAAAGCAGCCGAGCAGCACACCCTGGAGCCCTCCGACGGCTTACCCGCCCCGCCCGCCGCCGGGCCGGCGCTCCGCCGCACCGCCGAGCCCGCGCCGCTGCCCGCCCCGCGCGGCGGCACCCCGGCGGCCGGGCCCGCCGTCTGGCCGGGCAGCCCGCAGCCGCTCGGCGCGCGCGTGCACCGGGGTCCCGGGGGCGTGCCCGGCACCAACTTCGCGCTGTGGGCGGGCGGCGCGGAGGCCGTCGAGCTGTGTCTGTTCGACGACGACGGCGCGGAGACCCGCCACGCGCTGACCGAGCGGACCCACGAGGTCTGGCACGGCTTCGTGCCCGGCGTGCTGCCCGGCCGCCGGTACGGCTACCGCGTGCACGGCCGCTGGGACCCGTGGACCGGCGCCCGCTGGAATCCGGCCAAGCTGCTGCTGGACCCGTACGCGCGCGCCGTGGACGGCGACTTCGGGCCGCCCGGCGGTCCGCTGCCCCCCGAGGTCTACGGCCATGTGCGGGACTGGCCGCAGCAGCACGTCGCCGACACCGTACGGGACGAGCGCGACTCCGCCCCGTACGTCCCCAAGGGCGTGGTCGTGGACGACGACACCTGGGGCGGGCCGCCGGACGAGTGGACCGACGACCGCCGCCCCAAGACCCCCTGGGCCGAGTCGGTGATCTACGAGCTCCATGTGCGCGGCTTCACCATGCGCCACCCCGGCGTCCCGCCCGAGCTGCGCGGCACGTACGCCGGGCTCGCCCACCCCGCCGCGGTCGAGCACCTGACCCGGCTCGGGGTGACGGCGGTGGAGCTGCTGCCGGTGCACCAGTTCGCGCACGAGGACCATCTGCTGCGGCGGCACTTGCGCAACTACTGGGGCTACAACTCCATCGGCTACTTCGCGCCGCACGCCGGGTACGCGGCCACCGGCACCCGCGGCCAGCAGGTGGGCGAGTTCCGGCGGATGGTGCGCGCCCTGCACGCCGCCGGGATCGAGGTGATCCTCGACGTCGTCTACAACCACACCGCCGAGGCGGGCGAGCTGGGCCCGACCCTGTCGCTGCGCGGCATCGACAACCGCGGCTACTACCGGCTCCAGCAGGACCCGCGCCGCTACGCGGACTTCACCGGCTGCGGCAACACCCTCCAGACCTTCCGGCCGCACGTCCTCCGGCTGATCACCGACTCACTGCGCTACTGGGTCACCGAGATGGGCGTGGACGGCTTCCGCTTCGACCTGGCGAGCGCGCTGGCCCGCTCCTCGCCCGGCGGCGGCACGGGGGTGGACATGCTGTCCCCCTTCCTCGCCGTGATCGCCCAGGACCCGGTGCTGCGCCGCGTCAAGCTGATCGCCGAGCCCTGGGACGTCGGCTCCGGCGGCTACCAGGTGGGCGCGTTCCCGCCGCTGTGGGCCGAGTGGAACGACCGCTACCGGGACGCCGTACGGGACTTCTGGCGCGGCGCCCTGCCCGATGTGCGCGACCTCGGCTACCGGCTCTCCGGCTCCAGCGACCTGTACGGGCACGGCGGCCGCGGCCCGTGCGCCTCGGTCAACTTCATCACCGCCCACGACGGCTTCACCCTGCGCGACCTGGTGAGCTACGAGCGCAAGCACAACGAGGGCAACGGCGAGGGCAACCGCGACGGCACCCACGACAACCGCTCCTGGAACAGCGGCGCCGAGGGCGAGACCGACGACCCGGACATCCGCGCCCTGCGCCGCCGCAGGCTGCGCGGACTGCTCGCCACCCTGCTGCTGTCCACCGGCGTCCCGATGCTCGTCGCGGGCGACGAGATGGGCCGCACCCAGGGCGGCAACAACAACGCGTACTGCCAGGACAACGCCACCGGCTGGGTCGACTGGTCGCTGCTGGACGACCCGGGCTGGCAGGCGCTCACCGACCTCACCGCCCGGCTGATCCGGCTGCGCCGCGCCCACCCGGTGCTGCGGCGGCCCACCTTCTTCTCCGGCCGCGCCCGGCCCCCGGACGGGGTGCGCGACCTCGCCTGGTTCACGCCGCGCGGCGAGGAGATGACCGAATCCGACTGGTACGCGCCCACCACCGCCCTCGGCGCCTACCTCTCCGGCCGCGACCTGCCGCAGCGGGACGCGGGCGGGGCGCCGGTCACCGACGACACCTTCCTCACGCTGCTCCACGCGGGCCCCGCGCCGATGGCCTTCCACCTGCCAGGACCGCCGTGGGCCGCGGGCTACGAACTCCTCCTGGACACCTCCCGCGAGGAGCAGGACGCCGCACCGGGCGCACGGTATCCGGCGGGTGCGTCGATCGAGCTACCGGAGCGCTCGGTTCTGCTGCTGCGCGCTCTTACCTCCGCGGACCTACGCCAAAAAACCGAGTGAGCGCTGTCAGTGGCGGACCGTAGTCTCGCCACTGATGGCTGTGACGACGACACCACCCCGGGACCAGGAGAGCGGAGCCGCCCCGCGGCACCGCTCCACCACGCGTTCCCTGCTGCGGCTGTGGCCCTATGTGCGCCCGGTGCGGGCCCGGCTGTTCACGGCGGCCGCGGCCGCGGTCGTCGCCTCCTGCCTGGGCCTGGTCATCCCGCTCGTCCTCAAGTGGATGGTGGACGGCCCGGTCGCCGACCGCGACCCGGGCGGGGTGTGGCTGGGCGGTGCGCTGCTGTTCGCCCTCGGGGTGGCCGAGGCCGGGCTGTTCGGGCTGCGGCGCTGGCTGGTGGCGCGGCCGCTGGCGTCCGTCGAGGCCTCGATGCGGGCCTCCCTCTACCGCCACCTCCAGCGGCTGCCGGTCACCTTCCACGACCGCTGGGCCTCGGGCCAGCTGCTGTCGCGCGCCACGACCGATCTGATGCTGCTGCGCATGTTCCTGGCCTTCCCGCTGACCTTCCTGGTGGTCAACGGGGTCACCATTCTGGTCGGCTTCGCGATCCTGCTGGCGCAGCAGTGGACGCTGGGGCTGGTGCTGCTGGTCCCGGCCGTGCCGCTGATGATCCTCTGCTCGCTGTTCGAGACGCGCTATTCGGCCATCGCGCGCAGCGTCCAGGACCAGACCGGTGATCTGACGACGGTCGTCGAGGAGGGCGTGCTCGGCATCCGCATCGTCAAGGGCTTCGGCCGCCACCGCAGCCAGGCGCGGGCCTTCCGCGCCCTGTCGGAGCGGGTGCGGACCACCGAGCTGCGCAAGGCGGGGCTGCTGGCCACCATCTGGGCGCTGATCATGACCCTGCCGGAGCTGGCGATCGGCGCGGCCCTGGTCCTCGGCACCATCCAGGTCGCCGACGGCGACCTCTCGGCGGGCACGCTCGTCGCCTTCCTCTCCACGGCCCTGGCCCTGCGCTGGCCGGTGGAGTCGCTTGGCTTCCTGCTGGCGATGAGCCAGGACTCGGCGACGGCCACCGACCGCTTCTTCGAGGTCATGGACGCCACCCCGGCGGACGCCGGCGACCGCCCGGTGGAGAACGCGGCGTCCGTGCTGCCCCGGCAGCGGGGCGAGGGCGGGCTGCGGTTCGAGGCGGTCGAGTTCCGGTACGGCGACGCTCCCCCGGGCACCCCGCCCGTGCTGCGCGGGGTGGACCTGCACATCCGGCCCGGCGAGACCATGGCGCTTGTCGGCGCGACCGGCTCCGGAAAGACCACGCTGACCGCGCTCGTCCCCCGGCTGCACGAGGTGACGAGCGGGCGGATCACGCTCGACGGGCGGGATATCACCGCGCTCCCCCGCGAGGAGTTGCGCGCCCTGGTCGCCGTCGCCTTCGAGGAGCCCACGCTGTTCTCGGCGACGGCCGGTGAGAACGTGCTGATGGGCGCGGACGGCGCCGACCGGGCCGCGCTGGCGCGGGCCCTGAAGGTGGCCCAGGCCGAGTTCGTGCACGCCCTGCCGCGCGGCACCGACACCGAGGTGGGTGAGCAGGGGCTGAGCCTGTCCGGCGGGCAGCGGCAGCGGCTCGCGCTGGCCCGCGCCGTCGTCGGCGCACCGCGCTTCCTGGTGCTGGACGACCCGCTGTCCGCGCTGGACGTGCACACCGAGGCCCGGGTGGAGGCCGCGCTGCGGCAGGTCCTCGCGACCACGACCGCGCTGGTCGTCGCGCACCGGCCGTCGACCGTGCTGCTCGCCGACCGGGTGGCGCTGCTGGAGGAGGGCCGTATCGCCGCCGTCGGCACCCACCACCAACTGCTGCGGGACAGCGCCGCCTACCGGGCGCTGATGTCGGGACAGGACGGCGAGGACGACGAGGGCGGAAACGGAGAGGACGGCCCATGACGACGGCCGAGGACGCCCGGGAGACCGAGGGCGCCGAGAAGAGCACGGCCACGGAGGAGCGCCCGGCGTCGGAGGACCCCTTCGACCACGATGTGCTGCCCGCGCCCAAGGGTGCCTCCCTGTCGCTGCTGCGCTCGCTGCTCGCCCCGCGCCGCGCCCGCGTCCGGCTCGCGGCCGTCCTCCTGCTGCTGCAGCAGGCCGCTGTGCAGGCGGGCCCGCTGCTCGTCGCGTTCGCCATCGACCGCGCGGTGCCCGCCTTCCGGGACGGCGACCACGGGCCGCTCATCGCCGTCGGCGCCGGCTACCTGGGCTGCGCGCTCGCCTCCGGCGGCCTCCAGTTCGCGTTCATCCGCGCCTCCGCCCGCATCAGCCAGGACGTGCTGCTGGACCTGCGGGGCCGGATCTACCGCCACGCCCAGGTCCTCAGCGTGGACTTCCACGAGCGGTACACCTCCGGGCGGCTCATCTCCCGCGCCACGACGGACGTCGAATCACTGCGGGAGCTGCTGAACGAGGGCCTCGAGGAACTGCTCGGCATCGCCCTGTCCGTCGTCTACATCGCCCTCACCCTGCTGTACCTGGACTGGGGGCTCGGCGGCGCGGCGGTGCTCTCCTTCTGGCCGCTGTATCTGCTCGTCCGCTCCTTCCAGCGCCGGTCGATGCGCGTCTACCGCAAGCGGTCGACGGCCACCGCCGCGGTCATCGTCGCCTTCACCGAGACCATGAACGGCATCCGCCCGGTGCAGGCCTTCCGCCGCGAGCGCGCCAACGACGCCCGCTTCGACGAGCTGAACGGCCGCCACCAGCGGATCAACGGGACCGCGATCCTGGAGATGGCCCGCTATGTGGTCGGCTCCCGGCTGATCGCCAACACGGCGGTCGCCGCCATCGTGCTGTGGGGCGCCTACCGGGTCGCCGCGGGCGGTCTGGAGCTGGGCGTGCTGGCCGCGGCCGCGCTGTATCTGCGCAGGCTGTACGACCCGATCGACCGCCTGGGCATGTTCCTCAACTCCTACCAGTCCGCCGCCGCCTCCCTGGAGAAGATCGCGGGCCTGCTGGCCCAGCGGCCCTCCGTCCCCGAACCGGCCGACCCCCGCCCCCTGCCGCCGCGCCCCACCCGGGCGCCCGGCCGCGAGGTCGTCTTCGACGGGGTGCGCTTCGCGTACCGCACCGGCGGCGAGGTGCTGCCCCGCTTCGACCTCACCCTGCCCGCCGGGCAGACGGTCGCCGTGGTCGGCGCGACCGGCGCGGGCAAGTCCACGCTCGCCAAACTGCTCGCCCGCTTCTACGACCCCACCGAGGGCCGGGTGCTGCTCGACGGCGTCGATCTGCGCGACCTGGCCACGCCCGAACTGCGCCGCGGGGTGGTCATGGTGACCCAGGAGGCGTTCCTGTTCTCGGGCACCGTCGCGGACAACATCACCATCGGCCGCCCCGACGCCACCCGCGCCGAGGTCGAGCAGGCCGCCAAGGCCATCGGCGCGCACGACTTCATCACCGCCCTGCCCGACGGCTACGACACCGACGTGCGCAAGCGCGGCGGCCGGATCTCCGCCGGCCAGCGCCAGCTGGTCGCCTTCGCCCGCGCCCTCCTCGCCGACCCCGCCGTCCTCATCCTCGACGAGGCCACGTCCTCCCTCGACATCCCGGGCGAACGCGCCGTCCAGCGCGCCATGGACACGGTGCTGCGCGGCCGCACCGCCGTCGTCATCGCCCACCGCCTCTCCACGGTGGAGATCGCCGACCGGGTGCTCGTGATGGCCGACGGCCGCATCGTCGAGGACGGCACCCCCGCCACCCTCATAGCGGGCGAGGGCCGCTTCGCGGCGCTGCACCAGGCGTGGCGGGACAGCCTCGTGTGACGCGCTCGCGGCACAGCGCCGTTCGACGAAGGTCAGGTGGCGCGGCAGGTCCAGCGGGGTCCACCCGGAGGGATCACCGACAGCGGACGTGGCTCGGACCGAACTCCCCTATCCGATATGCGGATACAGCACACGTGTCAACGGACACTTTCCGGTCAAGTTATTGTCGCGCTCCTGACAGGTTGAGTCCAATGATGGCACGCTACCCCCGACCGAGGTGCAGCAACTCATCACCGCCCTCGGGCCACCCCCCACGCCTGCACACCCCGTACCACGTGCTCCGCCATGCCCTGCCCGGGTGGCGAACCAGCCGTCCGGTCGTCCCGGCCGCGCCATCGCGCGGCCAGCGCAGAAGGAGTCAGCGTGAGACCCTTCCCCCAACGGCACCTCAGACCTCACAGACCCCACCGACGCGGCGCCGCGGCCGGCGCCCTCGTGGCCGCCGCCGCGATGATCGTCGTCGGTGTCCAGACCGGTCCCGCGACCGCACGCACGGGCGACGCCGCCACGGCCGCGGGCGGCACGATGGCCGCCAAGGCCCGCCCCGGCGCGCTGCCCGCGCAGCTGTCCCCCGCGGCCCGCACGGCGCTGATCCGCGCCGCCGACACCGCTTCCGCGAAGGCCGCCACCGCGAAGACGCTGGGCCTCGGGTCTCAGGAGAAGCTGGTCGTCAAGGACGTCATCAAGGACGCCGACGGCACCACCCACACCCGCTACGAGCGCACCTACGCCGGGCTTCCCGTCCTCGGCGGCGATCTGGTCGTGGACCGCGCCAAGAGCGGCGCGGTGGAGACGGTCGCGAAGGCCACCAAGGCCCGGCTGACGGTCCCGACGACCACCGCGGCCGTCAAGCCCGCCACCGCCGAGAAGGCCGCCGTGCAGGCCGCCGACGCGCAGGGCTCGCGGAAGACCGCGGCGGAGCGGGCGCCGCGCAAGGTGGTCTGGGCGGCGGACGGCAGGCCGACGCTCGCGTACGAGACCGTCGTCGGCGGCCTCCAGGAGGACGGCACGCCCAACGAGCTGCACGTCATCAGTGACGCGGCCACCGGAAGCAAGCTGTTCCAGTACCAGGGCGTCAAGAACGGCACCGGCAAGAGCCAGTACAGCGGGCAGGTCGACCTCGGCACCTCGGGCAGCGCGGGCTCGTACAGCCTGACCGACACCGGGCGCGGCAGCCACAAGACGTACAACCTGAACCGCGGCACCTCGGGCACCGGCACCCTGTTCACCGACGCCGACGACGTCTGGGGCAGCGGCACCACCGCCGACGCCGCCACCGCCGGGGTCGACGCGCACTACGGCGCCGCCGAGACGTGGGACTACTACAAGAACGTGCACGGCCGCAGCGGTATCCGGGGCGACGGCGTGGGCGCGTACTCCCGGGTCCACTACAGCAGCGGCTATGTCAACGCCTTCTGGCAGGACGCCTGCTTCTGCATGACGTACGGCGACGGCTCCGGCAACGCCAAGCCGCTGACCTCGATCGACGTGGCGGCGCACGAGATGAGCCACGGCGTCACCGCGGCCACCGCCAAGCTGGTCTACAGCGGCGAGTCCGGCGGCCTCAACGAGGGCACCTCCGACATCTTCGCCGCGGCGGTCGAGTTCTACGCGGACAACGCGGCCGACGTGGGCGACTACCTCGTCGGCGAGAAGATCGACATCAACGGCGACGGCACCCCGCTGCGCTACATGGACAAGCCCAGCAAGGACGGCGCCTCCAAGGACAGCTGGTACTCGGGCGTCGGCAACGTGGACGTGCACTACTCGTCCGGTGTCGCCAACCACTTCTTCTACCTGCTCTCCGAGGGCAGCGGCGCCAAGGTGATCAACGGCGTCAGCTACAACAGCCCGACCTCCGACGGGCTGCCGGTCACCGGCATCGGCCGGGACGCCGCCGAGCAGGTGTGGTTCAAGGCCCTCAGCCAGCGCATGACGTCCAACACCAACTACGCCGCCGCGCGCGAGGCGACGCTGTGGGCGGCGGGCGAGCTGTACGGCCAGGGCAGCCCCCAGTACAACGCGGTGGCGAACGCCTGGGCGGGGGTGAACGTCGGCACCCGTATCGCCGACGGCGTCACCGTCACCCCGCCCGGCGACCAGACCAGCATCGTCGGCCAGGCCACCAGCGTGCAGATCAAGGCCACCAGCTCCAACCCGGGCGCGCTGAGCTACGCGGCCACCGGGCTGCCGGCGGGCCTCTCGCTCGACTCCGCCACCGGCCTGATCTCCGGCACACCGACCACCGAGGGCACCGGCGCGGTGACCGTGACGGTGACCGACTCGGCGGGCAAGACCGGCACCGCGTCGTTCACCTGGACCGTCAACACCACCGGCGGCAACGTCTTCGAGAACACCACGGACGTCGCCATTCCGGACGGAGGGAACGCCGTCACCTCCCCGATCACCGTGAGCCGGGCCGGGAACGCCCCGTCCGCCCTCCAGGTGGCCGTGGACATCACTCACAGCTACCGCGGTGACCTGGTGATCGACCTGATCGCCCCGGACGGTACGGCCTACCGGCTCAAGGACTCCAGCCTCTTCGACTCGGCGGACGACGTGAAGGCCACGTACACCGTGGACGCCTCCTCCGAGACCGCGGTCGGCACCTGGAACCTCAAGGTCCAGGACATCTACCCGCAGGACTCCGGCACCATCAACGGCTGGAAGCTGACCTTCTGACACCCCGTCCGGAACCTCATCCGAACCCCCGCCCTTCGCGGCGGTGAACCACCAGAACCAGGCGCCGCCAGGAGTGACCCGACTCCTCCTGGCGGCGTCTCCATGCGCGATTCCATGCGCGATTCCATGAACAATTTCCGCCAGACCCGCCGGGAAACCCGTGACATGTCCGCGGCTTGTATGACAGTCTGCCCACGCATTACGCACCAGTACCTCTTGTTCAGTGCCGTGCCGCGCATCCCGCTGCCCGGCACTGACCCCCCACAGCAACGAGGGAGTTAGCGTGAGCAAGACCTTCAGCATGCCCATATCCGGGGGCGGAAAGCGCCGTTCGGCGATCGCCGCCGGTGCCGCGGTCGCCACCGCCGCGCTGCTGGCCACCGGACTCACCACCGGATCGGCCGGTGCCGCACCGGCCGACGCGGGAGCCCGCGCGGGCGCCCAGCCCGCCAAGCTCACCGCGTCCGCCCGCGCCGAGCTGCTGCGCGACGCGAACGCCACCAAGGCCGACACGGCGAAGACCCTCGGCCTCGGCGCGAAGGAGAAGCTGGTCGTCAAGGACGTCATCAAGGACGCCGACGGCACCACCCACACCCGCTACGACCGCACCTACGACGGACTCCCCGTCCTCGGCGGAGACCTGGTGGTCCACCAGGCCAGAAGCGGCAAGGTGAGCGGCGTCAGCAAGGCCACCGAGGCCACCGTCAAGGTCGCCACCACCCAGGCCGAGGCCGCCCCGAGCACCGCCGCGCGGACCGCCGTGAAGGCTGCCCGAGCAGACGACAGCACGCAGGCGAAGGCGCGGACCCCGCACAAGGTGATCTGGGCCGCCACCGGCAAGCCGGTCCTGGCGTACGAAACCGTCGTCGGCGGCGTCCAGAAGGACGGCACCCCGAACGAGCTGCATGTCATCACCGACGCGGCCACCGGCAAGAAGCTCTACGAGCGCCAGGGCGTCGAAACCGGCAGCGGCCAGAGCGAGTACAGCGGCAAGGTGGAGCTGGGCACCTCCAAGGAGGGCAGCGGCTACACCCTGACCGACGCCGACCGCGGCGGCCACAAGACCCTCAACCTGGAGAACAAGGAGGACGGCGAGGGCAAGGCGTTCACCGACGAGGACGACGCCTGGGGCAACGGCAAGGGCGACGACCCGCAGACCGCCGCCGTGGACGCCCACTACGGCGCCGCCACCACCTGGGACTACTACAAGAAGGTGCACGGCCGCGACGGCATCGGCGGCGACGGCAAGGCCGCCACGTCCCGCGTCCACTACGGCGACAACTACGTCAACGCGTTCTGGGAAGACTCCTGCTTCTGCATGACGTACGGCGACGGGGAGGGCAACAAGGCCCCGCTGACCGCCCTCGACGTCGCGGCGCACGAGATGACCCACGGCGTCACCTCCAAGACCGCGGGCCTGGAGTACAGCGGCGAGTCCGGCGGCCTCAACGAGGCCACCTCCGACATCTTCGGCTCCGCCGTCGAGTTCAACGCCAAGAACACCGAAGACCCCGGTGACTACCTCATCGGCGAGAAGATCGACATCAACGGCGACGGCACCCCGCTGCGCTACATGGACAAGCCCAGCAAGGACGGCGAGTCCGCGGACGCCTGGTCCGAGAAGGTCGGCGACCTCGACGTCCACTACTCCTCCGGTGTCGCCAACCACTTCTTCTACCTGCTGTCCGAGGGCAGCGGCGCCAAGGAGATCGGCGGCGTCAAGTACGACAGCCCGACCTCCGACGGCAAGAAGGTCGAGGGCATCGGGCGGGACAAGGCCGAGAAGATCTGGTTCAAGGCCCTCACCACATACATGACCTCCACCACGGACTATCACGCGGCGCGTGAGGCAACCCAGAAGGCCGCGAACGACCTCTATGGGAAGGACAGCCCCGAGGCCAAGGGCGTCGACGCCGCCTGGGCCGGGGTCAACGTGAAGTAGACGCGACGGCGTTACCGATGCGTAACGCACGACATGCAGCCGGTGCCCGGGGATTGTCCCCGGGCACCGGTATGTTTTCTTCACAGCAAAGACACATCTTTGCCCGGTTGACCGACACGTCGGCCAACCTCCCATGACAACAGGAGATACGCGTGGATTCACGCTCGACGTCTGCCATATCCGGTATATCCCGTCACAGACGCTCGCGTACCGCCCTCGCCGCCGGAGCGGCCACCCTGGCCGCCTCCCTGCTCGCCGCCGGTGCCACCGCGGCCCCCGCGGGCGCGGCCACTCCGAAGTCCGGCACCGCCGCGTCCCTCGGGCTCGGCGGCAAGGAGAAGCTGATCGTCCGTGACGTCGTCAAGGACGCCGACGGCTCCACCCACACCCGCTACGAGCGCACCTACGACGGACTCCCGGTCCTCGGCGGCGACCTGATCGTCCACCAGGCGCCCAGCGGCGCCAAGGAGGGCGTCACCAAGGCCACCGACGCGCGCATCAAGGTCGCCGACACCCGCGCCTCCTTCGCCGCCTCCGGTGCCCAGCGCACCGCCCTGGCCGCCGCGAAGGCCGCCGACGTCACCGGCGCCACCACCGAGCGCGCCCCGCGCAAGGTGATCTGGGCCGCCACCGGCAAGCCCGTCCTGGCGTACGAGACCGTCATCGGCGGCCTCCAGAAGGACGGCACGCCGAACCGGCTGCACGTCATCACCGACGCCGACAGCGGCAAGAAGCTGTACGAGTACCAGGCCATCGAGACCGGCACCGGCACCGGCCAGCACAACGGCAAGGTCGCCGTCGGCTCGGTCAAGAGCGGCAGCCAGTGGCTGATGAAGGACACCGCGCGCGGCGGCCACCAGACGTACAACTCCAAGCACTCGTGGGACGACACCAAGAAGGGGTCGGCGTTCTACGACGCCGACAACGTCTGGGGCAACGGCAAGCCCACCATCGCGCAGACCGCCGCCGTGGACGTCCAGTACGGCGCCGCCATGACCTGGGACTACTACAAGAAGGTCCTCGGCCGCAACGGCATCAAGGGCAACGGCAAGGCCGCGTACTCCCGCGTCCACTACGGTGACGCGTACCAGAACGCCTTCTGGGACGACGCCTGCTTCTGCATGACCTACGGCGACGGCGAGGGCAACAAGAATCCGCTCACCTCGCTCGACGTCGCGGCCCACGAGATGAGCCACGGCCTCACCTCGGCCACCGCCAACCTGGAGTACTCCGGCGAGTCCGGCGGCCTCAACGAGGCGACCTCGGACATCTTCGGCACCGCCGTCGAGTTCTACTCCAAGAACGCCAAGGACCCCGGTGACTACCTCATCGGCGAGAAGATCGACATCAACGGCGACGGCACCCCGCTGCGCTACATGGACAAGCCCAGCAAGGACGGGCTGTCCTACGACTACTGGAAGAGCGGCGTCGGCGAGGACGACCCGCACTTCACCTCCGGCATCGCCAACCACTTCTTCTACCTGCTGGCCGAGGGCAGTGGCCGCAAGGTCATCGGCGGTGTCACGTACAACAGCCCGACCAAGGACGGCCGGGTCGTCAAGGGCATCGGCCGCGCCAAGGCCGAGAAGATCTGGTACAAGGCCCTGACCACGTACATGACCTCGACCACCAACTACGCCAAGGCCCGCACCGCGACGCTCAACGCCGCGAAGAAGCTGTACGGCGCCAACAGCACCGAGTACAAGGCGGTCAACAACGCCTGGGGCGGCGTCAACGTCAAGTGACGCCCCCGAGCTGACAACGGCCGGGCGGGCCCCGTGGCCCGCCCGGCCGGAAGCGTCCGGGAGCGGCCGGACCGGCTCAACCCGCCTGGCAGGCCCGCTGGTTCTCCGGCACCGAGCACGGCAGATGGCCGTGCTTCTCGATGACGTTCCGTCCGGTGTCCCCCGCCAGATAGTCGAGGAACTTCGAGGTCAGGGAGTTCGCGGGCGGCCGCGTGTAGGTGTACGCGTACTCCGGCTCCCAGAAGGGGTACGTCCGCTCCCGCACCGCCTCGACGGAGGGCCTGCGCCCGTCCAGGGCCGGCAGCCGCAGGCTCCCCTTGGCGGCGCCGGCTTCGGCGGAGTGCAGTTCGGCGTAGCCGATGGCGCCGGGGGTGTCCGCCACGGTCCGCAACACCTCGTCGGTGCTGTCGAGTTCACAGCGGATGACGGCGTCCTTGCGGAATTTCAGGGTCCGGCAGTTGTCGGAGGTGCGGGAGATCTCGTTGTCGCCCAGCACCCGCTTCTCGAACACCCCGCGCGTTCCCGACTTCGCGTCCCGGCTCACCAGCCGCACCGGCAGATCGGGGCCGCCGGGGAGCCGCTTCCAGTTGGTGATCCGGCCCGAGTACAGCCCGCGCAGATCCGTGAGCGACAGATCCGGCAGCCGGACGTCCTTGTTCAGCACCACGCTGAAGACGGACAGCGCCACCAGGTGCTCCTTGAGCTTCGGGTCCCCCTCCCCGTCCTGGCCGTCGGAGAACGCGAGGTACGAGGGGAACCCGCCCTTCGCCGCCTCCCCCGCCTCGCGCAGCGTGCCGGTGCCGCGCCCGCTGCCCTCCGCCCGCACCTCGACGCGGGCACCGGCGCAGTCGCTCTCGTACGCCCCGCCCAGATCCCGCGCCACCGGGCTGAACGCGGTCGAGCCGACGATCGTCAGCGTCCCCTCGGCGCATCCGCGCGGCAGCGGATGGTCCTGCCACAGCTGTGTGCCGAACGGCTGCAGGATCAGCAGGGCCAGCAGGCTCCCGATGAGCCCCAGCATCCGGTTGCTGGGCCGCCGGAACTTCTCGTTGTTCCGGATCCGGCCTTCCCTGATGCGCCCGCCCACATGCGGCGGCTTGTCCGTCCCGGCGCCCGTCAGCAGCACCAGCAGTTTGAAGTGGTCCCCCTTGTTCAGCGGCACCCGCGGCAGGGAGATCTCGTGGTTCTGGCAGATCAGCCCGGGCCGCTCCGCGCTGCCGTGCTGCGGCAGATGCCGCAGCAGATCCGGATGGCTGGGCTCGGTCACCGCCACGTCCCGCACGATCCGGTTCGGGAAGGTCGCGGTGAGCCCACGGTGGTTCGTCACCGGTGCGGTGATGTAGTCGTCCGTGTCGATGCTGCGGAAGCCGTCGTTCTCGATCCGCAGCAGCACCAGTGAGGCTCCGGCCAGATCCGGGGTGTTCTCCAGCATCCGCAGCCGCTGATGCATCTGCCCGTCCTGGGCGCTGTCGTCTATCAGCGTGTCCATCTGCACGCGGTATCCGATGCGCTTCCGCCCCGGGATCAGCCGCTCATAGGACAGCCCGCCGACCGTGACGACGACGCCGAGGAGCGCCAGCAGATTCTCCGGAGCCAGCAGCTGTTCCAGCCACTCCATGTCTTTTCCCCCGTCAGACGCGTGTCTTGGGGGGTGAATGTACGAGCCCATATCGGACATCGGGCGGCCATGGCCAAAACATCCCGCAGTGTTCGTCGTCCGTTCAACCACCATGGCCGACCGGCTCAGCGCATCAGGACTCCCGCGGCCTCGGAGGTGGTTTCGGAGGGGAGGGCGGTGAGGCCGAGTTCGGCGGGGGTGGCCAGGAGGGGGTGGGTGGGGAGGACGCGGACGGTGTAGCCGAAGGGGCCCGTGCGGTCGAGGGCGAGGGGGATTTCGTAGAGGTGGCGGCCCTCGTCGTCGGGGCCGGAGGTGGGCTTGAGGGGGATGGCGGTGGTGTCGGTCAGGCGGTCGGCCTCGTCCACCCGGCCCGCCACGGCCTGGACCTCGACGTCGGTGGGGTCGAGGCCGCCGAGGCGGACCTGGACGCGGAGGGAGAGGGAGGAGCCGAGCTCGGCGGCACCGCCGGGGGCGGGCGGGGTGAGCCGGGTTTCGACGTGGTCCACGGCCACCTGGGGCCATGCCTCGCGGACCCGGGTCTTCCAGGCGGACAGGTCGCGGGCCGTGGCGCGGTCGAGGGCGCGGTGGGCGCGGGCGGCCGGGGCGTAGAGCCGCTCGACGTACTCGCGCACCATGCGTCCCGCGTGCACCTTGGGGGCGAGGGTGGTGAGGGTCTGGCGCACCATGTCGATCCAGTGGCCGGGGAGGCCGTCGGGGCCGCGGTCGTAGAACTGCGGTGCGACCCGGTTCTCCAGCAGCTCGTAGAGGGCGGCCGCCTCCAGGTCGTCGCGGCGGTCGTCGTCGACGGCGGAGCCGTCGGCGGTGGGGATGGCCCAGCCGAAGTCGGGTTCGTACCACTCGTCCCACCAGCCGTCGAGGACGGAGAGGTTGAGGCAGCCGTTGAGGGCGGCCTTCATGCCGCTGGTGCCGCAGGCCTCCAGCGGGCGCAGCGGGTTGTTGAGCCAGACGTCGCAGCCGGGGTAGAGCTTCTGGGCCATGCCCATGCCGTAGTCCGGGAGGAAGACCAGGCGGTGCCGCACCCGGGGGTCGTCGGCGAAGCGGACGAGTTCCTGGACGAGACGCTTGCCGCCGTCGTCGGCCGGGTGGGCCTTGCCCGCGACGACGATCTGGAGGGGCCGCTCGGGGTGCAGCAGCAGCTCGGTGAGCCGGTCGCGGTCGCGCAGCATGAGGGTGAGCCGCTTGTACGAGGGGACGCGGCGGGCGAAGCCGATGGTGAGGACGTCGGGGTCGAGGACGGAGTCGATCCAGCCCAGTTCGGCGGTGCCCGCGCCGCGCTGCCGCCACGAGGCGTACAGCCGCTGCCGTACCTCGGCGACGAGCTGCTTGCGCAGGGTGCGGCGCAGTTCCCACAGTTCGGCGGCGGGGAGGTGGCCGAACTGGCGGGCGCCGAGCCGGGTGACCTCGGGGGCGCGCCAGGTGGGCGCGTGGACGCCGTTGGTGACGGAGGTGATGGGCACCTCGTCGGCGTCGAAGCCGGGCCACAGACCGGCGAACATCTCGCGGCTGACCTCGCCGTGGAGGGTGGAGACCCCGTTGGCGCGCTGGGCCAGCCGCAGCCCCATGACGGCCATGTTGAACAGGCCGGGCTCGCCGCCGGGGTAGGTCTCCCGGCCGAGGGCGAGGACGCGCTCGACGCCGATGCCGGGCAGTTCGCCGTCGTCCCCGAAGTGGCGGGCGACGAGGTCGCGGTCGAACCGGTCGATCCCGGCGGGCACCGGGGTGTGGGTGGTGAAGACGGTGCCGGCCCGTACGGTCTCGTGGGCGGACGCGAAGTCCGCCTCCGTCGTGTCCACGAGTTCGCGGATGCGCTCCAGGCCGAGGAATCCGGCGTGGCCCTCGTTGGTGTGGAAGACCTCGGGCGCGGCGTGCCCGGTGATACGGCAGTACGCGCGCACCGCGCGCACCCCGCCGATGCCGAGCAGCATCTCCTGCAGCAGCCGGTGCTCGCTGCCGCCGCCGTAGAGCCGGTCGGTGACATCGCGCTCACCGGGGCCGTTGCCTTCCACGTCCGAGTCGAGCAGCAGCAGCGGCACCCGGCCGACCTGGGCCTGCCAGATCTGCGCGTGCAGCGGGCGGCCGCCGGGGAGGGCGAGCGTGACCCGCGCCGGGCGGCCGACGCCCGCGCCGGGCTCGTGCAGCAGGGTGAGCGGCAGCTCGTTGGGGTCGAGGACGGGGTACTGCTCCTGCTGCCAGCCCTCGCGGGAGAGGGACTGCCGGAAGTAGCCGTGGCGGTAGAGCAGTCCGACGCCGATGAGAGGGACGCCGAGGTCGCTGGCGGCCTTGAGGTGGTCACCGGCGAGGATGCCGAGCCCGCCGGAGTACTGGGGCAGCGCGGCGGTGATGCCGAACTCTGGCGAGAAGTAGGCGATGGCGGCGGGCAGTCGGGGGGACACGTCGGCTCCCCCCGGCTCCCGGACCCCGGCCGTGGGCCCGGCCGGGGCCGCACCGGCCGACGGGGCCGCACCGGCCGACCGGTCCGCCGGGGGCGGGGCGTCCGACCGGTCCGCCGGGGGCGGGGCGTCCGACCGGTCCGGGGCGGCCGCTGTGCGGCCCTGGTACCAGCGGGGGGCGTTCATATAGTCGTCCAGGTCCTCGGCGGCCGCACCGAGCCGCCGCAGGAAGCCGCGGTCCGCGGCGAGTTCCGCCAGCCGGGCGACGGGTACGGCGCTCAGCAGCCGCACCGGGTCGCCGCTGCAGGCCCGCCAGCCCTCGGGGTCCATGGCCTCGAACAGCTCGCGGGTCTCGGGGTGCCACGACCAGCGCAGATTGCGCGCCAGCCGGTGAAGCGGTCGTAGGGGTTCCGGGAGCACGGGACGCACGCTGAAGCGACGGATGGCCTTCACACCTTCGACGGTAGCGGCCGACGCGCCCCGTTTCGGCTGTTTCGCCCGAGCCCCGCGAAGTTCGGTCGGGAGGCGGCAACCTTTCCGGCCAGGGCGACGACTAGGGGGCGTTCACTTCCCCCCATGCCTTGGAGGCCCCGTGCGTATCCGGGACAGATCGCAGCCCCCGCCAGGTCATCCGCCCAGACACGCCGCGCGCGTGCCGCTCGGCCGCCCGCGGACGCTGGCCGCGGCGCTCGCGGTGGGCGCGCTGACCGTCACCGGTCTGGCGAGCGTCTCGGGAGCCGCCGAGACGGACAACGAGACCGGTAAGGGGGCCAGGGCGAAGGCCGCGGCCGCCCAGCTGGAGAAGCTGGACCGGGGCCTGGTCAGCGTCCGCTCGGGCAGCGACAACCTGGTCAGCTGGCGCTGGCTCGCGACCGACCCGTCCAACGTCGCCTTCAACGTCTACCGCGGGTCCACGAAGGTCAACGCGTCCCCGATCACGGGTTCGACCAACTACCTGGACAAGGGCGCGGCGGCCACGGAGACGTACACCGTGCGCGCCGTGGTGAACGGCGCGGAGCAGGCCGCCTCCCCCGCCGCCCTCCAGTTCCGCTCGGGCTATCTCGATGTCCCGATCTCGCCCCCGGCCGCCGGGTCCGACTACACGTACGAGGCCAACGACGCCTCCGTGGGCGACCTGGACGGCGACGGCGACCTCGACCTCGTCCTCAAGTGGCAGCCGACGAACGCGAAGGACAACTCGCAGTCCGGCGTCACGGGCAACACGATCGTGGACGGCTACACCCTCCAGGGCAAGCGGCTGTGGCGCATCGACCTGGGCCGTAACATCCGCTCCGGCGCGCACTACACCCAGTTCCAGGTGTACGACTACGACGGCGACGGCCGGGCCGAGGTCGCGATGAAGACCGCGGACGGCACGGTCGACGGCACGGGCAAGACGATCGGCAGCGCGTCCGCCGACTACCGCAACTCCAGCGGCTACGTGCTCAGCGGCCCCGAGTTCCTGACGATGTTCAACGGGAGCACCGGCGCCGCGATGTCCACCGTGGACTACGTCCCGGCGCGCGGCACGGTCTCCTCATGGGGCGACTCGTACGGCAACCGGGTGGACCGCTTCCTGGCCGGGACGGCGTATCTGAACGGCTCCACGCCCTCCCTGATCGCGGCGCGCGGCTACTACACCCGCACCGTCATCGCCGCCTGGGACTTCAAGGGCGGCCAGCTGACCCGCAAGTGGACGTTCGACACCAACAGCTCCACCAACAGCGGCAAGGGCTACGACGGGCAGGGCAACCACGCGCTGGCGATCGGTGATGTCGACGGCGACGGCAAGGACGAGATCGTCTACGGCTCGATGGCCGTGGACGACAACGGCTCCGGGCTGTGGACGACGAAGAACGGCCACGGCGACGCGGCCCACTTGGGCGACCTCGACCCGTCCCGGCCGGGCCTGGAGTACTTCAAGGTGGACGAGGACTCCTCCAAGCCGTCCTCGTACCTGGCCGACGCCAGGACCGGCCAGGTGCTCTGGACGACCCCGGCGGGCGGCGACAACGGGCGCGGGGTGGCCGGTGACATCTGGGCGGGCAACGACGGCGCCGAGATGTGGTCCGCGAAGGACGACCAGATCCGCTCGGCCTCCGGTGCCGCCAAGGGCCGCAAGCCGTCGTCCATGAACTTCCTGTCCTGGTGGGACGGCGACCCGGTGCGCGAGCTGCTGGAC
Source organism: Streptomyces sp. NPDC007983 (assembly GCF_042958345.1). Classification (NCBI taxonomy): domain Bacteria; kingdom Bacillati; phylum Actinomycetota; class Actinomycetes; order Kitasatosporales; family Streptomycetaceae; genus Streptomyces; species Streptomyces sp. NPDC007983. Next base: position 341,022 of record NZ_JBIBJI010000009.1, read on the forward strand.
GGTACGCACATCGACAAGTACGGCACGTCGGGCGAGACCCGGCAGCTCACCGGCTCCGGGGTGCACTCCAACAACGGCACCAAGGCCAACCCGTCGCTGTCCGGCGACATCCTCGGCGACTGGCGCGAGGAGGTGATCTGGCCGACCAGCGACAACAAGGCGCTGCGGATCTACTCCACGCCGTACGAGACCGACCGGCGGATCACGACGCTGCTGCACGACCGGCAGTACCGGGAGGCGCTGGCCTGGCAGAACACCGCCTACAACCAGCCGCCGCACCCCAGCTTCTTCATCGGCAACAAGATGGCCACCCCTCCGCGGCCGTCCATCACCACCCCCTGAGCCACCCCCTGATCACCATCCCTCGCACCACCTCGGAAAACCCCCTTCCGCACAAGGAGCTGTGACATGGCTGAACCACGCACGAGGCGGCGGGCGATCGGCGGCGCCCTCGGCGCCATCGCCCTGACCGCGGGCGCGATCACCACCGGGCTGTCGCTGTCGGCCGCGTCGGCCGCCACCTGGCCCTCGCCCAGCGGCACCCCGCAGGCGGTCACCAAGACGATCCCCGTCAGCGGGACCACCGACGGCGGCATGAAGCGCTACTACGGTTCCGGCGACCTCGGCACGGGCGGCCAGGACGAGGACCAGGGCCCGCTGTTCGAGCTGGCCGACGGCGCGACCCTCAAGAACGTCATCATCGGCTCCCCGGCCGCCGACGGCGTCCACTGCAAGGGCAGCTGCACGCTGCAGAACGTCTGGTGGGAGGACGTCGGCGAGGACGCCGCCACCTTCCGCGGCACCGGCAAGACGTACAACGTCATCGGGGGCGGCGCCCGCAAGGCATCGGACAAGATCTTCCAGTTCAACGGCGGCGGCACGCTCAACATCTCCAACTTCGCCGGCCAGGACTTCTCGACCTTCGTCCGCTCCTGCGGCAACTGTTCCAGCCAGTACAAGCGCACGATCAACGTGAGCAACACCGAGATCACCGCGCCGGGCAAGGTCATCGGCGGGATCAACACCAACTACGGGGACTCGCTGACCCTGCGCAAGGTCACGATCGTCGGGGACAGCAGCAAGAAGATCGTCCCGTGCCAGAAGTACATCGGGAACAACACCGGCAAGGAGCCGACGAAGAACGGCAGCAACGCCGACGGCACGTACTGCAAGTACAGCAGCTCCGACATCACCTACAAGTAGCCAGCGCGCGCAGGTGAGGTCCGCCGCCCGGTCCGTGATTTTTTCGCGGGCCGGGCGGCAACGTCTTCCGGACCGGCGGCGACTTCAGGGCGTACATCATCCCCCCACTCCCCCCACGGAATGGATACCCATGGCACGGCAGCACCACAGACCGCGTCCCACCCGCAAGCGCGCCCTGATCGGCGGCCTCGGCGCCGCCGCCCTCACCATCGGCGCGATCACGGCCGGGACGATGCTCTCCTCCGCCTCGGCGTCCGCCGAGTGGCCCACCCCCGGTGACGACAAGCCGGTCAGCGAGACGCAGAAGATCTCCGGGGTCGTCGACGGCAAGATGCTGCGCTACGTCGGCGAGGGCGAACTCGGCGACGGCGGCCAGGACGAGGGCCAGCCCGCGATGTTCGAGCTGGCCGACGGCGCCACCCTGAAGAACGTCGTCATCGGCTCCCCCGCCGCCGACGGCATCCACTGCGAGGGCAGTTGCACCCTGCAGAACGTCTGGTGGGAGGACGTCGGCGAGGACGCCGCCACCTTCCTGGGCGGCGCCGACGCCACGTACACCGTCAAGGGCGGCGGCGCGCGCAAGGCCGACGACAAGGTCTTCCAGCACAACGGCGGCGGCACGCTCACCATCCGCGACTTCGCCGTGCAGGACTTCGGCAAGCTCTACCGCTCGTGCGGCAACTGCTCCAAGCAGCAGAAGCGCGCGGTCGTGGTGGACGGCGTGGAGGTGACCGCTCCGGGCAAGTCCCTCGTCGGCGTCAACGAGAACTTCGGGGACACCGCGAAGCTCAGCAACATCACGATCATCGGCGACACCAAGAAGAAGATCGACCCCTGCGTCCGCTTCAAGGGCAACGACACCGGTGAGGAGCCCGAGGAGACCGGCTCCGGCCCGGACGCCAAGACCTGCCTCTACAAGGAGTCCGACATCACCTACAAGTAGGCGCGTCCGCGGGCGTCGAACGGTTCACCGCGCGCCGCGCCCGCCCCCTCCCCGGGGGCGGGCGCGGCGCGCCGGTTCCGCCCCCTGATGCGCACTTGCCGGGGCCCCCTCCCCACGAGACCCTGGCGCCTCCGCATCGGGGAGGGCCGGGGAGGGATCGTCCATGGCGCACAGGAGGAGCACCAGGAGGAGCAGAGGCCGCCGCCGGACGGCCGGGGCGCTGGCCGCCGCCGCGGTGGTGCTGGGCGCGGGCGGGGCGCTGCCCGCCCAGGCCGCGGGCGCGGCGGCGCGCCACACCTACATCGTGACGCTGCAACGGGGAGCGGGGGCGCCGTCGGCGTCGTCCGCGCGGGGCAAGGGCATCGTGGAGAAGTACGGGGCGAGGGTGCGCCGTACGTACAGCAGCGCGCTGAACGGCTTCGCCGTGCGGGCGGACGGGGCGCAGGCGAGGCGGCTCGCGGCGGACCCGGGCGTCGCCTCGGTCACCCGCGACGCCGAGGTGTCGCTGCGCGCCACCACCACCGCCGGCACCACCGCCACCCAGGCGTATCCGCCGTCGTGGGGTCTGGACCGGGTCGACCAGCCCACCGGGGCGCTGGACGGGTCGTATACGGCACCGGCCGACGGCGGGCGCGGGACGACGATCTACGTCATCGACTCCGGAGTGCGCACCAGCCACCGGGACTTCGGCGGCCGGGCCCGCTCCGGCTGGGACTTCGTGGACGACGACCCGGTCGCGCAGGACGGCGACGGCCACGGCACCCATGTGGCCGCGACCGCCGCCGGCACGCAGTACGGGGTGGCGAAGCGGGCGGACATCGTCGCCGTACGGGTGCTGGACGACCGGGGCGAGGGCACCAGCGCCGAGGTGCTGGCCGGTCTGGACTGGGTGCTGAAGCACGCCCGGAAGCCGGCGGTGGTCAACCTGAGCCTGGGGGCGGCGGTCGCGGGGCCGGTCCCGGAGTGGGACGCGGGCGTACGGGCCGGGATACGCGCCGGTCTCACCTTCACGGTCGCGGCGGGCAACGCGGACCGGCCGGCGGGCTCGTTCTCGCCGGGCCGGGTGGAGCAGGCGATCACGGTGGGCGCGACGGACCGGGCCGACCGCCGCTCGCCGTTCTCCAACTGGGGCCCGGCCGTTGACCTGTTCGCGCCCGGCGACCGGATCGTCTCGGCGTCCAACGCGAGCGATACGGCGGCCGCGACGCTGTCGGGGACGTCGATGGCGGCGCCCCACGTCGCGGGCGCGGCGGCGCTCTACCTCGCCGCCCACCCCGCGGCGACCCCGGCCCGGGTGAGCGCGGCGCTCATGGCCGAGTCGACCAAGGGCGCGGTACGGAACGCCGGGCGCGGTTCGCCGAACCGCCTGCTGCGCGTCGGAGACTGACAGGACATCTGACAACCACAGATTGCGGTCATATCATCGGTCCCGCACGGATACGCGCGGGACCGAACCATGCACCCCGCGTTACGAACGGGTAGTTAACGGGAACCCGGATTGTCTCCCGGCATCCGGTGGGAAGGCTTCCCGAACGCGCCCCCATGGCCGACCTCATCCGCCCACCAGAGTGAACGCGGACAGGAGCTGTCATGCCCGCAACCCATCGCCCGGCGGTAAAGCCTATACAAAGGACAGAAGCCGCCGCCGACCATCAAGCGCCCTCTGCTCATCAGCCCGCAACGCCGTCAGGTGATCCTATGATCGGTCGTATTCCCCTTCTGGATATCCGTCCGCTGATCGACTGCGGCCGCCGCCCCGCCAAGGCGGTCGTGGGCGAGACCTTCGAGGTCAGCGCCACCGTGTTCCGGGAGGGCCACGACGCGGTCAGCGCCAATGTCGTCCTCCGCGACCCGGCCGGACGGTCGGGGCCCTGGACCCCCCTGCGCGAACTCGCCCCCGGCACCGACCGCTGGGGCGCCGAGGTCACCCCCACCTCGCCCGGCCGCTGGTCGTACACGGTCGAGGCGTGGAGCGACCCCGTCGCCACCTGGCGCCATCACGCCCGGATCAAGATCCCGGCCGGGATCGACACCGATCTGGTGCTGGAGGAAGGCGCCCGGCTGCACGAGAGAGCCGCGGCCGGAGTGCCCAAGAACGACGGCCGGGAGGCGGTGCTGGGCGCCGTCGACGCGCTGCGCGACGAGCGCCGCCCGGTCGCCGACCGGCTCGCCGCCGCCCTCGCCCCCGACGTCACCGCCGCCCTCGACCGCCATCCACTGCGCGAACTGGTCACCGCATCGCGCCCGATGCCGCTCCAGGTCGAGCGGGAGCGCGCGCTGTTCGGCTCCTGGTACGAGCTGTTCCCGCGCTCCGAGGGCGCCAAGGTGGGGGAGGGCCGGCGGCCGGTCAGCGGGACGCTGCGCACCGCCGCCGAGCGGCTGCCCGCCGTCGCCGCCGCCGGGTTCGACGTCGTCTATCTGCCGCCCATCCACCCCATCGGCACCGCCTACCGCAAGGGTCCCAACAACACCCTCTCCGCGGGCCCCTTCGACGTCGGCTCCCCCTGGGCGATCGGCTCACCGGACGGCGGCCACGACGCGATCCACCCCGACCTCGGCACCCTGGACGACTTCGACCACTTCGTGGCCCGGGCGCGCGAGCTGCGCATGGAGGTGGCGCTCGACTTCGCGCTCCAGTGCTCCCCCGACCACCCCTGGGTCACCGAGCACCCCGAGTGGTTCCACCGGCGCGCGGACGGGACGATCGCGTACGCCGAGAACCCGCCCAAGAAGTACCAGGACATCTACCCCATCGCCTTCGACGCCGACTTCCCCGGCCTCGTCCGCGAGACCGAGCGGCTGCTGCGGTTCTGGATGTCCCACGGCGTACGGATCTTCCGGGTCGACAATCCGCACACCAAGCCCGTGGTCTTCTGGGAGAAGGTGATCGGGGACATCAACCGCACCGACCCCGACGTCATCTTCCTCGCCGAGGCGTTCACCCGGCCCGCGATGATGAACACGCTCGGCATGATCGGCTTCCAGCAGTCGTACACGTACTTCACCTGGCGCAACGGCAAGCAGGAGCTGACCGACTACCTCACCGAGCTGTCCGGGGACGCGGCCGCCTGGATGCGGCCCAACTTCTTCGTCAACACCCCCGACATCCTCCACGCCTACCTCCAGGACGGCGGCCGCCCGGCCTTCGCGGTACGGGCCGTCCTCGCCGCCACCCTCTCCCCCACCTGGGGTGTCTACGCGGGCTACGAACTGTGCGAGAGCACCCCGCTGCGCGCCGGCAGCGAGGAGTACCTGGACTCGGAGAAGTACCAGCTGCGCCCGCGCGACTGGGCGGCCGCGGAGCGTTCGGACACGACGCTCACCCCGCTCCTCACCCGGCTCAACCGGCTGCGCCGGCGGCACCCCGCCCTGCGCCGGCTGCGCAACCTGCGATTCCACCACGCCGACAACGACTCCGTCATCGTCTACTCCAAGCGCACGGGCGACTCGTGCGTGCTCACCGTCGTCAACCTGGACCCCCACCACACCCAGGAGGCGACGGTCTCGTTGAACATGCCGGAACTCGGCCTCGACTGGCACGAGTCCGTCCCGGTGCGCGACGAGCTCACCGGCGAGACCTATCACTGGGGCAGGGACAACTACGTGCGCCTGGAGCCGGGGCGTGACATGGCTCCCGCGCACGTGCTCTCCCTGCGACCGTCCTCACCGATCGGAGGGTCACCCACAACATGATCGTCAACGAGCCCGTTCCGGACAAGTTCGAAGACACCCCGGCCAAGGACCGTGACCCCGACTGGTTCAAACGCGCCGTCTTCTACGAGGTCCTGGTGCGCTCCTTCCAGGACAGCAACGGCGACGGCATCGGCGACCTCAAGGGACTCACGGCCAAACTCGACTACCTCCAGTGGCTCGGCGTCGACTGCCTCTGGCTGCCGCCCTTCTTCGCCTCCCCGCTGCGCGACGGCGGCTACGACGTCTCGGACTACACGGCCGTGCTGCCGGAGTTCGGGGATCTCGCCGACTTCGTCGAGTTCGTGGACGCCGCGCACCAGCGCGGCATGCGCGTCATCATCGATTTTGTCATGAACCACACCAGTGATCAGCATCCGTGGTTCCAGGAGTCCCGCAGCGATCCGGACGGACCGTACGGCGACTACTACGTCTGGGCCGACGACGACAAGCAGTACCAGGACGCCCGCATCATCTTCGTCGACACCGAGACGTCCAACTGGACCTTTGATCCAGTACGCAAGCAGTACTACTGGCACCGCTTCTTCTCGCATCAGCCGGACCTCAACTTCGAGAACCCGGCCGTCCAGGAAGAGGTACTAGCTGCCCTGCGCTTCTGGCTGGACCTCGGCATCGACGGATTCCGGCTCGACGCCGTGCCGTATCTGTACGCGGAGGAGGGCACCAACTGCGAGAACCTCCCCCGCACCCATGAACTCCTCAAGCGGGTCCGCGCCGAGATCGACGCCCACTACCCCGACACCGTGCTGCTGGCCGAGGCCAACCAGTGGCCGGAGGACGTCGTCGACTACTTCGGCGACTACGAGGCGGGCGGCGACGAATGCCACATGGCCTTCCACTTCCCGGTCATGCCGCGCATCTTCATGGCGGTGCGCCGCGAATCCCGCTACCCGGTCTCGGAAATCCTCGCCAAGACCCCCGCGATCCCGTCCGGCTGCCAGTGGGGCATCTTCCTGCGCAACCACGACGAGCTGACGCTGGAGATGGTCACCGACGAAGAGCGCGACTACATGTACGCGGAGTACGCCAAGGATCCGCGGATGCGCGCCAACATCGGCATCCGGCGCAGGCTCGCCCCCCTGCTGGACAACGACCGCAACCAGATCGAGCTGTTCACCGCGCTGCTGCTGTCGCTGCCCGGCTCGCCGATCCTGTACTACGGCGACGAGATCGGCATGGGCGACAACATCTGGCTCGGCGACCGCGACGCCGTGCGCACCCCCATGCAGTGGACCCCCGACCGCAACGCGGGCTTCTCCTCCTGCGACCCGGGGCGGCTCTTCCTGCCCACGATCATGGACCCGGTCTACGGCTACCAGGTGGCCAACGTCGAGGCGTCCATGAGCAGCCCCTCGTCGCTGCTCCACTGGACCCGTCGGATGATCGAGATCCGCAAGCAGAACCCCGCCTTCGGACTGGGCTCCTTCACCGAGCTGCCATCCTCCAACCCCGCCGTCCTCGCCTTCCTGCGCGAGGCCCCGCGGACCCGGGACGGGGAGGACGACCTGGTGCTGTGCGTGCACAACTTCTCGCGCTTCGCCCAGCCGACCGAACTGGACCTCCAGTCCTTCGCGGGCCGCCACCCGGTCGAGCTGATCGGCGGCGTCCGCTTCCCCGCGATCGGGGAGCTGCCGTACCTGCTCACCATGGCGGGGCACGGCTTCTACTGGTTCCGCCTGCGCCAAGCCGACCCAACCCCCCACCGCCCCCCGCTGTAACCGGCGCCGGTGCGCTGTCCCCCACCCCGCCCCTACCCGACCCCGGGGCCCGCCCCGGACCCCGCTCTGCGGACCGCGCCCCCGGTTCGGAACACGGCCGGGCCGCGGCCCCGCCGCCCGCGGGCCCAGCACCGATCCCCGGGACCGGGCGAGCGTCCGGGGCTGCGCCCGGAGCGGGGCGAGGCGAGGGCCCGGGCAGAGCCCCAGCCCGTTCCTCGAGGCGAAGCCTCAAGCCGGGGTGCGGAACCAAGGCCAAGCCGGTGCCCCGGGCGCAGCCCCGAGGCGGGCCCCGGGGCGGCCCCGATGGAGGGACCCGGGGCGGAACCCCGAGACCGGGGCCCGGGCGGAACCCCAAGGCCGGGGCCCGCGGCGCAGCCCCAAGGCCGGAGCCGGGGCGGAACCCCGGGCGCAGCCCCGAGGGGATGGCGGGGCGGAGCCCCAAGCCCGGGCCCCGAGGCGCAACCTCAACCCGAGGGCCAGGGCCAAGCCCGGGCCGGGGGCCGGGGCGCGGCCCCGAGGCGGGGGCCCGGGCGCAGCCCCGAGGCGGGACCCGGACCGGCGCCCCGAAGCCGGGTCCCGGACCGGCGCCCCGGGCGCAGCCCCGAGGAGATGGCGGGGCGGAGCCCCAAGCCCGGGCCCCGAGGCACAACCTCAACCCGAGGGCCAGGGCCAAGCCCGGGCCGGGGGCCAGGGCCAAGCCCGGGCCGGGGCCCCGGGCGCAGCCCCGAGGCCGGGGCCCGGGCGCAGCTCCGGGCAGGGGGCCGGGGCGCAGCCCCGAGGCGGGGTGCGGGGCGCAGCCCCGAGGCGGGGTGCGGGGCGCAGCCCCGAGGCGGGGTGCGGGGCGCAGCCCCGAGGCGGGGTGCGGGGCGCAGCCCCGAGGCCGGGGCCGGGGCGCAGCCCCAAGGCCGGGGGCCGGGGCGCAGCCCCAAGGCCGGGGGCCGGGGCGCAGCCCCAAGGCCGGGGGCCGGGGCGCAGCCCCAAGGCCGGGGGCCGGGGCGGGGCCCTGGTTCGGGGAGGGGCGGGGTGGGGAAAAGGCGCCCTCTCTGTCCGGCTGGGGCGTTTTCGTCATGGCTTCATGGGCACTCTGACTACGTACCGCCACCGGCGGAGCCGATCGCGTACTCCGTACTCGCCGTACGGACGATCCTCGCCCGACACGTCCCGCACCGTCGCACAGTCAACGCCGCAATCCGGGACACTTTGCCCTGATCTGTCGTGTGCCCGGGGAAAGGACGCGACGCCATGCCGGAAGCTTCATTCTCCCGGGGGGCACACCACCCGCCGACCGTCGCACCGTCAGCCGACCCTCCGTCACCCGCCGCCACGGGCCCGGCCGGGCTGCTCGGGTCGCTCGCGCCGCTGCTCGCCGAGTGGCTCCCCCGGCAGCGCTGGTTCGCGGGCAAGGGCCGCCCCGTCACCGGCTTCACCCTCGTCTCGGCGACCGAGATACTGCCCTGCCCGCCGGGCGGCGCCGCCCCCGGGTTACTCCATCTGCTCATCCGCGCCCAGCAGCCGGAACCGCCCGGCCACCGGCACGGCTTCGGCTGCGGCCACCGCCGTGGCGCGGCCGCCAGCGACTGCTACCAGATGCTGCTCGGCGTCCGCTCGGCCCTGCCGCCCTCGCTCGCCCCCGCGCTCATCGGGCACCCCAGCGGCGGGCCGCTGGACGGCCGCACCGTGTACGAGGCGCTGGCCGACCCCCGGCTCGCCTCGCTGCTGCTGGAGCGGCTGCGGGTCCCCGGCCGCCTGGGCCCGCTGCGCTTCGTACGGGAGCCCTCCAGCTCGATCCCGTCCGTCCTGCCGCCCCGGCTGATGACGGCCGAGCAGTCCAACTCCTCGGTGGTGTACGGCGATACGTTCATCCTCAAGCTCTTCCGGCGGGTCAGCCCCGGCACCAACCCCGACCTCGAACTCCCCCTCGCCCTCGCCCGCACCGGCTGCACCCGGGTGCCCGCCCCCGCGGCCTGGTTCGAGGCGGCCCCGCCGCCGGAGGGCCCCGGCCCGCGCCCGGAGCCGTTCACCCTCGGCGTCCTCCAGCCCTACCTCGCCGGGTCCACCGACGGCTGGCAGCTGGCCCTCGACGCCCTGTCCGTACAGGCCAACTTCGCCGACGCCGCGCACGCCCTCGGCCAGGCGACGGCCGAGGTGCACCTCGCGATGGCCCGTACGCTCCCCGCCTCCGTACTGCGCCGCCCGCAGATCGAACACCTGGCGGCCGCCATGAGCGAACGCCTCGACTCGGCCGCCGCCGCGGTGCCCGCGCTCCAGCCCTACCGGGCCGCGCTGCACGCCGCGTACGAGGACGTCGCCGCCCTCGGCCGCGCCGGGCGCACCTGGGCTGCCCAGCGCATCCACGGCGATCTGCACCTGGGGCAGGCCCTGCTGACGGCGGAACGGCAGTGGTCGCTGATCGACTTCGAGGGCGAGCCGTCCCGCCCGCTGGCCGAGCGCCGCCGCCCGCAGCCACCGGTCCGCGACATCGCCGGAATGCTCCGCTCCTTCGACTACGCGGCGGCCGTGGGCGGCCCTCACACCCCGCAGGACTGGGCCGGGCGCATGCGTGCCGCCTACTGCGCGGGGTACGCGGAGGCCTCCGGTTCGGATCCGCGCGACGAGCCGGAGCTGCTGCGCGCCCATGAGACCGACAAGGCGGTGTACGAGGTCCTCTACGAGGCCCGCCACCGCCCCGACTGGCTGCCGGTCCCGATGACCGCGATCCGCCGGCTGGCCGCCGCCGTCCACTGAGACCGGACACCTCCGACACACCTCCGACACCCCCCGGGAGGACCACCCCGTGACCGCACGACCGCCGTCCAGCCAGCACCCGTCCGACGAGGGCCCGGGCCGGGGCCCGGCGGTCCCGCCCACGTTCCGCTCCGGCCCCACGACCCGCCCGGCCGCCGCCCCGGACGTCGAGGCCGGGCTGCGGGAGGACGCGTCCCCGCGCCGGGACCCCGCCTCGCCGGAGTCCGCGGGCATCAAGCCCACCTCGCGGCCGTCGTACGGCGCGCCGCCCGAGCCGCGGGCGCCTCGGGCGGCAGCGGCGGCGGACGCCCCGGAGGACGGACCCGGCACGCAACGACCGACCGCGCCGCAGACCGCGCCGTACGACGACCACGGGGTGCGGGCCGCGCCCGCGCTCGGGGGCGAGGACCGGCAGCGGCTGCTCACCGGTTCGCATCACGACCCGCACGGGCTGCTCGGCGCGCACCCGGTGCGCGGCGGGGTGCTGTTCCGGGCGCTGCGCCCGTACGCGCGGGCCGTCACCGTCGTCGCCGCCGGGCTGCGGGCGCGGCTGCGCGCGGAGGGGGACGGGCTGTTCTCGGGGGTGCTGCCGCTGACGTCCGTACCCGACTATCAGCTGCTCGTGACGTACGACGACGCCGAGGTCCGGGTCCACGACCCGTACCGCTTCCTGCCCGCCCTCGGCGAACTCGATCTGCACCTCATCGGCGAGGGCCGCCACGAGGAGCTGTGGCGGGCGCTCGGCGCGCGGCCGATGACGCACCACGGGGTGACCGGGACGCGGTTCACCGTGTGGGCGCCGAACGCGCGGGGCGTCCGGGTCACCGGGGACTTCTGCCACTGGGACGGCACCGGCCTCCCGATGCGCTCGCTCGGCTCCAGCGGCGTATGGGAGCTGTTCGTGCCGGGGGTCGGCGAGGGCGCGCTGTACAAGTTCGAGATCACCCGGCCCGACGGCAGCCGCACGCTGCGCGCGGACCCGATGGCACGGCGCACCGAGTGCCCGCCCGCGACGGCCTCGGTCGTGCACGCCTCGCACCACCGCTGGGGCGACGGCGACTGGATGGCGCGGCGGGACGGCGGGCGGGTGCACGAGCTGCCGTTCTCGGTGTACGAGCTGCACCTGGCGTCGTGGCGGCCCGGGCTGACGTACCGGCAGCTGGCCGAGCAGCTGCCCGCGTACGTGAAGGATCTCGGGTTCACCCATGTCGAGCTGATGCCGGTGGCCGAGCATCCCTTCGGCGGCTCCTGGGGCTACCAGGTGACCGGCTTCTACGCGCCCACGGCCCGCCTCGGCACGCCCGACGACTTCAAGTACCTGGTCGACGCGCTGCACCGGGCGGGGATCGGGGTGCTGGTGGACTGGGTGCCCGCGCACTTCCCCCGGGACGCGTGGGCGCTGGCGGAGTTCGACGGCCGGCCGCTGTACGAGCCGTCCGACCCGCTGCGGGCCGCGCACCCGGACTGGGGGACCCTCGAGTTCGACTACGGGCGCACGGAGGTCCGTAACTTCCTGGTGGCGAACGCGGTCTACTGGTGCGAGGAGTTCCACATCGACGGTCTGCGCGTCGACGCCGTCGCGTCCATGCTCTACCTCGACTACTCCCGCGAACCCGGCCAGTGGACGCCCAACGCGCACGGCGGCCGGGAGAACCTGGACGCGGTGGCGTTCCTCCAGGAGATGAACGCGACGGTCTACCGCCGCTGCCCGGGCGTCGTGACCATCGCCGAGGAGTCCACCGCCTGGGACGGCGTCACCCGGGCCACCCACCATGTGGGGGCGAGCGGCTTCGGCGGCCTCGGCTTCGGGCTGAAGTGGAACATGGGGTGGATGCACGATTCGCTGGGCTACCTGGCGCATGAGCCGGTGCACCGGAAGTACCACCACCATGAGATGACCTTCTCGATGGTGTACGCGTACAGCGAGAACTACGTCCTCCCCATCTCGCACGACGAGGTGGTGCACGGCAAGCGGGCGCTGGTGAGCAAGATGCCGGGCGACTGGTGGCAGCAGCGCGCGACCCACCGTGCGTACCTCGGCTTCATGTGGGCGCATCCGGGCAAGCAACTCCTCTTCATGGGGCAGGAGTTCGCGCAGGGCGCGGAGTGGTCGGAGCGGCACGGCCCCGACTGGTGGCTGCTGGACCCCTCGTACTCCGCCGAACCCGACCACCGCGGGGTGCGCGATCTGGTCCGCGACCTCAACCAGGTGTACGCGGCGACGCCGCCGCTGTGGCAGCGGGACACGGTGCCGGAGGGGTTCGCGTGGGTGGAGGGGGACGGATACGAGGACAACGTGTTCGCCTTCCTCCGCTTCGACGCGGACGGCTCCCCGCTGCTGGCCGTCAGCAACTTCTCGCCGGTGGTGCGGCAGGCGTACCGGGTGGGCGTGCCGGACACGGTCCCGCTGTGGCGGGAGGTACTGAACACCGACGACGAGCGGTACGGCGGAAGCGGCGTCCTCAATCCGGAACCGCTGAAGGCCGAGCCGACCGCCGCCCACGGCCGCCCGGCCAGCCTGCTGCCGACCCTCCCGCCGCTGGCCACGATCTGGCTGCGCCCGGCCTGAGACCCGCGCGAACCGGGGTTCGTTCAAAAGGTTGACGAGTGACGTGGACACGCCTAAAGAGGGTGTGAGAGCGCTCTCACACCCCCTTCAGGAGGTCCGTCCATGCGCCCGCGCAGACACAGATCCGCCCTCAGAGCGGCCCTGGCCGCATTCGCCGCCACCGCCGTCGCCCTCCTCGGCGCCACGTCCTCCCGGGCCGACGTGCCGCCCACGCCCACCGGCTGGAACCTCCAGTGGAGCGATGACTTCAAGGGCGCGGCGAACACCCTCCCCTCCGCCGCCAACTGGCAGATCGACACCGGCCACAACTACCCCGGCGGCCCCGGCAACTGGGGCACCGGCGAGATCCAGAGCTACACCGGCTCCACCAGCAACCTCAGCCTCGACGGCACCGGCAACCTCCGTATCACCCCGCTCCGCGACGGCTCGGGCAACTGGACCTCGGCCCGCATCGAGACCAAGCGCGCTGACTTCAAGGCCCCGGCCGGCGGCGTGCTGCGCATGGAGGGCCGGATCCAGATGCCGAACGTCACGGGCGACGCCGCCCTCGGCTACTGGCCCGCCTTCTGGGCGCTCGGCAGCCCGTACCGGGGCAACTACCAGAACTGGCCGGGCATCGGTGAGTTCGACATCATGGAGAACGTCAACGGGCTCAACTCGGTGTGGGGGACCCTGCACTGCGGCGTCAGCCCGAACGGTCCCTGCCGGGAGACCTCCGGCCTCGGCGCCAACCGCGCGTGCCCCGGGTCCACCTGCCAGTCCGCGTTCCACACGTACCGCTTCGAATGGGACCGCTCGACCACGCCCAACCAGCTCCGCTGGTACGTCGACGGCACCCAGTTCCACAGCGTCGGCCAGGACCAGGTCGACGCCGCCACCTGGTCGAACATGACGGACCACGCGGGCTACTTCATCCTCCTCAACGTGGCGATCGGCGGCGGCTTCCCCGACGGGGTCAAGGGCTCGCCGACCCCCACCGCGGCCACCGTCCCCGGGCACCCCATGCTCGTCGACTACGTGGCGGTCTGGACCCGGGGCGGAGGCGGCGGCAGCGACCCCGGCGGCTCCGCCACCCTCTACCCGGGCCAGGGCGGCGCCCTCGGCGGGGCCTCGACGTCCGCGAGCGCCACGACCGTGGCCTCGGCGGGCGGCGCCAACCACGACGGGACGCCGTACCAGCCGCAGACCTTCACCTCCTCCGGCATCACCCGGACCTACAACGGCGGCTCGACGGCGTTCGACCTGTTCGTGGACGCGGGCACGGCCGTGGCCAACGGGCAGCAGGCGCGGATCTCCTACGACCTCACCGGCGACGGCACCTGGGACCGCACCGAGACCTACCAGTACTTCGCCACCGATCCGGTCCCGGGCTACGAGCACTACACGCAGGCCCGCGGCCTGAAATCCGCCACCGGCGCGCTCGGCGACCTGAGAGGCGGCAAGGTCCGGGTCGAGGTGTGGAACGCCATCGGCAACGGCACCAGCACCCTCGGCACCGGCAACCAGTCCACCGTCCGCATCCCCTTCGACTGATCGGGGATCGCTTCGGGCCGATCACGAATCGCTTCGGCTGATCAGGACTCGCCGGGCCGGGGCTCGCCCAGCCCGGCGAGTTCGGCGCGCACCCGGTCCGCGTCCGGGTGGCCGAGGGCGTCGAAGCGGCTCAGCGCCGCACGCCAGCTGGCGCGCGCCCCGGCCACGTCCCCGGCGGTCCGCTGGGCGTCGCCCAGCCGGTGCAGCGACTCGGCCTCCCGCACCCGCTCGTCCAGGCCGCGCCGCAGCTCGACCGCGTGCCGGTAGCAGGTGATGGCCTGCTGGTGGTCGCCGAGGTGGTGGTGGGCGTACCCGAGGCTGTCCCAGGCGGCCGACTCCCCGCGCCCGTCGCCCGCCTCCTGCAGGAGGGCGAGCGCCTTGGCGCAGTGCACGAGGGTCTGCTGGAAGTCGCCCAGCACGGCGTACGCCCAGCCCAGGTTGTTGAGGGCGTACGCCTCGCCCTTGCGGTGCCCGGCCACCTGGTACAGCTCCAACGACCGCCGGGCGTGGTACAGCAGCTCCTCGTCACGGCCCTGGCGCTCGGCCGTCATGTTGAGCGCGACATGGATGCGGGCCTGGCCGATGGGGTTGGCGGTCTCGCCGTGCAGGTCGAGCGAGCGCAGCAGATGGCCGCGGGCCCGTTCGTACAGCCCCATCCGGAAATCGGCGAGGCCCAGCCCATGGCAGGCGTAGGCCTGCCCGGCCGGATCGGCGACGCGGCGGGCGGCGTCCAGGGCGATGCGGTGGACGGTGTGCTGGTCGTGCCAGTGGCCGAGCTGGTCCAGGAACTCCATCAGCGTCCAGGCCAGTTGCCAGGCGTGGGTCTCGAACCCGGCGTCCGCGGCCCGCTGGAGGGCCGCGATCAGCACCGCGTGTTCCTGGGTGAACCAGGTGAGGGCCTGGGCGTGTGCGGTGAACGTCTCGACGGTGACACCGGAGCGCGCCGGGGCGAGGGCGATCGGCTCCCGGTGCGGGGTGAAGGCGCGTCCGGCGGCGAAGGCGGAGTGCAGATAGTGGTCCAGCACCCGGTGCAGCGCGGCCCGGCGGTCGTCGGCCGGGTCGCACTCCTGGGTCAGCTCCGTGGCGTACGCGCGCAGCAGATCGTGGAACGCGTACCGGCCCGGGCTGCGCTCGGCGATCAGATGGGCCCGGGTGAGCCTGCCCAGCAGCCTGCGGGCCTGGGGGACGTCCACCCCGGTGAGGGAGGCCGCGGCGGGGGCGGCGATGTACGGGCCGGGGTGCACGCCGAGCAGCCGGAACAGCCGGGCGGCGTCGTCGCCGAGGGTGTGGTACGACCACGAGAACACGGCCCGGACGTCGGTGGTGGCGTCCCCGCCCTCGAACGCGTCGAGGCTGCCGCGGGCGTCGTGCAGCTCATCGGCGAGCGCCGCGATCTGGAAGCGGGGGTGGGTGGCGGCGCGGGCGGCCACGATGGCGACCGCCAGCGGCAGCCCCGCGCACACCGTGACCACGTCCTCCACGGCCTGCGGTTCGGCGGCGGCGCGCTCGGCGCCGATGCGGCCGATGAGCAGGTCGCGCGCCTCGGCGCGGCCGAACAGATCCAGCGGCAGCGGCCGGGCCTGTTCCGCGACGACCAGGCCGGTGAGTTCGTTACGGCTGGTCAGCACCACCAGGCAGCCGGGCGAGCCGGGCAGCAGCGGGCGTACCTGCTCGGCGTCGCGGGCGTTGTCGAGCAGGATCAGCACCCGCCGGTCGGCCAGCAGGCTGCGGTAGAGGGCGGTCTGCGCCTCCACGGTGGCGGGGATGCGGTGCGCGGGCACCTGGAAGGCGTCGAGGAAGCCGCGGACCGCCTCGGCCACGGTCATCGCCGAACCGGTGGGGCCGAAGCCGCGCAGGTTGACGTACAGCTGCCCGTCGGGGAAGCGGTCGCGGACCCGGTGCGCCCAGTGCACGGCGAGGGTGGTCTTGCCGAGGCCGCCGCTGCCCGCGATCACCCCGATGACGGCGGCGGTGGGCGCCCGGCCGGCGTTTCGCAGCAGGGCGTCCAGACCGGCCAGTTCGCGCTCGCGGCCGGTGAAGTGGGCGACGTCGGGGGGCAGTTGCTGGGGCACGGCGGCAGCACCGGCGACGGGGGTGGCGGCGGTGTCGTCGGTGTCCCCGGGCGCGTCGGGCGCGTCGGCCGCCTCGGGCGCCGGGTGGGGCTCGGGTGAGGTGCCGGACGGGGCGTCGGGCCGGGTGTCGGGCCGGGTGTCGAGCGCCTGCCGGTGCAGCCGTTGCAGCTCCTCCCCCGGTTCGATGCCCAACTCCTCGGCGTACCGCTGCCGGGTGGCGCGGAACAGCGCGAGGGCGTCGGCCCGCCGCCCGGACCGGCGCAGTGCCTCCATGAGCAGGGCCACCGAGCGCTCCCGCAGCGGGTGCTCGGCGACCAGCGCGGACAGCCGCACGACGGCCTCGTGGTGGCGCCCGGCCCGTACGTCGATCGCGGCGCACTCCTCCATCGCGGCCCGCCGCTCCTCCTCGAGACCGGCCCCGACCGTGTCGGACAGCCAGCCGCCCGCCACATCGGCGAGCGCGGGCCCGCGCCACAACCGCAGTGCGGCGCGCAGCAGTTCGGCGGCCCGCTCGTCGTGCGCGGTACGGGCCTCGCGCACCAGGTCCCGGAAGCGGTGCAGATCGACGGCCGGGCGCGGGGCGGTGAGGCAGTAGCCCTTGGCGGAGGTGGTCAGTTCGGTTTCGGGCAGGGCGGTGAGGATGCGGCGCAGCTTGGATATCTGGACCTGTACGGCGTTGCGCGCCGAGCCCGGCGGGTCCTCGCCCCATATGGCCATGACCAGCCGGTCGACGGAGACCACCCGGCCCGGTTCCATCAGGAGCATCGCCAGCACGGAACGCTGCTGCGCGGCGGTGGGGCCCAGGAGCTGGTCGTCGCGCCATATCCCCACGGGCCCCAAGAGGCGTAACCCGGTCCCGTCCACGCGCTGCCCCCGTCGGTACCAGAGATTCACTGTGACAGTTCCGCAGCCTACCGACAGGGCCAGGTCAGCGAGGCATCAGCCGCATATCAGCGCTTCGTAGGACCCTGGGCGTCATGACCACGGCCGAAGGCACCCGGCGCAGGCCCCGGATAGGGGACCTCGTCTACGACATCGAGCACGAGGCCGTCGGCCGCGTGGCGTACATCGACACCGGTGGCAACATCGCGTGGGTCAAGCCGCGGCACGGCGGCCCCGAATGGACCGCGCTCCCCGAACAGTTGCGCCCGGCGGCCGACGGAGAGGGCTGACCGCCCTTCCTCCCCCTGTGCCGGTGCCTCGTGTTCTGCCACGGGGGGAGGACGCGGGGCACCACTTGCTCGACGCGGCCGCGTGACACGACTGCTCGAAGCACCCCATGTGCCGGAACACGACCGCGGCCCTGCCCCGATTCAGGAGGGCAGGGCCGCAGGGGCGTGGGGTGTCAGGCAGGCACGTGCTCCTTGGCCGTGTCACCGTCACGCTGCTCGGGGAGCGCCTTGGTGTCGGCGCCGTCGGAGTCCTCGGCGGCCGGGCCGTGGCCGCCGCCGTTGGCCGCGAAGGCCGCGGCGTCGAACGGGAGGCGTCCGGAGAGGACCTCGTTCATCCGGTCCTTGTCGATCTCCTTGGTCCAGGTGCCGACCAGGACGGTGGCGACCGCGTTGCCCGCGAAGTTGGTGAGGGCGCGGGCCTCGCTCATGAAGCGGTCGACGCCGACGACCAGGCCGACGCCGCCGACCAGGTCGGGACGGTGCGACTGCAGACCGCCCGCGAGGGTCGCCATACCGGCGCCGGTGACACCGGCCGCGCCCTTGGAGGCGACGATCATGAACACCAGCAGGGATATCTGCTCGCCGATCGCGAGCGGCTTGCCCATGGCGTCGGCGATGAAGAGCGACGTCATGGTCAGGTAGATCGCGGTGCCGTCCAGGTTGAAGGAGTAGCCGGTCGGCACGGTGATGCCGACGACGGGACGGCTGACACCCGCGTGCTCCATCTTGGCGATCAGCAGCGGCAGTGCCGACTCCGAGGAGGACGTCGACAGGATCAGCAGGAACTCCCGCGCCAGGTACTTCAGCAGCAGGAACAGGTTCACGCCGGTGACCAGCCGCAGGATCGCGCCGAGCACGACGAACACGAAGAGGACGCAGGTGGTGTAGAAGCCGATCATGATGACTGCGAGCGCCTTGAGCGCGTCCAGACCGGTCGCGCCGACCACCGCGGCCATCGCGCCGAAGGCACCCACCGGGGCCAGCCACATGACCATCGACAGCAGCTTGAAGACGAGCTGCTGTATGTGGCCTATGCCGCGCAGCACCGGCTCACCGGACTTGCCCATGGCCTGGAGGCCGAAGCCCACGAGGAGGGCGACGAACAGGGTCTGCAGCACCTGCTCCGAGGTGAACGCGGAGACGAGCGTGGTGGGGATGATGCTCAGCAGGAACCCGGACAGGCCCTCGCTCGCGCCGGGGTCGACCTGGCTCTGGCCCTCCTTCGCCACTTCCTGGCTGAAGTGCAGCCCGCTGCCGGGGTCCAGCAGGTTGCCGACGATCAGGCCGATGCCGAGCGCGACGGTCGACATCACCATGAAGTAGCCGAGCGCCAGACCGCCGACCTTGCCGACCTTGGCGGCCTTCCGTACCGAACCGACGCCGAGCACGATCGTGCAGAAGATGATCGGCGAGATCAGCATCTTGATCAGGTTGACGAAGCCGTCACCGATGGGCTTCAGCTCGACCGCCGTGTCGGGGGCGACGAAGCCCACGAGGATCCCCAGCGCCACCGCGCCGATCACGGCGAGGTAGAGGTAGTGGATCTTTTCCTTCTTCTTCGCCTTCGGCCGCTCCGGCTCTGTACGTCCCGACGCGGGCGGCGTGATCTCCGCAGCCACGGTGCTGCCTCCTTCTCTATGGCCGTCCAACTGTCCCGGCGCTGTACCGTGTGCGGCTCGCACACCGCCTTGAACGGTTCCGGCGACTATGCCCCACGCCTGTGACGGGGGTCACCCTTCCGTTCATTTCGTTCACACAAAGATTCGTGTGCAGACTGATGGACATGCGCATCCCCCACCCGCGGAGCCTGGCCGGCCAGCTCTTCGCGATGCAGGTCGTGCTCGTTGCCGCCCTGGTGGCGGGATGCGCCGTCTTCGCGTACATCACCGACCGCGACCAGGCCACGGTCGCCGCGCGCAGTCAGGCCACGGCCGCCGCCGCTGCCGTCGCCGACTCCCCCTCGGTGGCCGACGCCGTACGGTCCGACGACCCCAGCGCCCGGCTCCAGCCGTACGCGGAGAAGGTGCGCCGGAACACGGGCGTCACCTTCGTGACCATCATGAACCCGCGTGGCATCCGTTGGACACACCCCGATCCGGACAGGATCGGGGAGCGCTACCTCGGCCACATCGAGCCCGCGCTGCGCGGCCGGATCTTCCCCGAGACGTACACCGGCACCCTCGGCTCGTCGGTGCGGGTGATCGCCCCGGTGCGCGACCAGAAGGCCGCGGGCCGGATCACCGCGCTGGTCAGCGCCGGGATCACGGTGGAGACCATCAGCGCCCAGGTGCGGCGCCAGCTGCTGGCCCTGCTCGGCGTCGCGGCCGGCGCGCTCGCCGTCGGGGGCCTGTGCGCGTACATCATCAACGCCCGGCTGCGCCGCCACACCCACGGCATGAACGCCACCGAGCTGAGCCGGATGCACGACTACCACGAGGCGGCGCTGCACGCGGTGCGCGAGGGGCTGCTGATGCTGGACGGGCAGCGGCGGATCGCGCTCATCAACGACGGCGGCCGGGAGCTGCTCGGGCTGCCCGACGACGTGGTCGGCGCTTACGTGTCCGGGCTGGGCCTGCCCAGCCCGCTCACCGGCGCCCTGCTGGCCACCGAGCCGCGCGTGGACGAACTGCACCTCACCGCGGAGCGGGTCGTGGTGGTCAACACCTCCCCGGTGAGCAGCGGCGAACAGCGCGGCACGGTCGTCACGCTGCGCGACCACACCGAGCTGCAGGCGCTCTCCGGTGAGCTGGACTCCGTACGCGGCTTCGCCGAGGCGCTGCGCTCCCAGGCCCATGAGGCCGCCAACCGGCTGCACGCCGTCGTCTCGCTGATCGAGCTGGGAAGGGAGGACGAGGCGGTCGAGTTCGCCACGGCCGAGCTGGAGCTGGCCCAGGCCCTCACCGACCAGGTGGTGGCGGCCGTCGCCGAACCCGTACTGGCCGCGCTGCTGCTGGGCAAGGCGGCCCAGGCCAGTGAGCGCGGCGTCGAGCTGGTCCTCACCCCCGACAGCCGCATCGACGACGGTCTGCTGCCGCCCGGGCTGGCCGCCCGCGACCTGGTGACCATCGTCGGCAACCTCGTCGACAACGCGATCGACGCCGCCACCGAGGGCGTCGGCAGCGGCGCCGCCCGCAGTGCCCGTGTCACGGTCACCGTCCGCGCGGACGACGGCGAGCTGACCCTGCGCATCGCGGACACCGGTGCCGGTCTGGACCCGGCGGCGACCGAGGACGCCTTCCGCCGCGGCTGGTCCACCAAGTCGGCGGGCCGCGGTCTGGGACTGGCCCTGGTCCAGCAGGCCGTACGCCGCAACGCGGGCACCGTGGACGTGGCCGGGGCGCCCGGCTCCGGCGCCGAGTTCACCATCCGGCTGCCGCTCGTCACCGCGGCCCCCGCACGGTGAGCACACGCGGGACGGGCGCCGATGGCCACGCCCGGCGGATTCACCGGGCCCCAACCCTGGCCACTCTTCATTACGCTCCGTAAATTGGGGCCCCGAGCTTTCCGCCTCCCCCTGACGTGTCCGCCCCCGAGAGGAATCCCGATCCATGAGCCCGCCGCAGGCGAACTCGGCGACCCCGACCCCGGAGCCGATCCGGGTGCTGGTTGTCGAGGACGATCCCGTCGCGGCGGACGCGCACCGGATGTACGTCGAGCGCGTCCCCGGATTCGCCGTCGTCGGCACCGCGCGCACGGGCGGTGACGCCCAGCGGCTGCTGGAGCGGACACCCGCCGACCTCGTCCTGCTCGACCTCTACCTGCCCGACGGGCACGGCCTGCAGCTGGTGCGGGCGCTGCGGGCGGCCGGGCACGCGGCGGACGTCATCGCCGTCACCTCGGCCCGGGACCTCGCCGTGGTCCGGGACGGGGTCTCGCTCGGGGTCGTCCAGTACGTACTGAAACCGTTCACCTTCTCCACGCTCCGCGACCGGCTCCAGCGGTACGCCGAGTTCCGGTCGACCGCGGGCGAGGCCAGCGGGCAGGCCGAGGTGGACCGGGCGCTGGCCGCCCTGCGCGCACCGCAGCCCGCCTCGATGCCCAAGGGGCTCACCCAGGCCACCCTGCAGGCGGTCACCGAGGCGCTGCGCGGCGCCGAGGACGGCGTCTCGGCGGCGGCGACGGCGGAGGCGGTGGGGATCTCCCGGATCACCGCGCGCCGCTATCTGGAACACCTGGTGGACGCGGGCCGCGCCGCCCGTACGCCGCATTACGGGCAGATAGGGCGCCCGGAACTGGTCTACCGCTGGCTCAGCGAGCACTGAGGGAGTGCCGAGTGGCCTTCTGGGTCACTAGTAGGAAAGTTTCCTATCCGACATCTTGTCGTGGCCATGGCGGCTCGCTAGCGTTCAGCCTCACCCCTCCCCGACCCCCCAGGAGGACGCCACATGCGCATACTCCCGCGCCACCACAGACGCACCCTGGCCGCCGCGGCCACCGGACTGGCCGCCGTGATCGCCACGGGCGCGGCCGCCACCGCCCAGGCCACGCCCCCGTCGCCGCACACGGCGGCCGCCGCCACCGGCCAGACCGGCCCGTACCTCTACCTCGGCTGGGGCAGTCCGCCCAAGACCACGGACGTGATGTCGGCGACCGGCACCCAGCAGTTCACGATGGCGTTCATGCTCTCCGACGGCGGCTGCGCCCCCAAGTGGGATGGCTCCCGCGCCCTCACCGGCGGCACCGACCAGTCGACCATCAACGCCATCCGCGCTGCCGGTGGCGAGGTCACGGTCTCCTTCGGCGGCTGGAGCGGCAACAAGCTCGGCGAGAAGTGCTCGTCCGCCTCCGCGCTCGCCACCGCGTATCAGAAGGTCATCGACGCGTACCGGCTCAAGGCGATCGACATCGACATCGAGTCGACCGAGTTCGAGAACGCCACGGTCCGGCAGCGGGTGATCGACGCGCTGAAGACCGTCAAGCAGAAGAACAGCGGCATCAAGGTCTACGTCACCTTCGGCACCACCACGACCGGGCCCGACGCCAACGGCACGGACCTGGTCAAGCGCGGCGCCAAGGCCGGGGTC
Organism: Streptomyces sp. NPDC007983; assembly: GCF_042958345.1. Lineage (NCBI taxonomy): Bacteria > Bacillati > Actinomycetota > Actinomycetes > Kitasatosporales > Streptomycetaceae > Streptomyces > Streptomyces sp. NPDC007983. The sequence continues at coordinate 363,712 of NZ_JBIBJI010000009.1, forward strand.
GACGTGGACGGCTGGACGGTCATGCCGTTCGACTTCGGGCAGGGCTCCGTCGACATGGCGGCGGCCACCAAGTCGGCGGTCGACGGCCTGAAGAACACCGTCGCGAGCGCCTACGGACTCTCCTCGGACGCCGCCTACCGCAAGGTCGGCTTCTCCTCGATGAACGGCAAGACGGACGTCGCGGGCGAGACGGTGACCCTGGCCAACTTCAAGTCGATGATCTCGTACGCCCAGAGCCACCATCTGGCCCGGGTCAGCTTCTGGTCCCTCAACCGCGACCGCAAGTGCGGCTCCGGCACGGACGCGGACGCGTGCAGCGGCATCAACCAGGGCACGTACGACTTCACCAAGGCGCTGGCGGGCTACACGGGCTGAACTCCTCTTCTTGCGCCGCGCGTTCGAGCGCCCGTCATGCCAACCATATCCCCGTGTACGGGGATTGACCTTGCGTTGACGGCGACCTTACGGTCGGCCCGCAGCCCACAGAGGCCAGCAAGGAGGTCGTGCCGTGCGCCCCGCACCCGCCACACTGATCCTCACCGCCGCCGCCCTCGTCGCCACCGCGGGGCTCACCGCCTGCGGTGGCGGCTCGGGCAGCGATCCGGACACCGTCAAGGTCGCGTACAACCGCAGCACCGACAACAAGATCCGCTTCAAGGACCACCACCTCGCCGCGGTGAAGAAGCAGTTCGAGAAGGCGAACCCCGGCAAGAAGGTCAAGCTGATCCCGATCCAGGCGCAGGACAACGACTACGCCACCAAGGTCCAGCAGATGATGCGGTCCCCGAAGACCGCCCCCGACCTGGTCTACGAGGACACCTTCCGGATCAACGCGGACATCAAGGCGGGCTATCTGCGACCGCTGGACGACTATCTGGCCAAGTGGAAGTCCTGGGACCAGTTCGTCGACACGGCGAAGACGGCGGCCAGGGCCGAGGACGGCAAGACGTACGGCGTCCCCGACGGCACCGACACCCGCGGGCTGTGGTTCAACAAGGACATCTTCGCCAAGGCCGGGCTGCCCGCCGACTGGGCGCCGAAGAACTGGGACGACATCCTCAAGGCCGCGCGCGCCATCAAGAAGAAGGTCCCCGGCGTCACCCCGCTCAACGTGTACACCGGCAAGGCCCCCGGCGAGACCTCCGTGATGCAGAGCTTCGAGATGCTGCTGTACGGGACGGGCGGCGCGGGCGACGAACCGCTCTACAACCCGAAGACCAAGAAGTGGGTCACCGGCGGCCAGGGCTTCCGGGACTCCCTGGCGTTCCTGAAGACCGTGTACGACGAGAAGCTCGGCCCCGACATCTCCGACGCCCTCGACCCCAACGTCGGCACCACCGTCTACAGCGAATGGCTCCCCGAGGGCAAGCTCGCCATCGCCCTCGACGGCTCGTGGCTCGGCCAGAACTGGCTGAAGACCGGCGGCAAGCCCTGGCCCGAGTGGTCGAAGACCCTGGGCCAGGCGCCGATGCCGACGCAGCACGGGCAGGCACCCGGCAAGGTCAGCATGTCCGGCGGCTGGACCTGGGCGATCAGCGCGAAGTCCAAGAACCCCGATCTGGCCTGGAAGTTCATCGAGCGGTTCCAGACCAAGGAGAACGCGGTCCGGTGGGACATCGTCAACGCCCAGATCGCCGTCCGCGAGGACGTCGCGAAGGACCCCGAATACCTCTCCTCCATGCCCGGCATCCGCTTCTTCACCGGCCTGGTGAAGAACACCCACTACCGCCCGGCGCTCCCCGTCTATCCGCAGGTGTCCTCGGCCATCGGCGAGGCCATGGAGGCGGCGACCACGGGTGACGCCTCGCCGAGCGGCGCGGCGAAGCGTTACGACGAGCAGCTGAAGTCCGTCACCGACGGCGCCGTGGGCCGATGACCACCGCGGCCAAAGCCCCGGCGGCGGTCTCCCCCGCACGCCGGGGCCGCCCGCTGCGCTGGCTCCCGCTCGCCCCGGCCACCGTCCTGCTGCTGCTCTTCCTCGGCGGGCCGATCGCCTACTGCTGCTACATCGCGTTCACCGACATGCAGCTGACCGGCACCTCTACCACGGAGTTCATCGGCCTCGCCAACTTCCGCCGCGCCTTCGGGGACGGCGATTTCCGCAACGCGGTCGTCCTCACCCTCGTCTTCACGGTCGTCTCGTCCCTCCTCGGCCAGAACACCCTGGGCCTGGCCCTGGCCACCCTCATGCGGCGCGCCTCCAAGCCGGTGCGCACGTTGATCGGGTCGGTCGTGGTCGCGGCCTGGGTCCTGCCCGAGATCGTCGCGGGCTTCCTGCTGTACGCGTTCTTCCGCCGCGAGGGCACGCTCAACGCGCTCCTGGACGGGCTGGGCCTGCCGTCCCAGAACTGGCTGTACACCCTGCCCATCCTCGCCGTGTCGTTCGCCAACGTCTGGCGCGGCACGGCGTTCTCGATGCTCGTCTACTCCGCCGCCCTGTCGGAGATCCCCCAGGAGATCACCGAGGCGGCGGAGGTCGACGGCGCGGGCGGCCTCCGCCGCTTCTGGCACGTCACCCTGCCGATGATCCGCCGCTCCATCGGCACCAATCTGATGCTGAACACGTTGCAGACGCTGTCGGTGTTCGGCCTCATCTGGGCCATGACCCGCGGCGGCCCCGGCAACCGCAGCCAGACGCTGCCGGTGTTCATGTACGACCAGGCGTTCAACAAGTCCCTGATCGGCTACGGCACGGCGGTGGCGCTGTTGCTGCTGCTGGTGGGGGCGGCGTTCTCGGTGGTGTATCTGCGGTTGATGCGCGAGGAGGTCTGACGTCCGCCGGTGCGCTGACCGTGCCCGTCTGCCGTGCGCCGAGGCCGGAGCCGGGGGCCGCGAGCGCGGCCCCCGTCAGCGCCGCCGAGACCAGCAGGGTGCACACCGCCGCCGTGGAGATCTTCGACGGCATCGCGTCAGCCCGCCCGCGACGGCGTCTGCTTGTTGCCGTCCACGACCGCGCGCTGGGTGATGGCGCTGGTGAAGGTCACGGTGCCGACCTTGAACACCCCGCTCGTGTCGGGCTTGACCTGGACATTACGCTCACCCAGGAACTCCAGGCTCTTCTTGTCGAAGATCCACTCGGTGCGCTGGCCGTCCTGCTCGTTCAGCCGCGCCACCGCGACCCCGTGGCGGCCGATGGCGTCGACCGCGTCGTCCACCGTCACGACCCCAGGGATCTTCGCCGCGGCCTGGTAGATGGCGGCGGTGAGCTTCGCGGGCGGGTAGCTCTCGGTCAGCAGATCGCCGAGGGCGACGAAGGCCGCCTGGTCGCGGGGGACCTCCTTGTCCCGGTCCTTGTCGGAGTCCTGGTTGATCTTCTTCAGCAGTGCGTCGGCGTCGGTGGGCAGCTTGACGAGGTTGTCGTACGCCGAACTGACCGGGTGCTCACTGGCCAGGGTGATGCCCCGATCGCCGGTCTCGCCCGCCTCGATCAGCCAGCCGTCCCTCCCGTCGCGGGACTGCCAGACCTGACGGTCGTGCAGCTGCTGGCTGACCACCGTGGTCGTGTCGTCCACCGTCTTGGGGTAGGTGCTGGCCACCTTCGAGGCGATGTAGAGGAACTGGCCGTCGCGCACCGTGGGCCCGGAGGCGTCTGCGGCGGCCAGCGAGATGCGGTCCAGCAGCCGGGCGGCGCCCTTCGCGTCGGCGGTGCCGAGCGGCGTGGTCAGCGCGGGTCCGGTGGCCAGGGGCGTCGTCCCGTCCCCGCCGTCGTTTCCGTACAGGGCGACACCGCCCACGATCGCCCCGGCGAGGGCGCAGGCCGCGGCGGGCAGCAGGATCCTCCGGCGCAGGAACGGACTGCGCTGCCGCGCGGGGGCGGCGGGTGCGGTGGTGTTGCGGATGTCGTCATGGATCTGGGCCATCAGGTGCTCCTTGTGCGACGCATGGCGGCCCGCCGGCAGATCCCGCTCCTCGGTGTCCCGAAGCTCCCGGGTCTCCGGCCACTCAGCCGGGTGCGGCTGGGAGGGGCTGGCGTTCATCGGTTTCCTTCCTCTGCGGACCGGATCGCGTAGCCGCGATCGCCTGTTATCTGCCGGGTGGGGGAGGCGAGTTCCCGTTTTTTCCTGATGAGTTCGGCATCGGCGAGCTTGCGCAGCTTCGTGCGGGCGCGGGACAGCCTGGAGCGGACGGTTCCGATGGGGATGGCGAGGGTGCGGGCGACGTCGGCGTACTCCATGCCCTCCCACAGGCACAGCACCAGCACCTCGCGCTCGGCCCGCTTCAGCGAGGCGAGCGCGGTCAGCGTGGCGTTGATGCGCCGCCGGTCGTCCACCCGGCCCGCCGTCTCCTCGGCGTGGTCGGGAATCCGCTGCGCCTCGGGCCCGGCCTCGGCGGCAGCGGCGGCCGCGGCCCGGTAGCGCCGGTTGCCGCGGCAGTGCGAGCGGGCGACGTTGGTGGCGATCCCCAGCAACCAGGGCCGCAGCGAACCCCCTTCGGCCTCGACCGACGCATGCCGCCGACACGCCTCCAGATACGTCGCCGACATGACGTCCTCGGCGACGGACCAGTCGGCGGTCAGCCGGAAGGCGTGGTTGTACACCGCGCGCGCGTACTCGTCGAACAGCTCCGCGAAGGCGTCGGGATCCCCGGCCCGCACCCGGGTTCGCATATCTGTGGTCACGTCTTCAACTGACCCGCGGGGGCGGGCGAGTTCCGGTGACGTGCGTCACAGGGCCCTCGCCCGTACGGGAATTCAGCGGGCTCGGCCGGCGATCCGGTCGAGCCATTCGCGCATGAGGGCGCTTTCGGACGCCGTCAGGGCGTCGGTACGCGGCAGTGCGGCGCGGAGGGTGACGGCGGCGGCGGGTCCGGGCTCGGGGGCGACGGGCGCGTCGGTGGTGATCGCCGCGAGCGCGGGGTCGTCGTCCCCGACACCGACTACCGCGCCCACCTGCTGGACCACGGCCTGCCCGAGGCGCGGGCCGACCTGCTCGTCGGCCTGTTCGCGGCGAGCCGCCGGGGCGACTTCGCCCCGGCCGACCCGACACTCGCCCCCTCCTCGGACGACCGGCCGCGCCCCTGGCGGACGTCCTGGAGGCGGCCCTGCGACAGGCGGCCACACCGACCGGGTGAGACCAGTCGAAGGCGGCAGTCCGGCGCGCCACACGGCGGGCATCTATAGGTGCAGTTATAATAAGCAGACCTATTCATGAGGGGACGCGTCCATGAAGAAGCCGCCCGAGATGTTCGACCGGGACTTCGAGTGGTCCGAGCTCGTCCGGTTCGCGACCTATGCCGGTCCGGAGGCGACGCTCGGCGTCGTCTCCGGGCGCCGTCGCCAGGGCAAGACCTTCCTCCTGGACGCGGTCACCCGGGCCACGGGTGGCTTCATGTTCACCGCGACCGAGACCACGGAGGCCGATGCGCTGCGTCAGTTCGGTGCCGCCCTGGCCTCCCACGTCGGCGAGCCCGTTCCGTTCAGGTTCTCCCATTGGGACGAGGCCATCACGCGACTGATGTCAATCGCGACGTCGGGCCCCACCACCGTCGTGATCGACGAGTTCCCCTTCCTCGCCAAGGCATCGCCTTCCCTGCCATCCCTCATCCAGCGGGCCCTCGACCCAGGCGCCCAGCACACCAACACCCCCGTGCGCCTCCTCCTGTGCGGGTCCGCGCTGTCCTTCATGGGCAAGCTGCTGGCCGGCAACGCACCCTTGCGGGGCCGTGCGGGACTCGACCTCATCGTCCCCACCCTGGACTTCCGCCTCGCCGCCCAGTTCTGGGACATCGCCGACCTGCCCACCGCCGTACTGACCAACGCGATCGTCGGCGGGACCCCCGCTTACCGGCGCGAGTTCACCCAGGGCGACACCCCCGCGGGCCCGGAAGACTTCGACGACTGGGTCATCCGCACCGTCCTCAACCCCGGGCGACCACTCTTCCGTGAAGCCCGCTACCTGCTGGCCGAAGAGCCCGAGCTCCGCGATACGGCTCTCTATCACTCGGTCCTGGCCGCCATCGCCCAAGGCAACGCGTCACGCGGCGGCATCGCCGACTACCTCGGCCGCAAGTCCACCGACCTCGCCCACCCGCTCGGGGTCCTCGAGGACGTCGGCATGATCACGCATGAAACCGACGCGTTCCGGAAGAATCGCTCCGCCTATCGGATTGCCGAACCGATGGTCACCTTCTACCACGCCGTCATGCGCCCGATGTGGGGAGATCTGGAGCGCCCCGGCCGCGCCGCCGATGTATGGAGCCGTGCCCAGCCCACATTCCGCAGCAAGGTCGTCGGACCGCATTTCGAAAGCATCTGCCGTACGTGGGCCCGATGGCATGCGGACCCCACCACCTACGGCGGCCACCCCGCCCGTGTAGCGAGCGGCACGGTATCCGACCCCGGCGCGAAGACCAGTCACGAGGTCGACGTCGCCGTCTTCGGCCGCGACACCGGCGAGCGCGAGACCCTGCTGGCCCTCGGTGAAGCGAAGTGGAACGACATCATGGGCGTGGGACATCTGCGCCGCCTGGAGCACCTGCGTAGCCTGCTGGGAGCCCGCAGCGGTGCCCCAGAGCAGGAGACCCGCCTGCTGTGCTTCAGCGGCGCCGGCTTCACCGAAGAACTCCAGGACATGGCGAGCCGGGACGAGACCATTCAGCTCATCGACGTGGCGCGGCTTTACCACGGGACGTGACGGCCCTGGATTTCCTACAGGCAGGCGTCACGGCCATCAACTGCCCGCACGCGCGCGCTGCCGGTGGGCCTTCTGCCTGCACGCCGCCCCACAGAACCGTGCGGGGCGGCCCGCGCGGCCCGTACGGTCGCCGGGCAGTCGGCCGCCACACATCTCACACCGCCCGATTTCGTCACGCGGACCGTCGGCTTCCCTTTCCGCCTCCCTCATTACGTTACGGGTTTTCGTTACGGCCCGCTCCGGCCGCAGGCCGTCGCACATCACCGCCGTCAGCACCCCGGGCCCGGGGCCCCGCCCCTGTTCCATGGCCGCACATCCCGCCACCAGCGCCCGCACGTCCGCCGCTTCGACGTCCGCCCGCACCGCCCCGGCCTCCTGGGAACGCCGGAGCAGCACGCCCAGCACCTCGCCGAACTCGCGCCTGGCAGCGACCGCCGTCTCATCGGGCGAACGGCCGGGCGCCTCCCGCGCGAACGCCTCGCACAACGCACGGTTGAACGACGCCTCCCTGATCACCCGCCCCAGGAAGCCGAAGAACGCCACCCCCGGATCTTCGGCCGCGGCCAGCGCCCGCCCCTCCGCGACGAAACCCGCCACGCCTTCGGCGATCACCGCCGCGAAAAGGTCCTCCTTGGAGGGAAAGTGGCGGTACACCGTCCCGGCACCCACCCCGGCCCGCTCGGCGATGACACCGAGCGGCACCATGCGGCCCTCTGCCGCGAACGACGCCCTGGCCGCGGCCAGCACCCGCGCCCTGTTCCGCCGCGCGTCGGCCCGGGAGGGCAGCGCCTCCTCCCCCTCTGCCACGTCCTTCACCCTCGCTCCTGATTGACAAACGGGTCGGACATTCCGGTACGTTAACCGGGTCACTCGTTCCGATTCTATCCGGGAGCGTTCCCCTATGAGCCCCACGACGTCGAAACGAACCATCCTCGTTACCGGCGCGACCGGTCAGCAGGGCGGCGCCACCGCGCGGCGCCTGCTCGGCGACGGCTGGCACGTCCGCGCGTTCACCCGTGACGTCGCCGGCCCCGCGGCCCGCGCCCTCGCCGCGGCGGGCGCCGAAGTGGTCGCAGGCGACCTGGACGACCGCGCCTCGCTCGACGCGGCGGCCCGCGGAGCCCATGGCGTCTTCAGCGTCCAGCCCACCCCCGGCGTGTCGGGGGTGCCCGAGGAGTACGGACCGGAGGACGAGGTGCGGCGAGGCCGGAACGTGGCGGACGCCGCGCTGGCCGCCGGAGCCCATCTCCTCGTCTACGCCTCCGCGTTCGGCGCCCACGATGACAGCGGACTGTCGACGCTGGAGAGCAAGCGGCGCATCGAGGAGCACATCGGCGCGATCGGCATGCCCGCGACCGTCCTGCGCCCCACGTCCTTCATGGAAAACCTGCTCCACCCCCTCTGGGGCCTCCGGGGCGGCGCCCTGGCCACCCCCTTCGACCCGGACACCCGCCAGCAGTTCATCGCGCTCACCGACATCGCGGCCTTCGCCGCCCTCGCCTTCGCCGACCCCGCCGGCTTCCGCTCCCGCGCCTTCGACCTGGCGGGCGACGTCCTCACTCCACCGGAGACCGCCGCCGCCATCAGCCGGGCCACGGGCCGGGAGGTCCCGTACGTCCACATCCCCCTCGAAGCGGTACGCGCCCGGAGCGAGGAGGCGGCTCGCGGCATCCAGTCCCTCAACGACGGCCTCTACCCCCTGGTCGACATCGAGCCCCTCCGCGCCCTCCACCCCGGCCTGCTCACCTTCGATGCCTGGCTGACCGCGTCCGGCGCGACCCGCCTCAAGGCCCTGCTGAACGCGTGACCAGCCGGGCCGACGAGGCTCCCCCAGTTCCGGCCACCGATCGTTTGCGCGCGAGGTGACTCACCAGTTGGACGTAAAGAGTTCGCCAAGAGGGGCCTGATCGGCCACGTGCTGCGGCCCTACGTTCTTCCCTCGTGACCAGTCGGCGACGCTCAACCAGCCATCCATTCGACCTTCTTGATGAAGGAGTAGCTGTGGAACGTCGTGTCTTCCTGCGCGGAGCAGTCATCGGAGCCTCCGCCGCCGCCTTCGGCGGCACCCTCATGCGCGGCGCCGCCTACGCGGCCCCCGCGCAGACGGGCCCCGGCCCGTACGGTGCTCTGCAAGCTGCCGACGCCAACGGCATCGCGCTGCCCAGCGGCTTCACCAGCCGGGTGATCGCCCGGTCCGGCCAGTCGGTGCCCGGCACCTCGTACACCTGGCACAACGCCCCCGACGGCGGCGCATGCTTCGCCGACGGCACGGGCTGGATCTACGTCTCCAACTCGGAGATCAACCCCAGTGGCGGCGCGAGCGCCGTCACGTTCAACTCCTCGGGCACCATCACCGGTGCCCGCCGCATCCTGTCCGCCACCCGGCAGAACTGCGCGGGCGGCGCCACCCCGTGGAACACCTGGCTGTCCTGCGAGGAGGTGTCCCTCGGCTACGTCTACGAGACCGACCCGTGGGGCGTGAACGCAGCCGTCCGCCGCGACGCCATGGGCAAGTTCAAGCACGAGGCGGCCGCCGCCGACCCGGTGCGCAAGGCGATCTACCTGACCGAGGACGAGACGGACGGCTGCTTCTACCGGTTCGTCCCGGCCACCTGGGGCAACCTGTCCTCCGGCACGCTCCAGGTGCTGGTCGCGGGCACCGGCACCTCGGGGTCGTTCAGCTGGACGAACGTGCCCGACCCCGACGGGTCGCCCACGGCCACCCGCGACCAGGTCCCGTCCGCCAAGATCTTCAACGGCGGCGAGGGCTGCCACTACGCCAACGACACCGTCTGGTTCACCACCAAGGGCGACAACCGCGTCTGGCAGCTCGACCTGGCCAACAGCACCTACGAACTCGCCTACGACGACAGCCTGGTCAACCCCGGCCCGGCCCCGCTGACCGGCGTCGACAACGTCACCGGCTCCTCCTCCGGCGACCTGTTCGTCGCCGAGGACGGCGGCAACATGGAGATCTGCGTCATCACCCCGGACGACATCGTCGCGCCGTTCCTGCGCATCTCCGGCCAGTCGGGCTCGGAGATCACCGGCCCGGCCTTCTCCCCCGACGGCAAGCGGCTGTACTTCTCCAGCCAGCGCGGCACGACGGGCAGCTCCTCGGGCGGCATCACCTACGAGGTCACGGGGCCGTTCCGCGCCTCGGCCTGATCGTGATCCGGTGAGGGGTGGGCGGCGCGGCGGCGCCGCCCACCCCTCAGGACCGGGGGTCTCGCTCGTTGAGCGCGTCGAACTTGCGTACCTCATTGCGCATGCGCGGGCCCCACTTGGCGAAGAGCGCCATGACCTCCGGTGTGGCAAGGTGCCGATCGAGCGCCTTCTGGGAGGCCCACTGCTCGAGCACCGTGACGGTCCCGGCCGCCGCGTCCTCCACGCAGAACGAGATCAGTACGTTTCCCGGATTCGCCGCAGCGATCGGGTAGGTGGCCTGCGCCTCGGCGATGAACGTCTCGATGTCGTCGGCAGGGATGAAGACCCGGCCGGCAACGATGATGGACGTCTGCTCCATGTTCAACGTTTCTACCTTCGCGTTCCGGTGCGGAGCCGGATCGGCCCCGCACCCGTGCAAGGTAGCCCCTGACATCGGCGTCAGCTGCAAGGGCCTTGGGCCTCACGCCCGAGGTGCCGCCCCGATCCGCCCGCCGACGAGGGCGTTCCGGAAGTCCGCCCAGGCGGCGGGGGCCAGGCGGAGTATCGGCCCGCCGGGGTTCTTGGAGTCGCGTATCGCCACGGCGCCGGGCAGGTTGGTCGCCACCTCGACGCATTCGTGCTCCGGGTCGCTGTAGCTGGACTTGCGGTACACCAATCCGCCGCCGCTCACTCCTCCCCCGCGATCACGGCCTGGAAGGCGTGCCATGCGGCTGGCGCGAACCGGAGCATCGGGCCGTCCGGGTTCTTGGAGTCCCGTATCGCCACGGCGTCGGGCACATTGGTGGCCACCTCGACGCACTCCTGTGTTCCGTTGCTGTAGGTCGACTTGCGGAAATCGAAGGTCGTCATAAGCTCACGGTTTCTTGATCAGCGTCCCGATGAAGGTGCGGGACTCGGCTTCGGGGAGAGCAATCCTCGCAGTCTCATCGAACAGTCTTGCGTGCTGCGCTGCCGCATCGCCACCTTCCACCCACATCTCGGAAAACGGCAGCTCCATGTAGACCACGTCCATGGCCCCAGGCTCTGCGAACGACAGAACGTTGAAGGAGCCAGTGAGGCCTGCGACAACCCCGTCAGCCGTCCCCGGACGACAAACACGGCCGCGGGCTGCTCATCGTCCGCGCACTCGCGACCCGCTGGGGCGTACGGGAGCGCACCGTCGGCAAGGAGATCTGGGCCGAACTCGACCTGGCTACCCCGCGCATGGCCGACGAAGGGCAGTCGCATCCACGCGCTTAGGGGTCCCGCTCCGGCTTCGCGAGCAGGATGCCCAGGCGGCGCACGACGTCGACCTGGGCCGGGTTGTAGAGGTCCGTGAGGGCCTTGTCGATCGTCCGCTTGGCGAACCGCTCACCACGCGGGGCATCGGCGCGCAGCGTACTCAGCCCTGGGTGCTTCCGGTGCAGTGAGCGCACGCTCGGGACCATGCGCTCGGCCAGGTCGGCGCGGGTCCGCTCATCGGCGTCGGCGGGTAACTTCTCGAACTCCTCACCGACAGGACCGATGGTGGGGTTCTCCAGGTAGTCGGTGTAGGCGTCCATGCCCTTCGGGCCGAGCACCGCGCCCATGACGGTGACGAACGAGCGGTCCGCTTCGGGCATCGCAGTGTCCGCCGCCGCGGTGAACTCGGGTGGCAGGTCGGTCGGCGCCGCCTTGTGCAGGATGAGACTCAGCTCCACCCTGGCCCGCTGCAGCCTCTCGATCGTGGCCGCCAGTTCGGCGTCGAGGGAGCGTAACGCTTCCTCCGGGCGGTGGCCGTCAGCGGCGCGCATCTCGGCGATCCGGGACAGGGAGAACCCCAGGTCCACGAGGCGCTTGATCCGCAGCAACTTGACGAGGTGGGCCACCCCGTACTGCTTGTAGCCGTTGGCGCGGCGTTCCGGCTCGGCGAGCAGACCGACCTCGTGGTAATGCCGTACCGCACGCAGACTGGTGCCCGCGAGCTCGGCGATCTCGCGCGTGCTCCACGCCACGACGCTCTCACTCCGTCCCACCGCCGGGTCTCGGCACGGTCACACCGACGCCCCCGGCCGAATGCATGCCCTCAGCACACAGTCGAAACACGACCGCGTCCGGCCAAGTGCCCCACCTCACAGGGCTCGTGGATTGAGTGTGCCGCGACGGCATGGTTTCTCCTGTTCCCGACTGGCCCGCCAGCCACAACGGAAACGGGGAGGACAGAGTGCCCACAACCGACCACGACCCGCCCACCCCCCGCGGCCCCAGGCCGTGGGACCCTCCGTCTCGGGGGCGTGGCGCCAGACCTCGCATTCCGATCGTTCTCCTGCTGGTCACCGCGCTCCTCGCCGGGATGCTCACCGCGCTCACCGCCGCGGTCGGAGCCTCGTCGGCCCACGCCGCCGCCGTCGACCGCACCGTCCTCACATGGAACATGCAGGGTGCCGGTGAGGACGGCGACGACCCCGCCCGCAAGTGGGAGGTCCTCAAGAAGCCCCTGCTGTCCGACGCGGATGCCGGCCGGGCGGACGTCGCGCTGCTCCAAGAGGCCGGGCCCATGGACGTACCGGGGAGCGCAGACCATCAGGGCACACTGAGCCCCAAGATCGTCAACGGTGGGTCCGAGCCCATCGACAAGGTCGAGCACTACACCTGGAAGGTCTCGGGGCAGCAGACCTACCACATCTACCGCGTCGAGTGGGACACCAACGGGCACCGCGTGAACCCCACGATCGTCACCCGCGAGCCGGCCGACGATACGGTCCTGGTCGGGCGGGTTTCCGCTGGTCTGCGCCCGATGCTGGGCGTGCAATTCGGCAACGATGTGTACTTCACCCTGCACTCCGACTCCCCGAACGGCAACGACGCGATGGCGCAGGCGCGCAGGGCCTGGACATGGGCGCAGGCGCAGACCCCGACGCCGTACAGCGTCATGGTCGGCGGCGACTTCAACCGGGAGCCGGATCAGCTCGGCAACCTCAACGGCCTGACCCTGCACAACACGGGGAAGGAGACCCATACCAGCAAAAAGGAGCTCGACTACGCACTCGCGGGGAACGTCCAACAGCAGGGCCACACCAACCCTGTCCGGCTCGCCGAACCGGGGCGCTTCTCCGACCACTCCCCTGTGCTGCTGATCCCCGACCAGGCGTGTACCTCGGGCGCCACCCGCGTCGGCGGCAGACAGTCCGCGGCCACTCCGGCCGCCGCCGGCGCCGAGCAGTGCGAGGACGCGGTGGTGTCCATGGGCGACAGCTACATCTCCGGCGAGGCCGGGCGCTGGCAGGGCAATGGCTTCAACGGCCAGTACAGCTACAAGGCCAAGGAGGGCTCCGCGTACGGCACCGACCGGACCGCGTTCGACTGCACCGGCAGCGGGGTCGACGAGAAGTGCGAGCATGACCCGAAGCGGGTGTACGGGAACACCGGTGAGGGTGAGGAGATGTGCCACCGGTCGGATGTCGCGCCGATCAAGTCGATCGGCGACGAGCTCGGCATCCCGCAGAAGCGCCGCTTCAACATCGCCTGTTCCGGCGCCACCACCGAAGATGTGACCTCCCGGACCTTCAAGGGCGAGAAGCCACAAGTGGAGCAGCTGGCCGAGCTGGCCGGCCGGTACCGGCTCAAGTATGTCGTGCTCTCCATCGGCGGGAACGACCTGGGCTTCTCCAAGATCGCCAAGGACTGTGTCGCCGGCTACGAGGGCAACCTCCCGTGCAGTGACAACGGCCGCGAGGAAATCGAGCGCAAGCTCGGCGATGTGCGGGACGCGGTGGACACCACGGTCAAGGAGATCCGGGAGACTCTGTCGGGCGCCGGCCAGGACGGCACGAAGATCGTCATTCAGGGGTACCCCAACCCCGTGCCCTCGGCGCTGAAAATGCGCTATGAGAACGCGGGGTGGCAGCGGGAGTTGGTCGGCGGCTGCCCGCTGCTCGACGAGGACGTGGACTGGCTCCACCACGACGTCGTGCCTGGCCTGAACAGGGGCCTCTCCTCCGTCGCCCAGTCGCGCGACGCCATCTTCCTCAACACCGAGTCCGCGTTCGCCGGTCACCAACTGTGCGAGCGGGGCGCGAAGCAGGCCGGCGAGGACGACACCCTCGACAACCCGCCCGACGCGACCGCGGCCGAATGGGTGCGGTGGATTCCGGGGCTGATGGACTGGTTCCCCTGGACTCAGGGCGAGGCGCAGGAGGCGGCGCACCCCAACGCGTTCGGGCAGCAGGCACTGGGCACCTGCCTGCGCCGGACCTTGGAGGCGACGAACGACCGCTCCAAGGGCTCCTTCGACTGCCGGGGGGCGCCCAACACGGGCCCTGACAAGGTACGGGTATCCGAGGAGGGAACGGATCAGAGCGTCCGTTTGATGCCGCTGGGCGACTCGATCACCTATGGCAAGGAAAGTTCCGACGGAACCGGCTACCGCGACGAGCTCTACGACGCTCTCGAAGACCCGGCCGGTAGGCAACAGGTCAACTTCGTCGGCTCAGTGCGCGCGGGAAAGTTGTCCGACCGGGACAATGAGGGCCATCCGGGTAAGCGCATCGATGAGATCGCGGGGCACGCCAAGTGCTACGTACCCCGGTACCAGCCGAACGTGATCACCCTGCATGCCGGGACCAACGACGTCAACCAGGAGTACGAACTCTCGACGGCGCCCCAGCGCATGAAGAAACTGATCACAGACGCGCTGGAGGACTCACCGAAAGCGGTGGTCGTGGTCGCGAAGGTCATCCCGACCGGGAAAGCCGGTCTGCAGCCCCGCATCGACGCGTTCAACGCCAAGCTGCCCGGCATCGTCTCCGACCTCCGTGCGGACGGCAAGCACGTGGTGCTGGTGGACACCAATGACGTCAAGGTCGGCGACGGCCTCCAGGACGACGCCCACCCCAACGACCACGGCTACGCGAAACTCGGCTACGACTTCCACAGCGGCATCGTGGAAGCTGCGGACCGAGGCTGGATCAAGAAGCCCGACCCGCAGAAGCCGGCCACCAAATGCGATCCGGACGACCCGGATGAGGACCAGAGCAAGGCGGGACCGGGCTGGCGGGCGCTGGGTGTCGTCGCCCCCGGCATGGACTATCCCTCGGGCCGCACCGACCTCATGGACTTCGACGGTGACGGCCGCGACGACTACGTGCGCATGTCCCACCGCGGCAAGTTGCGTGTCGCTCTCAACCGCAAGAGCCAGCCCGGCAAACCGCGTTGGGAAGAGACGGACCCCAGCTTCGATACCGTCGGCAGCCGTAAAGGATGGAATTACCACTTCGCCGATTTCAACGGTGACGGCCGCGATGACGTCGTCGTGGTGCCTCCCCGGAGCACGAAGAAGCAAAACGTGGAGCTTTGGCTGAACAAAGGCCCGAAAAACGGAGTAATCCAGTGGGACTACAGGATTCCCTTCAAGCTCACCAATGTTCCCCAGGAGGCCGTCCGGTTCGCCGACGTCAACGGTGACGGTCGCGCCGACTACCTGAGGGTCGGCAAGGACGGCTCCGTCCACGCTTACTACAACCTGAAGGCGAAGGACGGTGGCTACCACTGGAAGGAGCACCGTAACTGGGCTCCTGGCGTCCCCTACGGCTCCCGTGACCGGCTGCGCCTAGCGGATGTCGACGGTGACGGCAGGGCCGACTACCTCATGGTCGGCAGGCGCGGGGCCGTCCACGCCTACATCAACGAGGGCGGCCGGGGTCACGGTGGCTTCACCGAGCACCGCAACTTCGTCAAGGAGACCGGATTCCCCGGTGACGAGGTGGCGTTCCGCGACATCAGCGGCGACGGAAGGTCCGACTACGTCGTCGTCTACGACGGCGGATCCGTCCGGGCCTGGCTCAACCGAGGCGGCAACACCTAAGGCTCCCGCCGGTTGATCCGTCCCCGCCCCACGGGGCCTGGCGCGTGCAGCACCAGGCCCCGTTCGGCGTCGGGCCGCCCACGGTCACCTGTGCTCACCCACCCCGGCGCTTCGTCGCCGAGGCGAAGCCCAGCCAGGTGTGCCGGTTGCCCACCCAGCACCAGCCGACCTTGGAGGCGTTGCGGCGCTCGCGGCCGTCCCGGCCGGTGCCGTTGCTGATCCAGATGGCCGGGGTGCGGGCGTCCAGGGCGCCGTTGGCCTTGCGCAGCCGGGAGCCGATGGTCATGAAGCAGCGGTTGCGCTCCAGGACGGCGGGCTGCTGGAGCACCCAGTGGATGCCCTCGGTGAGCAGCAGCGGCGTGCGGTGCTCCTCGGTGAGGGCAGGCAGTGCCTCGTTCGGGCTCCAGTTGGCCATGTGGTCGCCGCGGTCCAGGCCGGTGACGAGGTAGAGCGGGGCGTCGGGTACGGCGACCGTGTCGAGCGGGGTGAACAGGTCGACGTCGGGCATGTCGGTGACGACGAAACCCGGTGTGCCGTCGCGGTGGAGCAACGGCGCGACGGCCGAGGCGGGGGCGCGGTCCGGGTGAACGGTGAGCAGGGCACCGTCACCGCCCGCGGGGGCCTCGGCGGCCGCCGCGAAGGCGCGAAGCTCGGCGGCGGGCAGCCCGGCGATCTCGTGCACCCCCAGCTCGATCAGTCGCTCGGCCTGCGCGCTCAGGGCCGGGAGTACGGGGAGAACGGCGGAGGCGGCGGGCGTGGTTTCGGGCACGATGCTCCCAGGACAGCGGCGGCGTACGGGCCCAGGGCCAACGGGCCGTACCCTCCGGAACGTTCCCCTCCGTCATGTCACAGGCGGCTGCTTGAATCCCCGGCATGGAACCGAACGCCACGCTCACCGCCCTGCGCGACTTCTGCGCCGAACGCCTCGGCGCGGATCTCGCGGACCGCTTCGTCCGCCTCGCCCGTCCGGGCTTCGCCCTCACCGAAGCCGGGCCGGGCCGCGAGGCGGCCGGGCACAGCCGCTTCGGTGGGCGGGCCATGCTCGAACCGGGCACGGAATGGCCGACCTGCGACGGCTTTCCGCTGAGCCTGCTCGCCGTCCTCGACACCGACGCCCTGGCCCCCTGGCTCGACGGCATCGTCCCCGCCGGGACGGGCCTGCTCAACTTCTTCTCCCTCGACAGCGACTCCGAGCACGCCGACCCGGCAGCCATGGAGCTTTCGATCACGTACGGCTGCCTCGACCCGCAGCTGGGTCGGGTGATCGCGGCTCGCTCCGCGTACGCCGTCGAGGCGGAGCCACCCGCCCGGTCGAGCGTCTTCGACCCGGTCCCGTGGGCGGCGGCGCCCGGTTTCGCCTTCCCCGACTCCTACGATCCCGCCTGGGACGGCCTCGACCTGGGCCCCGGGTTCGACGACATGGCCCGGGCCATGCCCGCCATGCATCTGGAGGGCCTGTTGACCGAGTGGTCGCAGCGGCCGGGCACGCTGGACTCGTCGGAGGACATCGCCTTCGGCCGACCGCAATTCCCCACCGGAAGCTCACCGATGCTGCCGAACCACGAAGACCCGAACCTCTACCACCACCTGCTCCAGCTGTCCGGCCAGGACGAGTGGTGGATCGGCGGCGACGGCGGCTGGATGCACTGGTCGATCCCCACCGAGGCGCTACGGGCGGGTGACTTCAACCAGGCGATACCGACCCCCGACATCTGGTGACAGCTCCCTCATAGGCCCTCCACAGTCGGCGGCGGAATGGCCTATACCTCCGTCACCGGCGGCCGGAATCGCGCTTGTTGCAGGTGAGCGCCCGGTGAAGGATGGCGCTGCCTGAGACTCAGGAGCATTTCGAGACACATGGGGGAACATATGATTCGAAAGATCGTCAAGGTCGGCGTCGCCGGCACGCTCGCATTGGGGGCCGTCGCGGCCACTCAGGCCACCGCGCAGGCCAGCGAAGCGAAGCCCAAGGTGTCCTTCACCCTCAGATCGCAGGTCGCCCAGAGCCCGTACCGGCAGTTGGACATCTCCGTCGACGGCGTCTACTCCGGGTCGGCGATCTGGAGCCAGGACCCCGGTGGGGACGCCAACGGGGACGGCAAGGAGGACCCGGGCGACGCCATCATCGCCTACGACGGCTCCGCCGACGGCATGGGCATCGAGGCCCGTCTCGAAACCGGCCGCATCGCCTCGACACGCGGCCACGGCTCGCCCTACTGGAGCCCCTGGGCCACCGGCAATCTCGGCGAGGGCACCGCGCACTCCATGAAGATCTGCCTGGTCAAGGGCGACTGGGAATCGTGCAGCTCCTGGGTCACCGTCTACGCGTAACCCCGGCGCCGCCCGGCCCGCACGAAGCGCCCCTCCGCTTCCCGTTCGACGACGGGAAGCGGAGGGGCGTCGTGGTGTCCGGGTCAGCGGCGCCGGGTGAACCACGTGACCATCACGCCGCCATCGAACGACTCGCGGTCGGTCACCCGGAAGACAGTGGGGTCGAACGCGCCGTGGAAGGCGGGGATTCCGGATCCGGCGACCACCGGATAGCTCTTGACGATCAACTGGTCGATCTCGGGCAGCAGCGTCCCCGCGAGTCGGCCGCCGCCGCACAGCCAGATGTCCTGGCCCTCCTTCCGCTTGAGGTCGCGGACCAGGGCGAGCGGGTCGGCGTCGATCACCGTCATGTCCGGGTCGGGGCTGGGGCCGAGGGTGGTGGAGACGACGTACTGGCGCAGGTGTGCGTACGGGCTGGTGATGCCCGCGTCCAGTGCGGGGCGGTAGGCGCCGAGGCCCATCAGGACGGTGTCGAAGTGCTGGTTCGGCGCATCGGTGAGGCCGCAGGCGGGGCGCATGGCGGTGGGGACGGTCTCGGGGTAGCGCTTGTTCATCGCCCCCATGTAGGCGGCGGTCTGCGCCTCGTCGCCCGCCGGGTAGAAGTCGAACTCCCCGCCGGGTCCGGCGATGTAGCCGTCGATGCTGACGGCGACGTAGTAGACGAGCTCTCGCACCTAATCACTCCAGTCGTAGTACTCTGATCGAGGTGGTGTGAACGTAGTACTACAGCTGGAGTGGTGTCAATGGTGCGCAGGAACGACGAGCGAAGGGCGGCCCTCGTCGATGCCGCCATCGAGGTGCTGGCCGCGGAGGGCGCGCGGGGGCTGACCTTCCGGGCGGTGGACACCGAGGCCGCGGTGCCCGCCGGGACGGCCTCCAACTACTTCGCCAACCGCGACGACCTGCTCACCCAGGCCGGTGCCCGGGTCTACGAACGGCTCCATCCCGACGAGGCGACCATCGCCCGGCAGCAGGCGAGCACCCGGGACCGGGAGGGGTACGCGGCGCTGATGCGCGAGCTGGTCGGCCGGATCAGCGCCTTCCGCACCGGCTATCTGGCGCTCCTGGAACTCCGCCTGGAGGCGACCCGGCGGCCCGCGCTGCGCGCGGTGCTGACCGAGCGCGTCCGCGCCGACATGGAGGCCAACGTGGCCTATCACGAGGAATCCGGCCTGCCCGGTGACGCCACGGCGGTCCGGCTGCTGTATCTGGCGCTCAACTGGCTGATCGTCGAGCAGCTCACACTGCCGGACGTGTTCTCGGAAGCGGAGCGGGACGCTCTGGTCGCGGCCGCCGTCGAGCGCGTCGTGGCGCTGTGACATCCAAAAAGGCGTGGGATCGGCGATGAGTTTGTTCGGGCCGGGCGGTCCAACCCCTCGTCGACACCCCCACAGGAGGAGCGCCCCATGACGCAGCTGCTGAGAGTCCAGAACTTCGCCGTCTCGCGGGACGGATTCGGTGCCGGTGAGCACCAGAGCCTGGAGAGACCGTTCGGCGACGCCGATCCCGGGGAGCTGATGGCCTGGGCCGGGGCCACGGCGAGCTGGCCCATGCGCACCGATTCCGGCGGAAGCCGCGGGCTGGACGACTACTTCACGCGGGACTACGCCCGCAACATCGGCGCCGAGATCATGGGCCGCAACAAGTTCGGGCCGCAGCGCGGGCCCTGGCAGGACCACGACTGGCAGGGCTGGTGGGGCGACGAGCCCCCGTTCCACACGCCGGTGTTCGTCATGACGCACCACCCGCGTCCCTCGTTCACGCTCTCCGACACCACGTTCCACTTCGTCGGCGGCGATCCGGCCTCGGTCCTCGCTCAGGCGCGGGAGGCGGCGCAGGGCAAGGACGTGCGGCTCGGCGGCGGGGTGAGTACCATCCGGCAGTTCCTCGACGCCGACCTCGTCGACACCCTGCACGTGGTGGTCGCACCGGTGGAGCTGAAGGCCGGGGAACGGCTCTGGGAGTCCCCCGACGAGCTGCTCGACCGGTTCCACCGCGACGTCGTGCCCAGCCCGAGTGGGGTGACGCACCACCTGTTCTGGCGGAAGTGATACGAGGAGTGGGGGCCCGGCCCGGGGCTGGTGGTCCCGGGGCCGGGCCGGGGTCGTAGCGGTCAGTTGACCGCGGCGGCGAACATGCCGGGCTCGTACGAGCCTCCCCGCTGGTGCACGATCACGGCGAGCCGGTTGGCCGCGTTGATCAGGGCGACCAGCGAGACCAGCGCCGCGATCTGGTCGTCGTCGTAGTGCTTGCGCACCTGGGCCCACGTCTCGTCGGACACGCCGAGCTGAGCGTCGGCGAGCCGGGTGCCCTCTTCGGCGAGGGCCAGCGCGGCCTGCTCGGCCTCGGTGAACACGGTGGCCTCGCGCCAGACGGCGACCAGGCCCAGCCGGACCGCGGTCTCCCCGGCGGCCGCGGCCTCCTTGGTGTGCATGTCGACGCACCAGCCGCAGCCGTTGATCTGGCTGGCGCGCAGCGACACCAGCTCCTGTGTGGACTTCGGCAGCGGCGACTGGTGGATCACCAGTGCGGCGTTGGCGAACCGCTTGGCGAACTTGGCGGAGATCTCGTTCTCGAACAGGTTGAACCGGGCGTCCATGGGTTCGTCCTCTCGCGTGCTTCTCTCGGGGTGTGGCGCTGGACGAACACGAGATGCCGACGGCCCGCTCCCTGTGACACCTCCGGCCATGTGACGTGCGCCACCGCTCGGAGGTGTCACAGAACCGCGGCGACCGGCGTCCTGTGGGCGTGGCATTGTCGAGAGCGAGCAGGCAGGAGCAGCCGGTGGAGAGCAGAAACACAACGGACCCCGCAACCGAGGCGTTCGTCGCCCATCGCAATCTGCTGTTCACCGTCGCCTACGAAATGCTCGGCTCGGCCGCCGACGCGGAGGACGTGCTGCAGGAGACCTGGCTGCGGTGGGCGGGGGTCGACCTCGGCGCGGTACGGGACCAGCGCGCGTATCTGGTCCGGATCGCCACGCGCCAGGCGCTGAGCCGGCTGCGTACGCTCGGCCGCCGCAAGGAGTCCTACGTCGGCCCCTGGCTGCCCGAGCCGCTGCTGACCGCCCCGGACGTGGCGGAGGACATCGAGCTGGCCGAAAGCGTGTCGATGGCGATGCTGCTGGTGCTGGAGACGCTGGCGCCGACCGAGCGGGCGGTGTTCGTGCTGCGCGAGGTGTTCGACCTCGGGTACGAGGAGATCGCCGACGCCGTCGACAAGAGCCCGGCCGCCGTCCGCCAGATCGCCCACCGGGCACGGGCGCACGTGGCGGCGCGCCGTCCGCGCGGGGCCGTGTCCCCGGCCGAGAGCCGCGACGCGCTCGACGCGTTCCAGCGGGCGGCCGAGACGGGCGATCTGCAGAGCCTGCTCGACATCCTCGCGCCGGATGTCGTCTTCCTGGGCGATGGCGGCGGCATCAAGCAGGCCGTCCTCCGGCCCGTCGTGGGGGCCGACAAGGTGGGCCGTCTGCTGGCCGCCGGGCTGGGCCGGATCGCCGCCATGGGGTCGCTGCTGCCCGCGCACGTCAACGGCCACCCGGCGCTGATCCTCCATGAGGAAGGACAGGACGGCACGATCGACACGGTCATGGCGGTGCGCATCGACGACGGCCTGATCACCGGGCTCTACGCGGTGCGCAACCCCCAGAAGCTGTCGCACATGCGGGAGGAGAACACCCTCCGCCGCTGAACGGGGCGTGTGGCAGGGCCGCCGACAGACGATACGTGATCGGGCGGCCCCCGAGGGCGGCGTCGGCGGATTCTTATCCGTTGCCGCCGGTTGGGGCGGGCCGCTGAGCCGCCCTCACTACGGTGAGAACGTCTGAGCCGCGCGGGGCCGCCCCTCGCGGCGACGGCATTCGCCGACCCTCGACCGAAGACGTGCCACGGTGACCGTGGCTCATGCGACCCAGAACCCTGGGGGACGATCCAGCCGATGAGCCACCCGATCCGAGGAGGCCGACACAAGCGGTCCCGTGACCCGCGCGCGCACTGGCTGCTGCTCTCGCTGATCCTCCCCGTCATGTTCGGCCTGCTGATGTTCCAGGGCTGGACCACCCACGAGGTGGACGCCGCGAAGACGCGGCCCGCCTGCACCAGCCCCGTGCCGAAGGACATCGTCGGCGGCGGCCCGGTGGTGCAGATCAACAACGGGCAGGTGAAGACGGTGAGCATGCCCGCCGGAACGGTGGCGCTCACCTACGACGGCGGGCCCGACCCCGAGTGGACACCGCGCATCCTCGATCTGCTGCGCAGGCACAAGGCACGGGCGACGTTCTTCCTCTCCGGCGCCAAGGCGGCCGAGCATCCGGAGCTGGTGCGGCGGATCAGAGCCGAGGGCCATGAGATCGGCTCCAACACCTACACCGGCGCCGACATGGGCACATCGTCCCCCGTCCGCTCCACGATGGAGCTGTCGCTGACCGAGTCGGCGCTCGCGGGCACCGTGGGGGCCGAGCCGCGGCTGATGCGGATGCCGCTGACCACCGACGTGGAGACGCTGTGCGGCGTCGAGTGGCAGGCGGCGCGGCGCGTCGCCGCGCAGGGCTACGCGCTGGTCGCCGCCGACAAGGCGTCGAAGCGGCCGTCGCAGGGGGTGGTCCGGCAGTTCCCGCAGACGGACACCGCGTACCGGCAGACCGAGAAGCTGCTGAAGAACCCCCGGGTGCAGAGGTTCACCACGGTGACGGGCGGGCTCGGGGTGCCGCCGGTGGAGACCCGGTCCTCCACCATGGAGCGCTGGCAGGGCACCGCCCTGATCTCGCTCGCGGCCGTCGGCCGCGCCTTCGTGACCATCATGACGGGGGTGCTGGGCATCGCGGGCGCGCTGGGGGTGCTGCGGCTGGTGCTGCTCGTCGTGTTCGCCCGCGCCCATGTCCGGCGGCTCACCCGCTACG
Organism: Streptomyces sp. NPDC007983; assembly: GCF_042958345.1. Taxonomy (NCBI): domain Bacteria; kingdom Bacillati; phylum Actinomycetota; class Actinomycetes; order Kitasatosporales; family Streptomycetaceae; genus Streptomyces; species Streptomyces sp. NPDC007983. The sequence continues at coordinate 386,561 of NZ_JBIBJI010000009.1, forward strand.
GGACCGACGGAGCGCCGCCCCGGGTGGTGAACGACCCGGTGACGGTGCTCGTCCCCGCGTACAACGAGGAGGCCGGCATCGAGGGCACCATCCGGTCGCTGCTCGCCTCCACCCACCAGAAGCTCCAGGTCATCGTGATCGACGACGGGTCGACGGACCGGACGGCCAAGATCGCCGCCGCGAGCAACGACTCCCGGGTGCTGGTGATACGTCAGCCCAACTCGGGCAAGCCGACCGCGCTCAACTCCGGGCTGGCGCACGCCAAGCACGACATCATCGTCATGGTCGACGCCGACACCGTCTTCGAACCGGACGCCATCCGCCAGCTCATCCAGCCGCTCGCACAGCCCGACGTCGGCGCGGTGAGCGGGAACACCAAGGTCGGCAACCGGCGCAGCCTGCTGGGCCGATGGCAGCACCTGGAGTACGTCTTCGGCTTCAACCTCGACCGCCGGATGTTCGAGGTGCTGGAGTGCATGCCGACCGTGCCCGGCGCCATCGGCGCCTTCCGGCGGGAGGCGCTGATGGCCGTCGGCGGGGTCAGCGAGGACACCCTCGCCGAGGACACCGACCTCACGATGTCGCTGTGGCGGGCGGGCTGGCGCGTGGTGTACGAGGAGACGGCCGTCGCCTGGACCGAGGTCCCCACCTCGCTGCGCCAGCTCTGGCGGCAGCGCTACCGCTGGGGTTACGGCACGCTGCAGGCCATGTGGAAGCACCGCCGTGCCGTCTTCTCGCTGGGCCCGGAAGGGCGCTTCGGCCGCCGCGGGCTGACCTATCTCGCGCTCTTCCAGGTCGTGTTGCCGCTGCTCGCGCCCGTGATCGACCTGTTCGCGGTGTACGGGATCCTCTTCCAGGACCCGACGGAGTCGGCCGGGGTGTGGCTCGCGTACCTCGGCATCCAGACGGTGTGCGCCGGATACGCGCTGCGGCTGGACGGGGAGCGGATGCGGACCCTGTGGTCGCTGCCCTTCCAGCTGTTCGCCTACCGGCAGCTGATGTATCTGGTGGTCATCCAGTCCGTGGTGGCCCTGCTGCTCGGCGCCCGGCTGAAGTGGCACCGCATCCAGCGCTCCGGGACGGCCGGGCAGACGATTGGCGACCCGGCCGCGTACCAGAGAGCCTGACATCACACCCGCGCCTCGCATCGAGACAACGAGCCGCCGCAGCCGTACCAGTAGTCAGCAGCAGGCATACGCACGTTTCCATCCGAAGGGAGGCTGCCCTCATGAGCGACAGGCGGGAAGGGTGGGCAGAGGGCGAGCAGCAGCGGCAGGGGACGGCGGCGTACCTCCGGCAGCAGCCGACCCGGCAGGCCGGGGAGGCGGGGGCGTCCGCCCGGGAGACGGCCAACGCACAGACCGAGTCGATCCCCGTCGTGCCGCCCTCTCCCGCTCCGCCGCCGCCCCCGCCACCGCCCCCGGGCGGTGCCGGACCGGGATACGCGGCGACGCGCGCGGACATCCCCGCCCAGCGGGGCCGGTACGGGGACGAGGCCCAGCGGCCCCTGTTCAGGGACCAGTTCAGGGACGAGTCCAGAAACGAGTACAGGGACGAGTTCAGGGACAAGGAGGACGAGCCTCCCGTCGTACGGCGCCGCGCCCCCAAGGAGCCGCTCAGCCGGCGCCGCCGCCTCACCCGCCTGGCGATCGTCATGGTCTCGGCGCTGCTGGTCGCCACGGGCAGCACCTACATCTGGGCCGACACCCGGATGAACCGGCAGGTCGACCTCGACAAGGCCCCCAACCGCCCGCCGCTCGGCAAGGGCACCAACTACCTGATCGTGGGCTCCGACAGCCGGGCGGGCCTGTCCGCCTCGGCCAAGCAGAGCCTGAGCACCGGCTCGGCCGAGGGCGGCCGCACCGACTCGATGATGGTGCTGCACACCGGCGCCCACGGCACCACGATGATGAGCCTCCCGCGCGACTCGTGGGTGAGAGTGCCGACGTACATCCGCCCCGAGACCGGCAAGCGCTACGGCGAGGAGCAGAACAAGCTCAACGCTGCCTATTCGCGGGGCGGCCCCGATCTGCTCGTACAGACCATCGAGCGCAACACCGGACTGCACATCAACCACTACGCGGAGATCGGCTTCGGCGGCTTCGTGGACATCGTCAACGCGGTCGGCGGCGTACGGATGTGCGTGGACCGCGACATCAAGGACGAGAAGTCGGGCCTGGACCTGAAGAAGGGCTGCCAGACCCTCGACGGCGGCAAGGCGCTCTCCTTCGTCCGGCAGCGCAAGCAGGAGGCCAACGGCGACCTGGGGCGCACCCAGAACCAGCAGAAGTTCCTGGCCGCCCTCGCCAAGAAGGCCGCCACCCCGGGCGTTCTGGCCAATCCCTTCGCGGCCTTCCCGACCGTCAGCGCGGGGCTTGACACCCTCATCGTGGACAAGAAGATGAACCTCCAGACCCTCATGTCCCTGTTCCAGGCGATGAAGGGCGTCACCTCGGGCACGGGCAAGCAGCTCAACGTCCCGGTGTCCAACACCAACCTCAAGACCTCCAAGGGCAGCGCCGTGCAGTGGGACACCGCGCAGGCGAGGCGGCTGTTCGACCAGATCCGCAACGACCAGCCGGTGGACGTGCCGTCGTCGCTTCCCGGCCGCCCGGCAGCGGCGGCACAGTAGGAGGGCGGTGCCGTTTTGCGCGGCACCGCCGTCTTCCCCTTCCGGCCGGGCGGACGGTTTCATGGACGGGACGCTGATCGACTGCGATGCTCGCCAGCGCGCGAGGAGGTCCGAGGTTGTCCGTGCTCTCCGCCCGCCCACGGTCCCGTCCCCTCCGGTCGCCCGGGCTCCGGTCGCCCCGGCTGCGCTCCCCTCGCCTCCGGTCGCCGCGGCTGCGCCGCCGGCTGGCGGCCGACGCCGCGCTGCTGGCCGTCGCGGCGGCCTTCGTCCTCCCGCTGGCCTGGCTGGTGCTCGCCTCGGTCGACAGCCACGCGACGTTACGGGTCTCGGCGCCCGGCACCCCGACGCTGGACAACTTCTCGGCGGTGTGGACGGACGAGATCACGTTCACACCGATGCTCAACAGCCTGGTGCTGTGCGGCAGCGCCACCGCGCTGACGGTCGCGTGCGCGGCGCTCGCCGCGTATCCGCTGTCGCGGTTCCGGTCGGGGCTGGTGCGCCCGTATCTGATGACCGTGCTGTTCACGACGTGTCTGCCGATCACCGCGATCATGGTCCCGGTCTACGGGCTCTTCGTACAGGTCGATCTGATCGACACCATGTCCGGCACCGTGCTCTTCCTCGCCGCCTCCCAACTGCCCTTCGCGATCTGGCTGATGAAGAACTTCATGGACGGTGTGCCGGTCATCCTGGAGGAGGCGGCCTGGACGGACGGCGCGTCCTGGGCGCAGAGCCTGACGCGGGTCATCCTGCCGCTGATGGGCCCGGGCATCACGGTCGTGACGATCTACAGCTTCATCATGATGTGGGGCAACTTCTTCGTCCCCTTCATGCTGCTGCTCTCCCCGGAGCAACTCCCGGCGTCGGTCTCCATCTTCACCTTCTTCGGCAACCACGGGCAGATCGTCTACGGGCAGCTGGCCGCGTTCTCGATCCTCTACTCCACCCCCGTGGTGCTGCTGTACGTGCTCATCTCCCGGCGGCTGGGCGGCGGCTTCACGCTCGGCGGCGCGGTCAAGGGGTGACGGGCGCCGCGCAGCCGTGGTCTTCGGTCGAACGGGCCGCGAACGCCTTCAGCGCCGCGCGTTCGTAGCCGAGGTCGGGGCGGGCGCGGGCGTCGCCGTCGGCGTCGTCGGCGCGGATCAGGTACAGGGCGCGCGGAGCGCCGTGCGGGCAGTCCGCCCCGGCCCAGTAGGCGCTCCGGCCGAGCCGCCCGGAGGGCTTCTCGGCGGGGGTGACGCCCTCGCCGTCGTTGCGGGTGTACTGGGCGCGGGCGTCCTCCGCGTACGGCCCGTAGTACGCGTCCAGCCGGTAGCGGGGCGAGCCGTCGCGGGCGCCGAGGGCGCAGATCTCGCGCGGGGCGCGGGCCCGGGCGGTCTCGCGGGCCGTGGAGACGGCGGAGCGGGCGGCGGTGGGGACGGTCGCGCAGGTGCCGGTGGCGCCGAGCAGCGGCTCGTACTCGTCCTTGTTCACCGGCAGGCCGACGCTGCGGACCGGCCTGCCCAGCCGGGCGCCGCAGTCCCAGCGGTCGTCGGCCCGCCGAGCGGTGGCAGTGGCGGTGCGGACGAAGGAGGGCCGGGTGGCGGGGTCGTCCAGGGTGGCGCCGCCGAGCGCGGTCCGGACGGTGATCAGCAGACTGCGGCCGCCCCGCGCGCAGTCGAGCAGCACGGCCGCCGTCGCCTTGCCGTCGCCGGGGTCGCCCTGGCGGGCGTTGTCGGTGGCGAGGAGGCCGGACCAGCCGTGGCCCAGGGGGACGGGGAGGGTGTCGTGGGCGGGTAGGGCGGTGTACGGCTCGCCGGTCCCGTACTCGGCGCGGGGTCGCGGCGCCCCGGAGATGGTGACGTCGACGCGGCCCTTGTCCTCGGCGGTCACCTCGCAGCGCACCGCCAGCGAGGTGCCGCCGTCGCCGCCGAAGGTGCCCTCGGTGCTGCTGGTCACCTCCACGCCGCTGTCGCCGAGCACCGCACGGACCTCGTCCGCCGCGAGCGCCCCGCCGCACGCCTCGTCCAGCGCCCGGTCGCCGCTGCCCGCGAACCAGACCATCGCGCCGGTGAGGAGGGCCAGCGCGAGGGCGGCCGCCGTGATGCCCCGCACCTGCCGCCGGGTGAGCAGCGACCGGGGCCCGGTGGTCAGTGCCACTCCTCCACCTCCCCGAGCACCTTGGTATCGCGGCAGCCCGCCGTCTTCGGCCAGCCCTCCTCGGCGCCCAGATAGCGGGACAGCAGGGTGTGCGCGGTCTCGGAGAGCGCGGCGCGCCGCTCGGGGCCGAGCGGGACGGTCTCGCCGTCGGGTATGCGGAGCCGGGGCAGGACGGAGACGCGGTGGTAGGTGACCCGGCCGCCGCACACCGACCGGGCCCACAGGGCGAGTTGGGGGCGGGTGAGGTAGGCGGGGACACGGTCCACCCGGTCCCCCGCGTCCGCGCCGTCGTCCGTGCCCGCGTCGTCCGCGCCGTCGTCCGTGCCCGCGTCGTCGGGCCCGGCGTCGTCCACGAGCCGGTTCTCCTCGTCCGCGCCCCAGCCGGGCACATGGCCCTCGCGTGCGTACGAGTCGTACGCGGACCGGCCCAGGATGCCCGTCCAGCTGGCCGCCTCGACCCCGGTGATCTGCCACTCCTGCGGCGCCACGCCCGCGTTGAGCCGGGCGTCCGGGTCCCAGTCGCCGGTGCAGGCGCTCAGGGAGGTCGAGTCCTGGGCGTCGCCGCGCGTGGCCCACGCCCCGGGCCTGAGCCCCGGGACCGAGGACGGGCTGATCCAGTCGCAGCGCCGCGCGGCGGCGCCGGTCAGGCCGCCCTCGCCTTGGCCCTTGCCCTTACCCTGGCCCGGGGCCGTGGCCACGACCTGGGCGGGCGGGTCCAGCGGGGGTCCGCCGCAGCGCTGGGCCCTGGTGATGGCGTTGGCGACGTGGACGGCGGTACGGAAGCCGGTGAGCGCGGTCGTGGCGTCGGCCCCGCCCGCTTCCGCTGCGCTTCCGTCGGTGACCTTGGCCGTGACGTACAGATCGGTCGTCGGGCGGACCTGGCCGTCCAGCCCGCCGAGGCAGTCGGCGACCAGCCAGGCGCCGCGCGCGCCGTACCGGCCGGTGGTGCCGGGCGCTGTGAAGGTGCCCCCGGGGCCGACGATCTGGCGGGTCTCCATGCCCTGGGGTACGTCCGAGACCAGCGCCTCGGCGTGGACGGTGACCTCGTTGCCGCCGCCCCAGGACAGCGAGCAGTCGAGCAGGGAGCGGCTTTCCTGGCCGGGGGCGAGCATGGTGCCGTGCTGTTCCAGCTCACCGGGGCGGGCGTCGCGCACCAGCCGTTCGAGGTCGCCGTACGGCAGGGCGCCGTCGCAGGCCTTCCGTAACTGGTCCCGGTTGGCGGTGAGATGGCCGCCGCCGTTGCCGCCGATCGCGATCACGGCACCGGTGACCAGTGCCGTGATCAGTACGAAGAGGATCGCGTAGCGCTGCCACGCACGGTCCGTTAACCCGCCCATCCGCCGGTAACTCCACTCACCCCCTGATCGACTCCGTCCCCCCGGGCCGGGCGGGGACCGTACAAGGTGTGGCTCAGAAGACGGATTCGGCCTCGTCCATGCGGTGGTCCGGGACGGTCTTGAGCTCGGTGACCGCCTCGGCGATCGGCACCATGGTGATGTCGGTGCCGCGCAGCGCCGTCATCATGCCGAAGTCGCCGCGGTGGGCGGCCTCGACGGCGTGCCAGCCGAAGCGGGTGGCGAGCACGCGGTCGTACGCGGTGGGCGTGCCGCCGCGCTGCACGTGGCCGAGGATGACCGGGCGGGCCTCCTTGCCGAGCCGCCGCTCCAGCTCGGCCGCGAGCCGGTTGCCGATACCGGCGAACCGCTCGTGCCCGTACTGGTCGATCTCGCCCTTCTGGTAGTCCATCGCACCCTCGGCGGGGTGCGCGCCCTCGGCGACGCAGATGACGGCGAACTTCTTGCCCCGCGCGAAGCGCTCCTCGACCATCTTGACCAGCCCGTCGACCTCGAAGGGCCGCTCCGGGAGGCAGATGCCGTGGGCACCGCCCGCCATGCCGGACTCCAGGGCGATCCAGCCCGCGTGCCGCCCCATGACCTCGACGACCATGACCCGCTGATGCGATTCGGCGGTGGTCTTGAGGCGGTCCATGGCCTCGGTGGCGACGCCGACGGCGGTGTCGAAGCCGAAGGTGCGGTCGGTGGAGGAGATGTCGTTGTCGATGGTCTTGGGGACGCCGACGATGGGCAGCCCCGCGTCCGACAGCATGCGGGCGGCGGTCAGGGTGCCCTCGCCGCCGATCGGGATCAGCACGTCTATGCCGTAGTCCCGGGCGTGGTCCTTGGAGGTCTCACAGGCCTCGCGCAGCCGGGCGCGCTCCAGCCGGGAGGAGCCGAGGATGGTGCCGCCGCGGGCCAGGATGCCGCTCACGTCGTCGAGGTCGAGCTTGCGGTGACGGCCGTCGAGGAGTCCCTTGAAGCCGTCTTCGAAGCCGATCACCTCGTCCCCGTGGCCGGCGACCGCACGGTGCACGACCGACCGGATCACAGCGTTGAGGCCGGGGCAGTCGCCGCCCGCGGTGAGAACTCCGATGCGCATCGTGCTGTGTCTCCTGCTCCCTACGGGTAGATGTGAGCCAGTCCGATTGTTTCATGGGCGGGGTAGTGCTGTGTCCCCCATGCTGCTGAGCGTCCTAACCACGGCCGCAGGTATTGTCAAGAGGACTGGGCCACCTAAACCGGCCAATTTGTGTCCGAAGGATGCATGTAAGGAAAACACCGAGGAAACGGAGAGCACGCGTGACGCGCAGCGTGTACGTGACCGGGATCGAGCGGGGTGACGGCCGCCAGGTCGTCGAGCTGGGGGTCATGGAGCTGCTGACCCGCCATGTCGACCGGGTCGGCGTCTTCCGCCCCTTGGTGCACGACGACCCCGACCGCCTCTTCGACCTGCTGCGGGCCCGCTACCGGCTCAGCCAGCCGCCCGCCTCGGCGAGCGGCATGAGCTACGAGGAGGCGGCCGCCCTCCAGGCCGAGCAGGGCTCCGACGAGCTGGTGTCGCGGCTGGTCGGCCGCTTCCACGAGGTGGCCCGCGCGTACGAGTACGTCCTCGTCCTGGGCAGCGACTACGCCGGCACCAGCCTCCCGGACGAGCTGGGGCTGAACGCCCGGCTCGCCAACGAGTTCGGCGCCTCGGTGATCACGGTCGTCGGCGGCCAGGACCAGAGCGTGGAGGCCGTCAACGCCGAGGCCCACAACGCCTACCGCGCGTACGAGGCACAGGGCTGCGACGTCGTCGCCGTCGTCGTCAACCGGGCCGCGCCGGACGACCGCGCGGAGATCGCCGAGCGGCTGGCCGCCCGGCTCCCGGTGCCCGGCTACGTCCTGCCCGAGGACGGGGCGCTGTCGGCGCCCACCGTCTCGCAGATCGTGCGCACCCTCGGCGCCGACGTCCTGCTCGGCGATCACGCCGGACTCTCCCGGGACGTGCGGAACTTCGTCTTCGGCGGCGCGATGCTGCCCAACTTCCTGCCCGCGCTCACCGAGGGCTGTCTCGTGGTCACGCCCGGCGACCGCGCGGACCTCATCGTCGGCTCCCTCGCCGCGCACAGCGCGGGCGCCCCGGCGATCGCCGGGGTGCTGCTCACCCTGGACGAGCGGCCCGGTCCCGACATCCTGGCGCTGGCGTCCCGGCTGGCCCCCGGCACCCCGGTGGCGGCGGTGGCGGGCGGCTCCTTCCCGACCGCGGCCGAGCTGTTCGCCATCGAGGGCAAGCTGAACGCGGGCGCGCCGCGCAAGGCCGAGACCGCCCTCGGCCTCTTCGAGCGCCATGTGGACACCGCCGAGCTGACCGACCGCATCGCGGTGGCCCGCTCCGGCCGGGTCACCCCGATGATGTTCGAGCACGAGCTGATCGAGCGGTCCCGGTCCGGCCGCCGCCGGGTGGTGCTGCCCGAGGGCACCGAGGAGCGGGTGCTGCGCGCCGCCGACGTCCTGCTGCGCCGCGATGTGTGCGACCTCACGCTGCTGGGCGACGAGGAGACGATCCGCAAGCGCGCCGCAGAGCTGGGCATCCAGCTCGCCGAGGCGCAGATCGTCGACCCGCAGACCTCGCCGCTGCGGGAGCGCTTCGCGGAGAGCTACGCGAAGCTGCGCGCCCACAAGGGCGTCAGCTACGAGCTGGCGTACGACGTGGTCGCCGAGGTCTCGTACTTCGGCACCCTGATGGTCCAGGAAGGCCTGGCCGACGGCATGGTGTCGGGCGCGGTGCACTCCACCGCCGCCACCATCCGGCCCGCCTTCGAGATCATCAAGACCGCGCCGGGCGCGCAGATCGTCTCGTCCGTCTTCTTCATGTGCCTGGCCGACCGGGTGCTGGTCTACGGCGACTGCGCGGTCAACCCGGACCCGGACGCCGAGCAGCTGGCCGACATCGCCATCCAGTCGGCGACCACGGCCGCCCGGTTCGGGGTGGAGCCGCGGATCGCGATGCTGTCGTACTCCACCGGCACCTCCGGCTCCGGCGCCGACGTCGACAAGGTGCGCAAGGCGACCGAGCTGGTGCGCGAGCGGCGCCCGGATCTGCTGGTGGAGGGCCCGATCCAGTACGACGCCGCGGTGGACGCGGCGGTCGCGGCGACCAAGCTGCCGGACTCCGAGGTGGCGGGCAAGGCCACCGTGCTGATCTTCCCTGACCTCAACACCGGCAACAACACCTACAAGGCCGTGCAGCGCTCGGCGGGCGCCGTCGCGGTCGGCCCGGTGCTGCAGGGCTTGCGCAAGCCGGTGAACGACCTGTCCCGCGGGGCCCTGGTCTCCGACATCGTGAACACCGTCGCTATCACGTCCGTCCAGGCCCAGTCCCAGACCCCTCCGGCCGTCCCGGCCGACCCGACACAGAAAGTGCAGACCGCGTGAACGGCTCCCGCGTCCTCGTCCTCAACTCCGGCTCCTCGTCCGTCAAGTACCAGCTGCTGGACATGGCGGACGGTGCCCGGCTCTCCTCCGGTCTGGTGGAGCGGATCGGGAACGGTCCCGTCGCCGACCACACGGCCGCGCTCAAGCAGGTCGCCGAGGAGCTGACGGAGCAGGGCCTGGGCCTGGACTCGCCCGAGCTGGCCGCGATCGGCCACCGCGTGGTGCACGGCGGCACCCGGTTCACCGAACCCACCCTGATCACCGACGAGGTGGTCGAGGAGATCGAGAAGCTGGTCCCGCTGGCCCCGCTGCACAACCCGGCGAACGTCACCGGCATCAAGGTGGCCCGGGCGCTGCGCCCGGACCTGCCGCAGGTCGCGGTCTTCGACACCGCGTTCCACTCCACGATGCCGGAGTCGGCGGCCCGGTACGCGATCGACACCGACACCGCCGTCCGGTTCGGGGTGCGGCGGTACGGCTTCCACGGCACCTCGCACGCGTACGTGTCCCGGGCGACGGCGAAGCTGCTGGGCAAGGACGTCGCCGAGCTGAACACGATCGTGCTGCACCTGGGCAACGGCGCCAGCGCCTCCGCCGTGCGCGGCGGGGTGTGCGTGGACACCTCCATGGGACTGACCCCGCTGGAGGGCCTGGTCATGGGCACCCGCGCGGGCGACCTGGACCCGGCGGCGATCTTCCATCTGTCCCGGGTGGGCGGGATGTCGATCGACGAGATCGACACCCTGCTCAACAAGCGCAGCGGGCTGCTCGGGCTGTGCGGGGACAACGACATGCGCGAGATCGGCCGCCGCATGGGCGAGGGCGATCCGGCCGCGCAGCTCGCGTTCGACATCTACATCCACCGGCTGCGGAAGTACGTGGGCGCGTACACCGCGGTGCTGGGGCGGCTGGACGCGATCGCGTTCACGGCCGGCGTGGGCGAGAACTCCCCGGCGGTGCGGGAGGCCGCGCTGCGCGACCTGCCCGCGTTCGGCATCGAGGTGGACGCGGTGCGCAACGCGGTGCGCGGCTCCGCGGCGCGGCTGATCTCCGCCGGGACCAGCCGGGTCGCGGTGGCGGTGGTGCCGACCGACGAGGAGCTGGAGATCGCGAGCCAGACGTTCGATCTGGCCAGCGACTAGCCTTCGGATCGGCTTCGACTCGCTCTGAAATATTCCGCTCCGAAACAAACCGATAGGATCAGCCTCATGCGCCGTTCCAAAATCGTCTGCACACTGGGCCCCGCCGTCGACTCCTACGACCAGCTCAAGTCGCTGATCGAGGCCGGTATGAACGTGGCCCGCTTCAACATGAGCCACGGAAGCCACCCGGAGCACGAAGAGCGCTACCACCGCGTTCGCAAGGCGTCCGAGGAGACGGGGCGCGCGGTCGGCGTCCTCGCCGACCTCCAGGGCCCCAAGATCCGGCTGGAGACCTTCGCGGACGGACCCGTCGAGCTGGTCCGCGGGGACGAGTTCATCATCACCACCGAGGACGTCGAGGGCGACCGCACGATCTGCGGCACCACCTACAAGGGGCTGCCGGGCGACGTCTCCAAGGGCGACCAGATCCTGATCAACGATGGCAACGTCGAGCTGCGGGTCACCGCGGTCGAGGGCCCCCGGGTGCGGACGATCGTCATCGAGGGCGGGGTGATCTCCGACCACAAGGGGATCAACCTGCCGGGCGCGGCGGTCAATGTGCCCGCGCTGTCCGAGAAGGACATCGAGGACCTGCGGTTCGCGCTGACGATGGGCTGCGACATGGTCGCGCTGTCCTTCGTCCGGGACGCGGCCGACGTCCGCGATGTGCACCGGATCATGGACGAGGTCGGCCGCCGGGTGCCGGTGATCGCCAAGGTCGAGAAGCCGCAGGCGGTCGCCAACATGGCGGACGTCGTCGCGGCGTTCGACGGCGTCATGGTGGCCCGCGGCGACCTGGCGGTGGAATACCCGCTGGAGAAGGTCCCGATGGTGCAGAAGCGGCTGATCGAGCTGTGCCGCCGGAACGCCAAGCCGGTGATCGTGGCGACCCAGATGATGGAGTCGATGATCACCAACTCCCGGCCCACCCGCGCCGAGGCGTCCGACGTCGCCAACGCGATCCTGGACGGCGCGGACGCGGTCATGCTCTCCGCCGAGTCCTCGGTCGGCTCGTACCCGATCGAGACGGTCAAGGTGATGTCCCGCATCGTCCAGGCCGCCGAGGAGGAGCTGCTCTCGCGTGGCCTGCAGCCGCTGGTGCCCGGCAAGAAGCCGCGCACCCAGGGCGGTTCGGTGGCCCGCGCGGCGTGCGAGATCGCCGACTTCCTGGGCGCGAAGTCGCTGGTCGCCTTCACCCAGTCCGGCGACACCGCGCGGCGGCTCTCCCGCTACCGCGCCCAGCAGCCGATCGTGGCCTTCACCACCGAGCCGGACACCCGCAACCAGCTGACGCTGAGCTGGGGCGTGGAGTCCTACGTGGTGCCGTACGTGGAGCACACCGACGCGATGGTGGACCTCGTGGACGCCGAGCTGTCCAAGCTGGGCCGCTACTCCGCGGGCGACATCATGATCATGACGGCGGGCTCGCCCCCCGGCGTCCCCGGCACCACCAACATGGTCCGGGTGCACCACCTGGGCGGCGAGAGCCGGTAACCACGCGCCTCTGATCGAGCGGCCGGGCTCCCTTCGGGGGCCCGGCCGCTCAGCTCATGGCCCAGATGTACCGGTCGTCGACGGACGGCTCGCCCGCGGTACGGTCCGCGAACAGCTCCGCAATGTGCCGCGCGTCCACGGTCTGCGCGGCCCCGTCCGTGATCCGCACCCTGGCCCCCGCCTCGTCCAGGACCTCCACCGCCTTCCCCGGCAGCACGCGGTCGGTGATGTGCCGCGCGGACAAGGCGACGGCGGCGTCGAGGGCGTCGTCGGTGATGGTGACCCGGTGGTGGGCCTCGTACTCGCGGCGCAGCAGCTTCAGGATGCCGACGGCCTCGTCATGGGTGGGCTCGCCCACCGGGACCGTCTGGAAGTACGCGCCGATGTCCCGGAGTTCGCCGTAGGCCGCGGGGTCGGTGACGGCGATGATCCGCGGCCCCTTCCGCGCGAGCGCGCGCAGCGCGTCGGCGTCACCCGCCCGGACATCGTCCAGGAACAGCACCGTGCGGTCCGGGTCCTCCACCGTCTCCTGGGCGGCCGTCGCGATGTCGACGGCACGCAGCCGCACCTCGGCCAGGCCCGCCGGTACGTCGCCCTGGGCGATGCGCTGGGCCAGCCCCGAGACGATCGACGTGCGCCCGGTGCCCGGCTCCCCCACCAGCAAGGCGTGGTGACGGGACTTGCGCATCAGGATCTGCATGACGCGCTCGATCTCCCGCTCACGCCCGACGACCACGGGCGGCGGCTCCGGGGCCGGTGCGGTGAGGATGCGGATGATCTCGTCCCGCACCTGCTGCTGGGTGGCGAACCCGCGCAGCAACTTCCCCCCGGTCCCCTCGCCCTCGCGCATCAGGCCCAGCAGCAGATGCTCCGTGCCGATGTAGTTGTGGCCGAGCGTCAGAGCGTCCTTGAGCGCCATCTCCAGCGCCATCTTGGCCCGGGGCGTGAAGGGGATGGACCCGGTCGGCGGCTTCGTGCCGAAACCGGCACTCCTGACCAGCCGCTCCCGGACCGCGTCCTGTGTGATGCCGAGGGTGTGCAGAGCGGTCGCGGCCACGCCCTCCGCCGGGAACAGGCCCAGCAGGATGTGCTCGGTCCCCAGATGGTTGTGGTGGAGCTTCCGCGCGGCCTCCTGGCCCTCCATGAGGGCCCGGCGCGCCCGGTCGGTGAACCGCGCGAAGAACTCGCTCGCGGTGGGAGCGGGCCCCCCGGCGGCACGCTCACGGACCCGCTCCCGCATGGCCGCCCGGCCGATGCCGTAGGGCCCCAGGACCCGGGTGGCGATGCCGCCCTTCTCATCCATCAAGCCGAGCAGAAGGTGCTCCGGGGTGATGTCGGTCGTGCCGAGCTGAAGGGATTCCAGCTGCGCGTCCTTCAGCGCCTGCCTGGCTGCGGGCGTGAAGGGGATGTGCCCACTCAGGGGGGTCGTGCCCCTGGTGAGAGTGGACTCCACCTGCTCGCGCACCCCGGCCACCGGCACCCCGAAGCTTCGCAGGAACTCGGCGCCGGGGCTCTGCTCCTCGCGGATCAGGCCGAGCAGCACATGCTCCGTGCCGATGTGGTGGTGGTTGTGCTCCCTGGCCTCTTCCTGGGCCAGCACCACTGCCCGCCGTGCCCGGTCGGTGAAGTGCTCGAACATCCCTCACCCCACAGCCTGGAGTACGGACAGATCCCGCCGGGCCCGCAGCGTGTGCGGATGGTCCGGGCCCAGCACCCGCTCCCGGTCGGCGACCAGCTCGCGCAGCAGTGCCGCCGCCTCGTCGCGCTCGCCCGTCCGGGCCAGGTTGTGGGCCAGCACATGGCGGGTGCGCAGCGTCGCCACATCGTCGTCGCCCAGGACGCGCCGCCGGTCGAGCAGCAGCAGCCGCAGCATCCGTATCGCCTCCGGGCGCCGCCCCGACTCGCCCAGGTTGACGGCGAGGAACTGGCGGCTGCGCAGGGCGTCCGGGTGGTCGGGGCCCAGCAGCCGGGCCTGTTGGCCGTGGATCTCCCGCAGCCGGTCCGCCGCCTCCCCGGGCGCACCGGCCCCGCCGCGCGTGTGCGCGAGCCACTGACGGGTGCGCAGCGCCGCCGCGTGGTCGGCGCCCAGCAGGCTCTCCTGCTCGTCCAGGAGGGCGCCGAACGCCTCCGCCGCCTCCGCGTACTTCCCCGCCTCGCACAGCGCCACGGCGGCCTCGTGCCGGGCAGGGTGGCCGGGGAGCCGGTGGGCGCGGTTGCGGGCGAGGGCGAGCAGGGCGGCGTTCCGCGAGCCGCGCTGCAGGGGCGCGGGCAGGCCCTCCGCGGTCATGGTGGTCTGGAGCCGCCGGTAGACCTCGTCGATGCTGAGCAGTTCGGGCCCGCCGGCCACGCCGTCCCGCAGCAGCCGGATCAGCCGGCCGGTGAACGCCGTGTTCTTCTCGCCGTCCTGGATCAGGGAGACCTCGTTGCCCTGGGAGGACGCCATCACATACGTGCCCGCCACGTCGACCTGCCCCATCACGGCCGCCTCCGGCCCGGCCATCGTGCCGCTCAGCGCGCGCCCGGAGAAGCAGCAGTCGAGGATGATGACCTTGGAGGTGGCGCGGCTGTCCAGGACGACATCGCGCAGTTTGCGGTATTCCAGGGAGCCGAATTCGGGCTCCGCCCATTCGCTGTCGGCCAGTGACAGGTACAAGTCCTGCCGCCTGGGGGCGATCAGGCCATGGCCGACGTAGTAGACCAGCAGCAGATCCTCCGCCTCGGCCGCCGTCGCCCGTAAGGAACGGCCCACGCGCTGAACGTCCCCGCTGTCCAGCAGCACGGTGCAATGGCGGTCCGGGACGGCCCCGTACGCGGGATCGGTGAGGGCCTCGGCCAGATCCTCGATGGTGTCGCGCACCACGGGAAGGTCCGGAAGCTTCGGATCGGAATAGCGACTTGTGCCGATCAGGACCGCCCGCGAACGCTCGGAATCGGGCAACCGCATGGCTATTCCTCTTCTGCGCGCAACGCCTGCCGGAGAATCTCCTCGACGGACTCCTTGGTCACGTGCCGGGCGTCGATCTCCAGCCGCTGCCCGTCCGGGCGGTGAACCGTGACCTTGATGCCGGAGCGGCGCGGCTGGGCCAGCCAGGCCCGCAGCGAGGACGCGAGGACGGAGAGGGCGCCGCCCGCGCCCAGCGACACCACGAGCAGCTCCGCGGCCGCCCCCATCTCGCCATCGCGCGGCGGTGCCGCCTTCGGCTTGACCCGGCCCGCCAGTTCGGGCTCGCCGCGCAGCCACTCGGCAAGCTGCTCCAGGCTTTCGTCCGGCTCCGGGCCGTCGACCGAAATACGGCTCTCCACCGCTGCCCCCGTTTCCCCCCGGCGCGCGCCAAGCGGCATGGTGCGCGTCCATGCGAACACTCAAGGTAATGATAGGGCCCGGCACGGACAAACGCGCCCGCGGGCGCCGGGCGGTGAACCCGGTGCCCGCGGGCGGCGCCCTCCGAGGAGGGCCTTGCGGCTCCCGAACAGGTATGTGGTTTTCCGGGGGTTATTCCCCGGTGTTGTACACGTGCATTCCCGGGATGGTCAGTTCGCCGCCGAACTGACCGGCCTGGGTGACCGTCACGTCGGTGAAGAACACCTCGGGGATGTTCACCGGCGGCGGGCTCTTCGGGCTGAAGGTGATCGGGATGATGCCCAGGAGGTTGCCCTTCAGCTCCTCGGTGTACATCGTGACCGTGCCGTTGCGGAAGGTCGAGGTGGACCCCTCGCGGGCCGCCACGTTGGTGGTGGTCCCGGCCGGGCCCTTGACCAGCTGGTGCAGGTCCTTGATGTCCACGCCGTCGGCGGTGAACTTGAGGACCTTCTTCGACTGGCCGTTGTGCGTCCGGACCTCGACGATGCCCTGGTAGTCCAGGCCGTGCAGGGTGAGCAGGGTGCTCCGGAGGGTCCAGGGGTCGTCGGGCAGCGGGCTCGCGGTCGGCTCGTCGTCGGCGTTCTTGTACGCGTCGGCGTCGAACTCGGGGCAGGGGTAGCCCTCCTTGCCGCCGTCCGCGCCGTCGCCGCTCGCCGACGCGGAGGGCTTCGGCACGGCCTTGTCGGCCTTGTCCTTGGCGTCCTCGGCCGCCTTCTTCGCCTTGTCGACGGTGTCCTTGGCGCCTTCGCCGACCTTGTCCACCGTGTCCTTGACCGGGTTGTCGGCCGTCTTGCCGGTGGACGGGGAGGGGCTGGGCGAGGTGGAGGAGGCCGACGGGCTGGGCGAGGCGCTCGGCTCGGCCGACGCGCCGCCCTCGTCGGCCTTGGCCTTGTCGGCCTCGTCCGGGGTGAAGATGTCGTGCAGCTTGTCCCCGAGACCCAGCGGGTCCAGCGGGTTCTTGGTCTCGGACTCCGACGGGCTCGGCGAGGCGCTGGGCTCCCCGGACTCCTTGTCGTCCCCGGAACCCGACGTGCCGGACGGGCTCGGGGTGGGGGTCGGCTTCGATGGCGCGGCGTCCCCGCCTCCGGACGAGCCGGACGCGTCGGACGGGGCCTTGGAGCCGGAACCGGACGTACCGTCCCGGTCCTTGGAACGCGAGTCCTTGGAACCCGAGTCCTTGCCGTCCTGGCCCTTGCCGTCCTTGCCGCCCTTGTCCGTGCCGTCGGACGCGTCCTTCTCGCCCTGGGCGTCGCCCTTGTCGGCCTCATCCGGCTGGGAGACACACGGCCCGGCCTTGTAGCGGTCCTCGGCCCGGGTCGTCGCCGACGCCAGCTGCGGGGTCAGCCCCATGCCCATCAGCACGGCCGTCGGCATGGCGGCCAGCGCTATCGCTTTCCCGGCGGGCACCTGAAGGCGAGTGAGCATCGACTTCCTCGGCGCCGCATGCCGCGGTCCGGTTCTGGCCCGGCGCGGACTTCCGTCCGCGGCCTGCTCCTCTTCACCCCGCACGGTGCCTCCCATTCGTGGCTTCCTGGTCCGGTGCGGGTCCGGCCCCGGCCGGCTCCGGCACACCGCCATCGTCAGCGCCGTCCTTGGGCGCGGTTCCCGGGCCCTCGGCCGGCTGTGCCGCGGGGGCCTCGCCCGGTGCCCAGGCGACGCCCATGCCCCCACCGAAGAGGGCGAGCAGGAATCCGATCAGGAAGCCGCCGATGTTGGACACGGGCAGCGACACCAGGCCGAGCAGGATCGAGGCGACCCCCGCGAAGACCCGCACCATGGGCTGGAACCACATGGTCATGCCCAGCAGCACCAGCAGTACGCCGATGATGAGCGAGGCGGATCCGGCGGTGGTGGACAGGTTGATCGTGAACCCGCCCGCGTTCAGGTCGTTGTACGGGAAGTACATGATCGGCAGCCCGGCCAGGGTGGTGAGCAGCCCCGCCCAGAACGGGCGCTGCCAGCGCCATGCCCTGAAGGTCTCCCGCCAATGGCTGGTACGGTCACGCGCCCCCGGCGACTCGGCACTCATTGAAAACAGCTCCCTGGGGCTGGCGATCTAGGCGATCGCAAGTGTTCTACTGCGGTACTGAACTGCGTGGCGCCTCAAGCGCTGCTGGGCGTTGCCGGGTGAGGGGCAGCGCCGCGGCCCCCCACCCTTCCAGCTCAGCGCTTCAGAAGCACTCGTTCTTGCCCTTGCTGACCTTCATCGAAAGTCCGGAGAGCTTGAACGTGCCCGCGCTGGTCGCCCAGGCGGTCTGCTTCACACCGGTCAGCGTCGCCGAATCGGCTTGCTGAGCGAACGAGCCGGGAAGGGCCTTGTCGCCCTTGTTGATTCCCGGACCCTTGTTCGCGTCGCCCGCCGCCACGCCGATGTCGATGCCGCGGAACGTCGCGTCGGCGTCCAGCTGGTCGAGGTCGATGAAGAGGTTTTTCGCCTCGACCGTCTTGCTGCCGTTACCGGCCGACAGCTTCAGCGACACATCGCCGAAGACCGGGACCGGGACGACCACCGACTGGCACAGGCCCTTGAGCTTGGCGCTCTTGAACGCCGACACCGCGACGGGGATGTTCTTCCCGCCGTGCTGGGTGTCTATGGCGCCGTACTGCGCGAAGCCCGTGCCGTCGAGCCGGTCGACCGCGACCTTGAATTGCTGGCCGGACACGTTGAACGAGGCCGCGAGCGCACCCTGTGACAGGGCGACGCCGATCGCGGCTGTGGCAGCAACGCTCGGGACCATGACAACGGCGAACCGCTTCCATCTTGTCCCGCCACGAGCCAGGGACTCCATGACTTTCCTCCTTCTCGGACGTACATCTCCGGCCAGGGCCGCGGCCCCGAACTGGGATGGGAGAAGTGCTACGTCCTCGGGAAGGAGAGCGCCCACGTCTCACAGGCGCGAACTGCACCCGCCGAAACACCGGCGATCACCCCCGAGCGACAACCACTGGCCACGCTTCTCGCGCAACCTCCTGGACAGGCCCTGCCCGTTGGGCAGAGACCCCCCTGTCCACGGCCGGCGCCACTGCCGCCGGCCTGCTCGGTGGGGACCCACCCGCAGCACCGCGCCGACCGGTTGCCGGGCTTCGATGAGGATGGACCGAGCTTGGCTGATCGTGGTCCATTCACGGCCGGGGCACAAGGGGTTCGTTACTAGCGAGTAACGGACGGATAACCGATCTGCGGCAGGTCGGTCGAGACCGGGCACGCAGGGTCGTCGCCCGACGGCCGGAAAGAGCGGGAGATTTGACGCCAAGAACGGACAAAGCCCGGGCGCTCACTTACTAGCAGTAACAGCAGCCGCGTTTACCAAGTTTTGGTAAAGCGCGGCCGCTGTTCCGTTTGAGAGCCGGGAAGTCAGAACAGGACGCGCGCCAACGCGCTACGAGCTGTGACCACTCGGGGATCGTCACCGCCGATCACCTCGAAGAGGCCGAGCAGATGGAGCCGCGCCGCCTCGCGGTCCTCACCCACCGTGCGCCGCACCGTGTCGACCAAGCGGCCGAAGGCGTCCTCCACATGACCGCCCACCAGGTCCAGGTCGGCCGCCGCGATCTGCGCCGACGGATCCGCCGGGCTGTCGGCGGCCTCCTTGCGCACCTGCTGCGCGTCCAGCCCCTGCACCCGCTCCAGCAACTGGGCCTGGGCCAGACCGAGCTTCGCCTCCGCGTTGGCCGGGTCGTCGTTCAGCACGTTCTGGTACGCGCGGACGGCACCGCCGAGGTCGCCCGCGTCCAGGGCCTCATGGGCCGCGGCCAGCGCGCTGTCGTACGGGCCCGCGGGGACCGGGGCCTCCTGCTCCGCGTCCTCCGCGCCCGGCGCCTCGGCCGGCGCGCCCACGATGCCGAACTGCTGCTCCGCGGCCTGGATCAGCTGGTCCAGCACCTGGCGGATCTGCGCCTCCGGCGCCGCGCCCTGGAACAGCGGCACCGGCTGCCCGGCGACCACCGCGAACACCGCGGGGATCCCCTGCACGCCGAACTGCTGGAAGAGCATCTGGTTGGCATCGACGTCGATCTTCGCGAGGACGAACTTCCCCGCGTACTCCCCGGCCAGTCGCTCCAGGATCGGTCCGAGCTGCTTGCACGGCTCGCACCACTCAGCCCAGAAGTCGATGACGACCGGTACTTCGGTGGAGCGCTGCAGGACCTCCTGCTGAAAATCCGCCTCGTCGACGTCGAAGACCAGGCGCGTGGGCGCGGGCGCGCCCGTGCGGGCGGCGTCGGCCCGCGCCTTCTCCGCCTTCTGCTTCGCTTCCCCGGCCGCCTTCACCGCGGCGAGGTCGACCACTCCACTCATGGACATGTTCCGTGGCTGCATGGTCCTATCCTCCCCTCTCGACGCGGTGAATGGAAAAGCGCGTCGGCCGATCCGGCGGACAGGCCTGTCTTACGCTACGAGCCGTAGCGTAACCGGCCGGGACACCGGCGTCTACCTGCGAGTAGGGTCGTGCGCCATGAGCCCGCTCAAGCGGCGCACAGGGCGCCCCCGCAGCGTGGAGGCCGACCGTGCCATCCTCGGCGCGACGCGCGCCGCCCTGGTCGAGCTGGGCTGGGGAAAGCTCACGATGGGCGACGTCGCGGCCCGCGCCGGAGTCGCCAAGACGACCCTCTACCGCCGCTGGGCGGGCAAGAACGAGCTGGTCGTGGACGCGGTCGCGGCGGTCTTCGACGAGCATCTGCTGTCGGCCGACTGCGGCAGCCTGCGGGCGGACATCGAGAACGTGGTGGTGCGCTTCGCCGAGCTGCTGGAGCTGCCCGAGACCAAGACGGCGCTGATGGCCGTGATCGCCGAGGCCACCCACGACGAAGTGCTGGGCGCCCGGGTCCGGTCCGCGATCGTCGACCGGCAGAAGCGGCTGGTGCTGATCGGCCGGGAGCGCGCGCAGCTGCGCGGCGAACTGCCGCGTGAGGAGGATCCGGGCACGGCGGCCCGCAACGCGGATCTGATATTCGACGTGATCGCGGGATCGGTGGTGCACCGGCTGCTGGTCAGCGCGGAGCCGGTGGACGCCGAGTGGGCCCAGCGTTTCTCGACGCTGCTGCTGCACGGACTGACCGCGGCGGCGCTCCCCGGTGGCACACCACCGGGGAGCGGACCGGAAAGCGGCGAGGGCGGTCAGAACCCGGCGGGCTCGGTGTAGACCCCCCACTCCTCGCGCAGCGCGTCACAGATCTCGCCGAGCGTGGCCTCGGCGCGCACCGCCTCCAGCATCGGCTCGATCATGTTGGAGCCGTCCCGGGCGGCGGCCATCAGCGCCTTCAGTCCCTCGGCGACCCCGGCCTCGTCCCGCCCGGCCTTACGGGCCCCCAGGACCCGTACCTGCTCGCGCTCGACCTCGTGGCTGACCCGCAGGATCTCCAGGTCGCCGGTGACCGAGCCGTGGTGGCAGTTGACGCCGACGACCTTCTTGTCCCCCTTCTCCAGCGCCCGCTGGTAGGTGAAGGCGGACTCGGCGATCTCACCGGTGAACCAGCCGTCCTCGATGCCGCGCAGGATGCCGGAGGTGATCGGCCCGATGGGGTGCTGCCCGTCGGGGACGGCCCGGCGGCCGCGCTCCTTGATCTGCTCGAAGATCTTCTCGGCGTCGGCCTCGATCCGGTCGGTGAGCGCCTCGACGTACCAGGAACCGCCCAGCGGGTCGGCCACGTTGAGGATGCCGGTCTCCTCCATCAGCACCTGCTGGGTGCGCAGGGCGATCTCGGCGGCCTGCTCACTGGGCAGCGCCAGGGTCTCGTCCAGGGCGTTGGTGTGCAGCGAGTTGGTGCCGCCGAGCACGGCGGACAGCGCCTCCACGGCGGTCCGTACGACGTTGTTGTACGGCTGCTGGGCAGTGAGCGAGACCCCGGCGGTCTGGGTGTGGAAACGCAGCCACTGCGCCTTCTCGGACGTCGCCCCGTAGACGTCGCGCATCCAGCGGGCCCAGATGCGGCGGGCCGCCCGGAACTTGGCGATCTCCTCGAAGAAGTCGACGTGGGCGTCGAAGAAGAAGGACAGGCCCGGCGCGAAGGTGTTGACGTCCAGCCCGCGGGACAGGCCCAGTTCGACGTAGCCGAAGCCGTCGGCGAGGGTGTACGCCAGCTCCTGCGCGGCCGTCGCCCCCGCCTCGCGGATGTGGTAGCCGGAGACCGAGAGCGGCTTGTAGGCGGGGATGCCGCTGGCGCAGTGCTCCATCAGGTCGCCGATCAGCCGCAGATGGGGCTCGGGCGGGAACAGCCACTCCTTCTGCGCGATGTACTCCTTGAAGATGTCGGTCTGCAGCGTGCCGTTGAGCACCGCGGGGTCCACGCCCTGGCGCTCGGCGGCGACCAGGTACATGCAGAAGACGGGGACGGCCGGGCCGCTGATCGTCATCGAGGTGGTGACGTCACCGAGCGGGATGTCCTTGAACAGGACCTCCATGTCGGCCGCGGAGTCGATGGCGACGCCGCAGTGGCCGACCTCGCCGAGCGAGCGCGGATCGTCGGAGTCGCGGCCCATGAGCGTCGGCATGTCGAAGGCGACCGACAGCCCGCCGCCGCCCGCCTTGAGGATCATCTTGTAGCGCTCGTTGGTCTGCTCGGCGTTGCCGAAGCCCGCGAACTGGCGGATGGTCCAGGCGCGGCCGCGGTAGCCGGTGGCGTAGAGGCCCCGGGTGTACGGAAACTCCCCGGGCCAGCCGATGCGCTCGAATCCCTCGACCGTGTCACCCGGCGCCGGGCCGTAGACCGGCTCGACCGGATCCCCGGACAGGGTCGTGAAGTCCGCGTCGCGCTTGCGCGCCGCGTCGTACCGGGCCTGCCAGCGACGGCGGCCTGCCTCAATGCCTTCGGCGTCCATGTGTCAAATTTACTAGGACGTCCAAGTAATTGTCGATGGCTGACGGCAGCGGACGGGCCGACCGGGTGAGCGATCGGCCCGTTGCAGCAGGTCAGAGCGGTTCAGGCCTTCGCGGTCTGCGGCTCGGCGCCGCTGACGAGCGGCTCCAGCTCGCGGGAGACCTTGCGCTCGACGAAGAACGCCGCGGTCGGGATGGTGCCCGCGAGCAGCACCCAGGCCAGCTTGCCGAACGGCCACTTCGCCTTGGAGCCCATGTCGAAGGCGAAGACCAGGTAGAGGACGTACAGCCAGCCGTGCGCGATGCCGACGACGCTGGTGAACCCGGCCGCGCCGTCCACGTCCAGCAGATACTTGGCGACCACGCCGAGCGTCAGCAGGATCAGCAGCACACCGGTGATGTAGGCCATGGTCCGGTAGCGGGTCAGGACGCTTCGTTTCATGCGGTTGAGCGTAACCGCCCGTTCCGGGGCGATCTTCGCCGCCCCCGGACGGTTACGCGCCCTCTTCCCCGGGCTCCTCGAAGTCCTCCGCGGCGATCCGCAGCGGGCGCAGCATCCGGAAGATCTCCCCGCACTCCTCCGCGTCGTACACCCCGAGCCCGAAGTCCATCGCCATCAGATCGCGGGTGGCCGACTCGACCACCTCGCGGCCCTGGTCGGTGATGGTGGCCAGCGTGCCGCGGCCGTCGGCCGGATTGGGGCGCTTGGCGACCAGACCCGACTTGACCAGGCGGTCCACCGTGTTGGTGACCGAGGTCGGGTGCACCATCAGCCGCTCGCCGATCTTGGACATGGGCAGCTCACCGGATTTGGAGAAGGTGAGCAGCACCAGCGCCTCATAGCGCGCGAAGGTCAGCCCGTAGGGCTTGACCACCGCGTCGACCTGGCCGAGCAGGATCTGCTGGGCCCGCATGATCGAGGTGATCGCGGCCATCGACGGCACGGACCCCCATCGCTGCTTCCAGCGCTCGTCGGCGCGGGCGATGGGGTCGAACGGAAGGCTGAGCGGCTTCGGCACGGTACCGACCCTACCGGCCGGTCATATCGCGGTCAGCCCGGTCTCACCCCTCGAACCGGGGCCCTGCCCGCTCCCGCGTACCGTACGCCGCACCTCCAGCGCCGCCAGGAGCGAGCACAGCGCGCCGACGCCGCCCGCCAGCGCCGCCACGGCATGCACCGGCACGAACTCCGCGACCGCCCCCGACACCGCCATCCCCAGGCCCTGCGCGGTCATCAGCCCGGCCGTCAGCACGGTCATCGCCCGGCCGCGCAGCTCCTCCGGCACCGCCGCCAGGAACCACTGGTCGAGGCCGAGGCTGTACGCGATCCCGAAGCCCGTCACCACCTGGAGGGTCAGCGCCCAGCCGAACGAGGGATCCCACGCGTACCCGACGGCGGGCAGCGCCGCGAGCGCGCCCACCGGCAGCGTCAGCCGGGCCCGCCCGCGCGGCCCCAGCAGGGTCCCCGCCAGCACCTCGCTCACCACCGCGCCGACCGGCATCCCGCACATCAGCAGCCCCAGCCCGGCCGGGCCGAGGCCCTGGGCGTCCGCGTACGGCGTCAGCAGCGCCTCCGGCATCACGACGAACATCGACGGAACCCAGGACAGCAGCAGCAGCGCCCGGACCCGGCGGTCGGCGAACAGCTGCCGGACGCCGCGCAGCGACTCCCCGAGCAGCGCCCCGCCCTCTCCACCCGCCACCCGGCGCGCGGGGCGGTGGCGGGTGCCGAACCGGAGCAGCAGCGCCGAGCAGCACAGCGCCGCGGCTGTGAGCGCGAGGACGGTGCGCGGCGACACGGCGGCCAGCAGCAGCCCGCCCGCCGCGAACCCGGCCAGCTGGGCGCTCTGCGCGGTGATCCGGATGACCGAGCGGCCCAGGACGAACAGATCTCCCTCGCCGACGATGTCGCCGAGCGTGGCCGCCCGGGTGCCGCTGAACACGGGGGAGATCGCCGCGGGCACGCAGCGCAGCGCGAGCAGCACGGCCACCGGCATCCCGGGCACCGTCATGGCGGCCACGCAGCCCGCGTGCACCAGATCGCACACGACGAGGACCCGGCGGGCCGGGTAGCGGTCGGCGACGGAGGACAGCAGGGTGCCGCCGATCACGTACGGCAGCAGCGCGGTCGCGAAGGTGAGGGCGCTGAGGAGGGGCGATCCGGTGAGCCGGTAGACGAGGACGGACAGCGCGATCCCGCCGGCCATCTCGCCCAGCATGGAGATGAGGTGCGCGGCGAAGACGTTGCGGAACTCCGGGAAGGCGAAGACGGCGCCGTAGCCGGTGCGCGGCGCCGGTCCGGGTACGGCGGCGGGGCGTAACGCGCCCGGGTCCGCCGCCCCGGACCCTGAAGTTGTCGTCATGCCCTCAGCCTGCCCGCACGGGCGGCCCGGCTCCAGAGGGCCGGTGCTACGCCGAGAGGTGGCGCTCCACCGTGTCCACCTTCGAGGTGAGGCCGTCCGTCACGCCCTGGCGGATGTCGGCCTTCAGGACGACGGAGACGCGCGGGGCGCGCGCCTCCACCGCCGCCACGGCGCGCTTGACCACGGCCATGACCTCGTCCCACTCGCCCTCGATCGAGGTGAACATCGCGTCCGTGCGGTTCGGCAGGCCCGACTCCCGCACCACCCGCACCGCGTCCGCGACGTACTCCCCCACGTCCTCGCCGACGCCCAGCGGGGTCACCGAAAAGGCGACGATCATACGTTGACCACGCCCTCACGGCGGGCCCGGGCCGCGATCACACCGGCCTCGGCCTCGCGCTTGAGCTTGCGCTCGGCGAAGAAGCCGCCGGTGGGCAGGACGGAGAGGACGAAGTAGAGCGCGGCGGTCTTCCAGCCCCACTTGGTGCGGTTCCAGGCGTCGGCCCAGAAGACCACGTAGAGGATGAAGAGAACGCCGTGCACCATGCCCATCACCGGCACCGCGTTGAAGTCCGTGGTGCGCTTGAGCACCGAGCAGACGAGCAGCAGCAGGAAGGACACGGCCTCGGGCGCGGAGACCAGGCGGAGCCGGCGCAGCGCGGTGGCGGTCTTGAGGTCCACGAGAGCACCTTCGCATGAGGAGACACGGACAACAGATCGGAACAAGCGCTTGTGAAGACATGCACAAGCGCTCCCTATTGTCGCAGCCTCGCCCGCGATCGTTTCTCCAGGGTGGCGGGACCGATACGGTCGGCTCCGTGGCTCACTTTCGGCTCCAGGGATCCAGGGTGCTCGCCGTCGACCTGACCGGCGACTCCGTGAAGGCGAAGAACGGCGCGATGGTCGCGTACGAGGGGGACATGACCTTCAAGAAGAGGACGGGCGGCGGTGAGGGGCTGCGCGGCATGGTGACGCGGCGGCTCACCGGCGAGCAGATGGAGGTCATGGAGGTGAAGGGGCACGGCACGTGCTACTTCGCCGACCGGGCGAGCGAGATCAACCTGGTGTCGCTGCACGGCGAGAAGCTGTACGTGGAGTCCGGGAACCTGCTGTGCACGGACGCGGCCCTGCGCACCGGCACCTCCTTCACCGGGCTGCGCGGCTCCGCGCAGGGGAACGGGCTGTTCACCACGACCGTGGAGGGCACCGGCCAGGCGGCGATCATCTCGGACGGCATGGCGATCGTGCTGCGCGTCACCCCGCAGACCCCGCTCCAGGTCGACCCGGGCGCGTACGTGGCGCACACCGGCGACCTGCGGCAGCACTTCCAGGCGGGCGTGAACTTCCGCGCGCTGATAGGCGAGAGCGGGGGCGAGGCCTTCCAGATCCGCTTCGAGGGCGAGGGACTGGTGTACGTGCAGCCGAGCGAGCGCAACACGATCGGGGGCGAGGTCTGATGCCGTTCACCACGCTCACCTCCCGCATGGTGGAGGCCCAGGTGATGCCCGGGCAGACGCTGTTCAGCCAGCGCGGCGCGATGCTGGCGTACCGCGGCCAGGTGCGGTTCACGCCCAGCATCACCGGCGGTCGGCACGGCGTGATGGGCATGATCGGGCGGCGGGTGGCCAACGAGGCGACGCCGCTGATGACCATAGAGGGCCAGGGCACCGTGATGTTCGGCCACGGCGGCCACCATGTGCACGTGATCGACCTGGTCGGCGACACGCTGTACGTGGAGTCGGACCGGCTGCTGGCGTTCGACGGCTCGCTGCGCCAGGGCACGATGTTCATGGGGTCGCAGGGCGGGGTGATGGGCCTGGTGCGCGGCCAGGTGACCGGCCAGGGGCTGTTCACCACCACCTTGGAGGGACGGGGGTCGGCGGCGGTGATGGCGCACGGCGGGGTGATCGAGCTGCCGATCCAGCCGGGCCGTCCGGTCCATGTCGATCCGCAAGCCTATGTAGCCCACCGGGGTGATGTTCGCAATAAGCTCTCGACGGCCCTCGGCTGGCGCGACATGGTGGGCCGCGGCTCGGGGGAGGCCTTCCAGCTGGAGCTGTCCGGCACCGGCACGGTCTACGTCCAGGCATCCGAGGAGAAGCTTTGACCGCTCTCCCGTCCGAGGGCGGGAGATTTCTGGCTCAGGCCGCCTTCCGGACCTGCGGTCCGGGAGGTCTTACGCCCTCGACACCAGCCGGGTTCAGACCAGCCCGGACGAGCATCACGCGGGCGGAGTTCTTGTCCCTGGGGGACATGGCTCCGCACGCGGTACAGGTGTAGGTACGTTCGGAAAGAGGTAGTGCGTGCTTGGTTCTCGCTCCGCACCGCGCACAGTCCATGGTGGTGTGCGCAGGGTGCACCAGCCGGATGTCCCGCTGGTGCTCGCGGCCCATCTCGATCAGGGCGGCCTTCGTGGCGCCGATGGCGGCATCGGCCGCCTTACGCGCCATCGACGTTCTGGCCAGGAACTTCGGGCGGAAGTCCTCCACCGCGACCACGTCATGGTCACGGACCACCTTCTTGGCCCATTTTCGTGCGGTGTCCTGCCGCTGCCGGGCGATCTTCTTGTGCAGCTTCGCCGCCTGCCGCTTGGCGGCGCGGTAGCCGTGCGACTGCGGCTTGCCCTTCGGCGGGCGACGGCGGGCCATCATCCGCTGGTACCGGCCCAGCTTGGCCATGGCCTTTTGGCCGTGCCCGGGGTGGGGAAGGTCGTGGGCGTCGGACGTGGTGGTGGCGGTCTCGCGCACACCCCAGTCCACACCCAGCGCCAGGCCGGTCCTGGGAAGCGGTTCGACCTGGGCGGGGACGACAAACGACGCATGCCAGTGGCCAACGCTGTCCTGAAAGACGCGCACGCTCGACGGATCGGCCGGAAGCTCTCGCGACCACACCACCGTCAGCGCAATGCCGCCCGCCAGGTGCAGGCGCCCGTCTTTCAACCGGAAGCCGCGCCGGGTGTAGTTCAGCGTCGGACCGGAGTCCCGCTTCTTCTTCCAGCGGGGCATCCCAGCCCGCCGTTTCACGGGGAGCCGGTCCTCGATGTCCTTCAGCGCCTTCGCGCGGGATGCGCCGAAGTCACGGATGAGCTGCTGCTGAGGAACCGAGGAGCCCTCCCGGAGCCAGGGAGTGACGCGGCGGGCCTCGGTCAGCATCCTGTCGAGCGCGGCCGGTCCGCACTTCTCCCCGCCCCTGTGGGCCTTCTTCGAGCGGGCAACACACTCGTTCCACACCCACCGGCACCGGTCCCACTCCGCCTCAAGCGCCACGCGGGCGCCCGCGGACACGCGAAGGCGGTAGGTCCACCGGGCATGCCCGGTGCCCTCGCTGGTCTTCGCTTCCGCCGCCACGACCACAATCTAACCGGGAGGTACGACAGTTGAGAGTCTTCAGCCTGTATGACTCGTCCCGGCACTGCGCAGGATGGCCCCTGAGCCATCCTGACAGCGATTTGCCTCGCCTTGCCCCGCTCCGCGAGAGTCCGATCCCTCCCCGGCCCGACAGCCGGGACATCCTCGGAGGACCCAGGTGAACGGCCCCGTCATCCACGACGCGTACACGCTGCCCGCCGACGACAACGTCAATCCGTACGCCTTCAGCGTGGAGCTGGACGGGCAGTGGTTCCTGCAGAAGGGGAAGATGGTCGCCTACTACGGGCAGATCGGCTTCCAGGGGATCGGGCTCGGCCGGCTCGACCGGCTCGTCGCGGGCAGCTTCCACTCGCCCCTGCACGCCGCCGAGTGGGTGGTGGCCGAGGGCAAGGGCAAGATGGTGCTCGCGGATCGCGCCTTCGACGTCAACTCCTATGACCTGGACGAGGGGAACCTCACCATCCGGTCGGGCAATCTGCTCGCCTTCCAGCCGTCGCTGGCGCTGAAGCAGTCGATCGTGCCGGGCTTCCTGACGCTCATCGGGACGGGGAAGTTCGTGGCGGCGTCCAACGGGCCCGTGGTCTTCATGGAGCCGCCGATCCGGGTCGATCCGCAGGCGCTGGTCGGCTGGGCGGACTGCCCCACGCCCAACCACCACTACGACCACGAGTATCTGCGCGGGGTCATGGGCGGCATCCGGGCGCACACCGGACTCGGGGGCACATCGGGTGAGGAGCACCAGTTCGAGTTCGTGGGCGCCGGGACCGTGTTGCTCCAGTCCACGGAGGAGCTGATGGCGGAGATAGCCGTCGGCGAGACAGGGGGTACCGGTTCGTGAGCACGAAGGTGCGGAGTGTAACGTCGAACAGGTGACCTCTAGCCCGATACATCCATTGGTTCGGAATTCAACTTCTATAGGTAGAATACATCCCATGGAGACCGAGAACGGCACGCGCTGGCTCAGCGACGAGGAACAGCGCGCCTGGCGCACCCACCTGGACGTCAGCCGGCTGCTGACCTACCAGCTCGAACGGGACCTGCAGCCGTTCGGCCTGACCATGAACGACTACGAGATCCTGGTCAACCTCTCGGAGTCGGAAGAGCACCGGATGCGGATGAGCGACCTCGCCTCCGCCACCCTGCAGTCCAAGAGCCGTCTCTCCCACCAGATCACCCGGATGGAGAACGCCGGGCTGGTCCGCCGCGAGAACTGCGAATCCGACCGGCGCGGGCTGTACGCCGTCCTCACCGAGCACGGCTGGGACACCATGCGCAAGGTCGCGCCCCATCATGTCGAATCGGTGCGCAAGCACTTCATCGACCTGCTCGCCCCGGCGGACCTGGAGTCGCTGTACGGGTCGCTGGTGCCCGTAGCCGACCATCTGCGCGCCGAGCGCGGCCGGGTCTAGAGCCTCAGCGGCAGCCGCACCTCGAACAGGGCGCCGCCGCCCGGCGCCTCTCCGACGGTCAGCGTGCCGCCGTGCCGCAGCACCACGTCCCGCGCGATGGCGAGGCCGAGCCCGGCCCCGCCGTCGTCGCGGCTGCGGGCGTCGTCGAGCCGTACGAACCGCTCGAAGATCCGCTCCCGTTCGGCCTCCGGCACCCCGGCGCCGTCGTCGGCGACCGCGACCACGCCCTCGGCGCCGTCCGCCCGCACCGACACGCGCACCTCGCCGCGCGCGTGCCGCTGCGCGTTGTCGACCAGGTTGCCCAGCACCTGGGTGAGCTGCCCGCGCGAGCCCGTGGCGGCCACCTCCGCCAGGTCGGTGCGCACCGGCACCCGGTCCCCGGTCCGCTGCTCCACCGTCTGCCGCACCACCGCGTCCAGCCGCACCCCGCTGTCCGGCCGGGGGCGCTCCCCCGCGTCCAGCCGGGCCAGCAGCAGCAGATCTGCCGCCAGCCGCTGGAGCCGCACCACGTCCTCGACCGCGCCCGGCAGGTCCAGCAGGTCGGGGTGGGCCACGCCCACCTCCAGCTGGGTACGGAGCGAGGCCACCGGGGAGCGCAGCTCGTGCGAGGCGTCGGCCACGAACGCCCGCTGCCGCTCCACCGACGCCTCCAGCGCGGTCAGCGTCTCGTTGGTCGTCCGGGCCAGCCGCGCCACCTCGTCGTGCGAGCCGGGCTCGGGCACCCGCCGGGACAGATCCGTGCTCGCCGTGATCGCGGCCATCTCCCGCCGGATCCCCTCCACCGGCCGCAGCGCGCGCCGCGTCACCAGCCAGGTCACGGCGGCCACCACGAGCAGCAGCAGCGGCAGCCCGATCAGCATCGCCCGCCCCACCGTGCCGACCGCGTCGCGCTGGGTGGCCAGCGGCGCGCCCGCGTAGACGGTGACGTCCCCGCCGTGCGGGTCGGTGGCCTCCACGGCCGCCCAGCGGTAGTCGGCGGTCTTGCCGTCGATCCGGGCCGAACCGTCGGCGTACCGCACGTCCCCGTCGACCTCGCCCTCCTCGCGCTCGCTGTCCGGCGGCACGGACACCGGACGCACCGACGGGCTCCCCGCCCCCGTCACGGCCTCCAGGTCCTCGCTGACCGCCCGCACCCGGCGCTTGTCGTCCACCACCTGCACCGGGGTGTCGTCGCCCAGGTCCAGGGCGCGGTAACCGGTCCCGGCGGCTATCTTCGAGGCCACCCCGCGCGCCTCCACCTGGGCGTGCAGCCCGGCCTGGTCCGCCAGGTTGCCGCGCAGCACCTGGAGCACCGCGAGCCCCGCGGCCACCAGCGCCACGGCCACCACCACGGTCGCGCCGAGCGCGGCCCGCGCCCGTACCGAACCGAACGCCCTACGCACGGAGCCGGTACCCCGCTCCCCGCACGGTCTCGATGAACCCGGGCCCCAGCTTGCGGCGCAGCGCGCTCACGTACACCTCGACGATGTTGGGGTCGCCGTCGTACGCGAAGTCCCAGACGTGCTCCAGGATGTCCGCCTTGGAGACGACGTCCCCGCCGTTCGCGGCCAGGTGCTCCAGCACCGAGAACTCCTTGGCGGTCAGCGCCACCTCGTCCCCGTCCCGCTCCACCCGGCGCGCGCCCCGGTCCACCGCGAGCGCCCCCACCCGCACCACGGGCGAGGCCCCGGCGCCGCGCCGGCGCAGCAGCGCCCGCACCCGGGCGACGAGCACGACGTACGAGAACGGCTTGGTCAGGTAGTCGTCGGCACCGGTGTCCAGCCCCTCCGCCTCGTCGTACTCGCCGTCCTTCGCCGTGAGCATCAGGATCGGCACCTCGCTCCCGGCCGCCCGGAGGGCGCCGCAGACGCGGTAGCCGTTCAGCCCCGGAAGCATGATGTCGAGGACGATCAGGTCGTACGTGCCCTCCTGGGCCCGGTGCAGCCCTTCCCGTCCGTCGTGCACCACATCCACCGCGAACCCCTCGGCCCGCAGCCCCTTGGCCAGCGACAGGGCGAGCCGCCGCTCGTCCTCCACGATCAGCAAACGCATGGGGCCCAGCGTCGCAGAGCCCACCTGAAGATCCCTTCAGGTGGGCTCCGGGACGCCGGCTCCGCTACGAACCCTCGGTGACCCCCGCCACCAGCTCGTCCGCCGCCGCGTACGGGTCCAGTTCGCCCGCGACGACCCGCTCCGCCAGCACGCCCAGGCGGCGGTCGCCGTGCAGATCGCCGATCCGGGCCCGCAGCGCGGTCACCGCGATGGTCTCGACCTCGCCCGCCGCCCGCCGCATCCGGCGCTCGGCCAGCACCCCGTGCTCCTCCATCCACGCCCGGTGCTTCTCCAGGGCCTGGACGACCTCGTCGGTGCCCTCGGCGCGCGCCGCCACCGTCTTCACGATCGGCGGCCGCCAGTCCCCCGCCGCCCGGGCCTCGCCGAGGCCCAGCATGTGGTTCAGCTCGCGGGCGGTGGCGTCGGCGCCCTCCCGGTCGGCCTTGTTGACCACGTACACATCGCCGATCTCCAGGATTCCGGCCTTGGCCGCCTGGATGCCGTCGCCCATGCCCGGGGCGAGCAGCACCATGGTCGTGTCGGCCTGGGCGGCGATCTCCACCTCGGACTGGCCGACGCCGACCGTCTCCACGATGACCACCTCGCATCCGGCCACGTCCAGCACCCGGATGGCCTGCGGGGCGGCCCAGGCCAGGCCGCCCAGATGGCCGCGGGTGGCCATGGAGCGGATGTAGACGCCGGGGTCCGAGGCGTGCTCGGACATCCGGATCCGGTCACCGAGGAGCGCGCCGCCCGAGAACGGCGAGGAGGGGTCGACCGCGAGCACCCCGACCCGCTTGCCCGCCCGCCGGTACGCCGAGACGAGCGCGGAGGTCGACGTGGACTTGCCGACCCCCGGCGAACCGGTCACCCCGACCACGTACGCGCCCTGCGCCAGCGGCGCCAGCGCGGCCATGACCTCGCGCAGCCGGGGGGAGTCGCCCTCGATCAGCGAGATGAGCCGGGCGACCGCGCGCGGCCGCCCCTGCCGGGCCTGCTCCACCAGCGTGGGCACATCAGCGTCAGCCATGAGTGCCGCGCTCCTCATCACTCGTACGGACGGAATCACTCGTACGGAAGAACCGCACGGGCCGGTTATGCCCCCGGGACGCGGACGATCAGCGCGTCGCCCTGGCCGCCCCCGCCGCACAGCGCCGCCGCCCCGACGCCGCCGCCGCGCCGCCGCAGCTCCAGCGCCAGGTGCAGCACGATGCGGGCGCCGGACATGCCGATGGGGTGGCCGAGGGCGATCGCGCCACCGTTCACGTTCACCTTTTCGGGGGAAAGGCCCAGGTCCTTCATCGACTGCACGGCGACCGCGGCGAACGCCTCGTTGATCTCGATCAGGTCAAGATCCTCGACCGTCAGCCCCTCCTTGCCCAGCGCGTGCGCGATCGCGTTGGACGGCTGGGACTGCAGCGAGTTGTCGGGCCCGGCCACATTGCCGTGGGCGCCGATCTCGGCGATCCACTCCAGGCCCAGCTCCTCGGCCTTGGCCCGGCTCATGACGACGACGGCGGCCGCCCCGTCCGAGATCTGCGAGGACGACCCGGCCGTGATCGTCCCGTTCCCGTCGCCCGCGAAGGCCGGGCGCAGCTTGGCCAGGGACTCCACGGTGGTCTCGCCGCGGATGCCCTCGTCCTTGGCGAAGACGACCGGGTCGCCCTTGCGCTGCGGGATCTCGACCGGGGTGATCTCGGCGTCGAACAGGCCGTTCTTCTGGGCGGCGGCGGCGCGCTGGTGGGAACGGGCGGCGACCTCGTCCTGCTCGGGGCGGCCGATGCCGAGTCGGGTGTTGTGCGCTTCGGTGGACTCGCCCATGGCGACGTTCTCGAAGGCGTCGGTCAGGCCGTCGTGGGCCATGGCGTCGAGCATCTGGATCGCGCCGTACTTGTGGCCGTCGCGGGAGCCCGGGAGCAGATGCGGCGCGTTGGTCATGGACTCCTGGCCGCCGGCCACCACGATGTCGAACTCCCCGGCCCGGATCAGCTGGTCGGCCAGCGCGATCGCGTCCAGTCCTGACAGGCACACCTTGTTGACGGTGAGGGCGGGCACGCTCATCGGGATGCCGGCCTTGACGGCCGCCTGACGTGCGGGGATCTGCCCGGCACCGGCCTGCAGCACCTGCCCCATGATCACGTACTGCACCTGGTCGCCGGTGACTCCGGCCCGCTCCAGCGCGGCCTTGATCGCGAAGCCGCCCAGGTCGGCACCGGAGAACGAGCGCAGGCTGCCGAGGAGGCGGCCCATGGGGGTACGGGCTCCCGCCACAATCACTGAGGTCGTACGAGTCATGGTGCGTTCCTCCACGAGGAGAAGGAAGTTAACGAGGGTTATCGTCAATGTACTGACGAGTACCCGCCCGGTCACCGCCCCATCGGTGTGATCGCGCGCACGTTGCGTAACCGGCTGTGCAGCGGTGCACTAAGCCCATGCTGACGAGAATCGACCACATCGGGATCGCCTGCTTCGACCTGGACAAGACCGTCGAGTTCTACCGTGCCACGTACGGCTTCGAGGTGTTCCACACCGAGGTCAACGAGGAGCAGGGGGTCCGCGAGGCCATGCTCAAGATCAACGAGACCTCGGACGGCGGGGCCTCGTACCTCCAGCTGCTGGAACCGACCCGGGAGGACTCCGCGGTCGGCAAGTGGCTGGCGAAGAACGGTGAGGGCGTCCATCACATCGCGTTCGGCACCGCCGACGTCGACGCCGACTCCGAGGCCATCCGCGGCAAGGGGGTCCGGGTGCTGTACGAACAGCCCCGACGTGGGTCGATGGACTCGCGCATCACCTTCCTCCACCCCAAGGACTGCCACGGGGTGCTGACCGAACTCGTGACCGCGGCGGCACCCGGTGAAGCGGACCACTGAAGCGGACCACTGACCTACCCCTTCCCCGGCCGGTAGAGTGCAGGCTCGGCCGGGGTACGGGAATCGAAAGGGATCGGGGTCCGGCCCGGGCTGAGCCGATGATCTGACACCATTTCTTCGGAAGGGCCAGCTCCGGTCCGCCCGGCACGCATCACGCCGGGTCGGGGCCGCGAGGGACCGCAAGGGACTGCCAGGAACCGCGCGGTACGGAGCCGGCCGCCAACGCGACCAGGGGACGGATGGGACCGCGCAGTGCGGGGCTACGACCGCTACGAGCCTGACGATCACCTCTCGAAGTTCGAGGCCGAGATGGAGCGGCTGAAGAACGAGCGGGAGAAGGCCGTCCAGCACGCCGACGACCTCGGCTACCAGGTCGAGGTGCTGCGCGCCAAGCTGCACGAGGCGCGGCGCGCGCTGGCGAGCCGTCCTGCCTACGACAGCGCCAACCTCGGCTACCAGGCAGAGCAGTTGCTGCGCGACGCCCAGCTCCAGGCGGAGCAGGTGCGCGCCGACGCCGAGCGCGAGCTGCGGCAGACCCGTGCCCAGACCCAGCGGCTGCTCCAGGAGCAGGCCGAGCAGCAGGCCCGGCTCGAAGCCGAACTGCACGCCGAGGCGGTGGCCCGCCGTCAGCGCCTGGACCAGGAGCTGGCCGAGCGCCGCGCCACCGTCGAGTCGCACGTCAACGAGAACGTCGCCTGGGCCGAGCAGCTGCGCGCCCGTACCGAGGCACAGGCCCGCCGGCTGCTGGAGGAGTCCCGGGCCGAGGCCGAGCAGGCGCTCGCCGCCGCCCGCGCCGAGGCCCAGCGCCTCGCCGACCAGGCCAGGGACCGGCTGGGCTCCGAGGCGGAAACGGCCCGTACCGAGGCCGAGGCGATCCTGCGCCGGGCCCGCACCGAGGCCGAGCGGCTGCTGAACAAGGCGGGGGCGCAGGCCCAGGAGGCCACCGAGCACGCCGAGCAGCTGCGCACCTCCACCGCCCAGGAGTCGGACCAGGCCCGCCGGCACGCCGCCGAGCAGACCCGCGCCGCGGAGGCGCGGATGCTGGAGGCCGAGACGGCGCTGCGCGCGGCGCGCGCCGAGGCCGAGAAGGTGCTCGGCGAGGCGAAGGACGCGGCGGCCAAGCGGCTTTCGGCCACCGAATCGGACAATGAGCAGCGCGCCCGCACCGCCAAGGCGGAGGTCGCCCGGCTGGTCGGCGAGGCCACCAAGGAGGCCGAGGCGATCCGCGCCGAGGCCGAGCAGCTGCGGGACGACGCCCGCGCCGAGGCCGAGCGGCTGGTCTCCGAGGCCGGTGAGGACGCCCGGGCCCGGGTCGCCGAGGACTCGGCGGCGCAGCTGGCCAAGGCGGCGCGCAGCGCCGAGGAGGTGCTGTCCCGCGCCTCGGAGAAGGCGCAGGCCACCACCAAGGCGGCGGCCGAGGAGGCGGAGCGGATCCGGCGCGAGGCCGAGGCGGAGGCCGACCGGCTGCGCTCGGAGGCGCACGACACCGCCAACCAGCTCAAGGGCGCGGCGAAGGACGACACCAAGGAGTACCGCGCCAAGACCGCCGAGCTGCAGGAGGAGGCCCGCCGGCTGCGCGGCGAGGCCGAGCAGCAGCGGTCGGAGGCGATCGCCGAGGGCGAGCGGATCCGGGCCGAGGCCCGCCGCGAGGCGGTCGAGCAGATCGAGGAGGCGGCCAGCACCGCCGAGGAGCTGCTGACCAAAGCCAAGCAGGACGCGGAGGAGACGCGTTCGGGCGCGACCCACGAGAGCGAGCGGGTCCGCACCGAGGCCATCGAGCGGGCGAACGCGCTGCGCCGGCAGGCGGATGAGCTGCTGAAGCGGGCCCGCGGCGAGGCCGAGGAGCTGGTGACCTCGGCCGAGGAGCAGGCCGAGCGGGTCAAGGAGGAGGCGACCCGGACCGCCGAGGAGCTGCGCGAGGAGGCCGAGCAGGCGGCCGAGGCGCGGCGCAGCGAGGCCGAGGCCGAGCTGACCCGGCGGCACGAGGAGGCGGAAGCCCGGTTCAGCTCCGCCGAGCAGGAGCTGAACGACGCGCGGACCGAGGCCGAGCGGCTGCGCCGGGAGACCACCGAGGACATCGAGCGGCAGCGCGCCGAGTCCGCGGAGCGGCTGGAGGCCCTGCGTCA
This sequence comes from Streptomyces sp. NPDC007983, assembly GCF_042958345.1. Classification (NCBI taxonomy): domain Bacteria; kingdom Bacillati; phylum Actinomycetota; class Actinomycetes; order Kitasatosporales; family Streptomycetaceae; genus Streptomyces; species Streptomyces sp. NPDC007983. Next base: position 423,068 of record NZ_JBIBJI010000009.1, read on the forward strand.
GCAGGCCGAGGAGGAGGCCGACCGGCTGCGCGACGAGGCCGCCGCTGACGCGTCCAACGCGCGCGCCGAGGGTGAGTCGGTGGCGGTGCGGCTGCGGAGCGAGGCCGCCGCGGAGGCCGAGCGGCTGCGGAGCGAGGCGCAGGAGACCGCGGACCGGGTGCGGGCGGAGGCGGCGAGCGCCGCCGAGCGGATCGGCGCCGAGGCCGCCGAGGTCCTGGCCGCCTCCCAGGAGGAGGCGGCGCGACGCCGCCGCGAGGCCGAGGAGCTGCTGGGCGACGCCCGCGAGGAGGCGCAGCGGGAGCGTACGGCGGCGCGCGAGCAGGGCGAGGAGCTGCTGGCGGCGGCCCGGACCCGGGTGAGCGAGGCGCAGGCCGAGGCGCAGCGGCTGGCCGAGGAGGCCGAACGGCACGCGGCGGACCTGGTGTCGGCCGCCGAGCAGCACGCGCAGTCCGTACGGGACTCCGTCGCGGGGCTGCACGAGCAGGCCGAATCGGAGATCACCGGGCTGCGGCAGGCCGCCGAGCACGCGGCGGAGCGCACCCGGCACGACGCGCAGGAGGAGGCCGACCGGGTCCGCGCGGACGCGTACGCGGAGCGGGAGCGTGCCTCGGTCGACGCCTCACGGGTGCGGCGGGCCGCGCACGAGGAGTCGGAGGCCGCCAAGGCGCTCGCGGAGCGTACGGTCGCGGAGGCGATCGCCGAGGCGGAGCAGCTGGGCGCGCACTCCCGCGACGAGGCCAACCGGCGCCGCTCGGAGGCCGCGGAGCAGGCGGACCGGCTGCTGGCCGAGGCGAACCACGAGGCCGAGCGGCTGCGCGCCGAGGCCGACGAGACGCTGGACGAGGCCCGCAGGAGCGCCAACAAGACCCGCGCGGAGGCCGCCGAGCAGGCCGACACGCTGGTCAGCGGCGCCACGGAGGAGGCGCAGCGGATCGTCGCCGAGGCCACCGCACGGTCGCAAGCGCTGCGTACGGAGGCGTCGGACGCGCGGGCGACCGCCGAGCAGGACGCGGCGCGCACCCGGGCGCAGGCCCGCAGCGACGCCAACAACATCCGCGCAGAGGCGGCGGCCCAGGCCGACCGGCTGGTCACCGAGGCGTCGAACGAGGCGGACCGGCTGCTCGCGGAGTCCACCGCCGAGGCCGAGCGGCTGCGCACCGAGGCCGCGGAGACGGTCAGCTCGGCGCAGCAGCACGCGGCGCGCACCCGCGCCGAGTCCGAGCGGGTCGCCGCGGAGGCGGCGGCCGAGGCGGAGCGCATCCGCACCGAGGCACAGAACGAGTCCGACCGGCTGGTGGACCAGGCGCGCGAGGACGCCAACAAGCGCCGCTCCGACGCGGCCGAGCAGGCGGACCGGCTGGTCACCGAGTCCGCGGCGGAGGCCGAGCGGCTCACCGCCGAGGCCCAGGAGTCCGCGCTGCAGGCGACGGCCGCGGCCGAGGAGCAGGCGGACGTCATGGTGGGCGCGGCCCGCCAGGAGGCCGAACGGCTGGTCTCGGAGGCCACCGCGCAGGCCAACGGTCTGGTGGAGAAGGCCCGTACGGACTCCGACACCATGCTGGCCGAGGCACGCGGCGACGCCACCGCCATCCGGGAGCGCGCCGAGGAGCTGCGGGCGACGACCGCGGCCGAGGTGGAGGAGCTGCACGAGCGGGCCCGCCGGGAGTCGGCGGAGCAGATGAAGGCGACCGGCGAGCGGGTCGACAAGCTCGTCGCGGCGGCGACCGCGCAGCTGATGAAGGCCGAGGAGAAGGCGAAGACGCTGGTCTCGGAGGCGGAGACCGAGGCGAGCCGGGTGCGGATCCAGGCCGTGAAGAAGGCCGAAGGACTGCTGAAGGAAGCCGAGCAGAAGCGGATCGAGGCCGAGAAGGACGCCGAGCGCACCAAGTCCGAGGCGACGGCGGAGGCGAAGGAGATCGTCGACGAGGGCAAGCGCGAGCTGGAGCTGCTCAAGCGCCGCCGCGAGGACATCAACGCCGAAATCACCCGTGTCCAGGACGTCCTGGAGGCGTTGGAGTCTTTCGAGACCCCCGCGTCGGGCGGCGCGGGCGGCAAGGACAACGGCGGAGTCAAGACGGCGGCGGGAGCGGGAGCGACGCGGTCGAGTGGAAAGCGGTCCGATGGGTAGGGGAACACGGTCCGACGGCTAGCTGCACCCGGCGTGTCGTGTCCGTATCATCCCGACGAGTGACAAGGTCTCCGTCTTACGTCCACTCAAAAGGCTGGACATTCTCCAGATCAAACGGACGTTGACTCGATGACACGCCGTTCGGCCCCCTAGGATTTGCTCTATCACCTCACCGGTCTCTTTCGACAGGAACCCCATGAGCGACACTTCCTCCCCCTTCGGCTTCGAGCTCGTGCGGCGTGGGTACGACCGCGGTCAGGTGGACGACCGCATTACCAAGCTCATCGCCGACCGCGACAGCGCGCTGTCCCGCATCACCTCGCTCGAGAAGCGCATCGAGGAGCTGCACCTCGAGACGCAGAACGCGCAGGCCCAGATCAATGACGCGGAGCCGTCCTACGCGGGCCTCGGCGCCCGGGTCGAGAAGATCCTCCGCCTCGCCGAGGAAGAGGCGAAGGACCTGCGCGAGGAGGCCCGCCGGGCCGCCGAACAGCACCGTGAGCTGGCCGAGTCCTCCGCCCAGCAGGTCCGCAACGACGCCGAGGCGTTCGCCGCCGACCGCAAGGCCAAGGCCGAGGACGAGGGCGCGCGGATCGTCGAGAAGGCGAAGGGCGAAGCCACCACGCTGCGTCAGGAGGCGCAGAAGGACGCCCAGTCCAAGCGCGAGGAGGCGGACTCCCTCTTCGAGGAGACCCGCGCCAAGGCCGCGCAGGCCGCCGCCGACTTCGAGACCAACCTGGCCAAGCGCCGGGAGCAGTCCGAGCGCGACCTGGCCTCCCGTCAGGCCAAGGCCGAGAAGCGGCTCGCGGAGATCGAGCACCGCGCCGAGCAGCTGCGCCTGGAGGCCGAGAAGCTGCGCACCGACGCCGAGCGCCGCGCCCGCCAGACGGTGGAGACCGCGCAGCGCCAGGCCGAGGACATCGTGGCCGACGCGAACGCCAAGGCGGACCGCATCCGCAGCGAGTCCGAGCGCGAGCTGGCGGCGCTGACCAACCGCCGCGACAGCATCAACGCCCAGCTGACCAACGTCCGCGAGATGCTGGCCACGCTGACCGGCGCGGCGGTGGCCGCGGCCGGGAACCCGGGCGAGGAGGAGGCCGTCTCCCGCGGCGTTCCGGCCCAGCAGACCCGGTGACGCTCAGTCACGATTTAGCGCTTCGTGCCCCGTGCCGCCGACAGTCGCGGCGCGGGGCACACGCATGTCCGGGCGGCTTGCCGCGCCAGGGTGTGGCTCGCGTAGCCTCAGGAGCGTGGACGACCTCAGCCTCGCCGCGCTCGGCTTCGGCGACGTGCCCGCCGAGGCACCGCTCAGCTATCCCGGGCGGCCCGTCACCACGCCGGCGCTGCTCACCGGCGGCGAGCTGCGCCCCCTCGACCCGGCGCTCCTGGCCCGGTACCGGCACCGGCATCCCGTCATCGCGGTCGGGTCCAACGCCTCGCCCGCCCAGCTGCACCACAAGCTCAGCCGGCCCGGGCACCCCGCCACCGTGCCCATGGTGCCGGTCCGGGTGCACGGGATCGCGGTCGGCTGCTCGGCGCACATCGCCCGGTACGGGTACGTCGCCTCCGCCCCGTACGGCGAGCCGGGCGCCCGCACGCCCCTCGTCGTCAGCTGGCTCGACGACGCGCAGCTGGCCGCCGTGGACCGCACCGAGGTGCCCAACTACCGGCGGGTCCGGCTGCCCGGGGCGGACTTCCCGATGGTGCTGCCGTCCGGGGAGCGGCTGGACGCGGCGTATCTCTACGTCAGCACGCACGGCGTGCTCACCGCGCCCGGCGACGGCGGGCGGCCCCTGCCGGGCGGCGGCGACCAGGGCGCGCTGCTGACCCGGCTGCTCGCCTCCTCCGCGCGGCTGCGGGACCTCCTCGGCCCCGATCCCGACGCCTGGATCGGCCGGGCGGGCGCGGACGCGGCGGTGCGGACGGCGGGCACCCGGGTGTTCCACGACGAGGGCTGGGCCCGGCCAAAGGATCACGATCCGCTCTCAACCCTGCCGTGATGGGAACCGCCAGGTGGCCGATAGGCTCCTAAGCCTCACGGGGGCGAGGCGCCCCGACCCATTCGCACGAGGGGCGGAGCATGATCGAGGCAGTCGGCCTGACGAAACGCTATGGCGACAAGACGGCCGTGTACAACCTGTCGTTCCAGGTGCGGCCCGGCGCCGTCACCGGCTTCCTGGGTCCGAACGGCTCCGGCAAGTCGACCACGATGCGCATGATCCTCGGACTCGACGAGCCCACCGCGGGACACGTCACGGTCGGCGGCTACCCGTTCCGCAAGCTGCCCAACGCCCCGCGCCAGGTCGGCGCGCTCCTCGACGCCAAGGCCGTGCACGGCGGCCGCAGCGCCCGCCAGCACCTGCTGTGCCTCGCCCAGCTGTCCGGCATCCCGGCCCGCCGGGTCGACGAGGTGCTGGGCGTGGTCGGCCTGCAGAACGTCGCCCGCAAGCGCTCCAAGGGATTCTCGCTCGGCATGGGCCAGCGCCTCGGCATCGCGGCCGCGCTGCTCGGCGACCCGCAGGTGCTGCTCTTCGACGAGCCGGTCAACGGTCTGGACCCCGAGGGCATCCTGTGGGTCCGCAACCTCATGAAGCAGCTGGCCTCCGAGGGCCGTACGGTCTTCGTCTCCAGCCACCTCATGAGCGAGATGGCGCTCACCGCCGACCAGCTGATCGTGATCGGCCGTGGGCAGCTGCTCGCGGACATGAGCGTCAAGGACTTCATCTCGTACAACTCGGCGGACTTCGCCCGGGTCCGCACCCCCGACGGCGAACCGCAGCTGCGCGAGAAGCTGACCGCCGCGCTGAGCGAGGCCGGTGGCCAGGTGCTGCCGGAGCAGGACGGCGCCCTGCGGGTGACCGGGCTGCCGCTGCCGCGCATCAGCGACCTGGCGCACTCGGCGGACGTCCGGCTGTGGGAGCTGTCCCCGCACCAGGCGTCGCTGGAGGAGGCGTACATGCGGATGACGCAGGGCGCCGTGGACTACCGCTCGACGGCCGACCAGCGGGCCGGGCTGCAGCAGCCGCCCGCCGGGTACGGCCCGCAGGGCGGGGCGTACGGCTACGCGCCGGGTGCGCCGGGCGTTCCGGGGCAGCCGCCCGGGCCGTACCCGCCCGGGACCGTGATGCCGGGGTACGCCGAGCCGCCCGCCCCGCCGCAGGGCGCCGCCCCCGCTCAGGGTGCGGCACCGGCGCAGGGTGCGGCACCGGCGCAGGGTGCGGCACCGGCACCGCCCGCCGCCGCGCCCGCGCAGCCGCCGGCCGCTCCCCCGGTCCAGCCGCCCGCCGCCCCGGCCCGGCCGCCCGCCTCCGCAACCGCCGACCTGACCAAGCGCGACAACGAGGACGCCCGATGACGACGCCGTACCAGCAGCAGGGCCAGGCGCCCGTCCCGCCGCAGACTCCGCCCCAGGCACCGCAGCAGCAGCCGTACGCGCAGGCGCCGCAGCAACCGCAGCAGCAGCCGTACGCACAGCAGCAACCGCAGGCACCGCAGCACCAGGCGCCGCACATCCCGCCGGGGTACGTCTCGCCGCCTCCCGGCGCGCCCGCGCAGCCGTACGCCGCCGTGGGCACCTACACCTCGCCGATCCCGATCCAGCGCACCCACCTCGGGAACGCCCTCGCCTCCGAGTGGACCAAGATCAAGTCCGTGCGCTCGACGATCTGGACGCTGAGCGTCATGGCCGCGCTGGTGGTCGGGATCGGGTTCCTGACCTCGGCGAGCACCAACGACAGCGACTACACCAGCGCCCCCACCACCCTCCCCGGGTTCTTCGGCGCCCTGCTCGGCCAGCTGTGCATCGTCACCCTCGGCGTGCTGGTGATCTCCTCCGAGTACGGCACCGGCATGATCCGCACCACCTTCACCGCCTCCCCGGCCCGCGCCCGCGTGCTGACCGCCAAGGCGCTGGTCTTCTTCGCGCTCTCGTTCGTCACCACGACCCTCTCGCTCGCCCTGGTGGCCTTCATCAGCTCCGGGATGCACAGCGGCCCGGGCGTCATGGATCCGAACAACGACCAGCTGATCGGCGCGACCCTCGGCGTCGGGCTGTATGTCTCCCTGCTCGGGCTGCTCTCGCTCGCCGTCGGCAGCATGCTGCGGCACTCGGCCGGTGCGATCACCACGATGCTGGGTGTGGTGCTGCTCCCGTCGATCCTTCCGGCGTTCCTGATGATGTCGCCGAGCCTGGCGGAGCTGGGCACGCAGATGCAGAAGTACTCCTCGCCCTTCGCGCTGGCCGCGCTCTTCCAGATCGATGACTCGGTGGGCTCCGGCTGGTCGCAGCTGGGCGTGCTGGGTGGCATCACCGCGGCGGCCTTCGTCGGGGCGTTCGTCCTGCTGGAGAAGCGCGACGTGTAGCGACGACGGCGCGCGGCCGCCGCGGGCTCAGTACCGCGGAGCGTTACGGGACCGCTGGAGCTTGGCGCTCCGGCGGTCCCGCGCGTTCCAGCAGGCTTTGTGCCAGTGGCGCCGGTCGTCCACGCCCATGTGCTGCTGCCAGGCCACCACATGCGGCACCCCGGGCGGGATCTCCTGGTCGCATCCGGGGCAGCGGTAGTGCTTGCCGGCGGCCCCGCCACCCACCATCCGCACCACCCACTCCTCGCCCTGCCAGCTCTCGGTGCGCTCCAGCCCGTAACGGTCCGTGCCCACGCGGTCAACGGACTTCTCGCCACCTCGGGGGCGGTTTCGGCGTGGAGACACGGGGCACCTCGACAGGGCTGGGAGCTACTGACTGTTACCAGCGTACGCGCTACGGTCACGCACCCGGTAAGTCCTCATCCACAACCACCCTCAGATCATCATGAAAAATACTTGCCAGGCCGTGCCTTTGGCACGTGTCAGACGTTAATGCCAGTGAGGGGATGCCCACGTCGGCGAGGGAGCCGCGACAAGGAAGGCAGAAGGCGATGCGTGTGGGGGCTTTCATTCTGGCCGCTCAATTTCCGGGCCAAGGACAGGAGGAGGCGCTGCACCGGGCGGTCCGCTCGGCCGAACTGTCCGAGGCCGCCGGGCTCGACGCGGTCTGGCTCGCCGAGCACCACTTCGTGCCGTACGGCGTCTGCCCGTCCGCCGTCACCCTCGCCGCGCTGCTGCTGGGACGTACCCGGCGCATAGGCGTCGGTACTGCGGTGAGCGTACTTCCGACCGCGCATCCCGTCGCGCTGGGTGAGCAAGCGGCACTGCTGCATCTCAGCTCCGGTGGCCGGTTCACCCTCGGCGTCGGCCGCGGCGGCCCCTGGGTGGACCTGGAGGTCTTCGGCGCCGGGCTGGGGGCCTACGAGCACGGCTTCCCCGAAGCGCTCGACCTGCTGCTGCGCTGGCTGCGGGAGCCCCGGGTGGGGGCGGACGGCGAGCGCTTCGCCTTCCGCGAGGTCCCGGTCGTACCGCGCCCGGACGACCCGGGCCGGACCGGCGCCCCGCCCGTGATCATGGCGTGCACCTCCCCCGGCAGTGTGCGGCTGGCCGCCGAGCGCGGGCTGCCCATGCTGCTCGGCATGCACTGCGGGGACGAGGAGAAGGCCGAGGCGGTCGGCCTGTGGAAGAAGTCCGCGCTGGCCGCGGGCCGTTCCCCCGAGGAGGTCGCGGCGGTGGCGGCGGAACATGTCTCGGCCGGGGTGGTGCAGATCGAGGACGCGCGCCCCGCGGCGACGGAGACCCTGACCAAGGCGATGCCGGGATGGTTACGGCAGGGGCTGGGCGCCCATGTCACCGTCGACGGCCGGGAGCGCCGGATGCGCGACCCCGTCGGCTACGCGGAGCTGCTGTGCGAGCTGCACCCGGTGGGCCCGCCCCGGCTGTGCGCCGACCGGCTGGCGGCGACCGCGGAGCGCACCGGCATCACGCGCTTCGCGCTGATGGTGGAGGGGTCGGGCGATCTGGCGGCCACGGAGCAGAACGTACGGCGTCTCGGTGATGAAGTGCTGCCGCTCCTGCTCTGACACACCTCCCCCTGGTGGAGCGGCAGCGACATCGCGTCAGCAGTCGCGCAGCGTGGGCGACTGGTTCAGCAGCTGGCCCCGGATCGAGGTGAATCGGGCCAGGCGGTCATCGGACGACGCGTCGAGCGGAAAGACCGCCACCCGATGGCAGTTCTGGAAGGCCAGCCGCACCCCGAAGTGGCGCTGCAGCGCGCCACGTATCGCGTCACTCGCCAGCGCGCGGAGCAGCTGCCCGCGGGCCTGCTCGTCCGGCGGCGGCGTCTGGTTGTCGGCGAACTCCCCGCCGTCGACCTTCAGCTGGGCCACCAGAGAGCTGATCATCTCCCATGCGTACGGTAGGGAGTTCCGGACGCAGTCGACGAACGCGGCTTCGTCGACCTCGCCTCGCTCGGCCTGTTCCAGAAGGGCCGGTGAGACGTCGAGCGACATGGGTTCTCCTCTCGCGACCCCGGATGCGGGGTCTCAGGGATGGGATGGGCGGACGGCGACGCAGCGTACCCGTCCGGCGACCGCCCGCTTCAAAGGTATTCCGGCCACTGTGCCCGCACCACCAGAATGGGCACACAACCAGCCAATGCTGAACGGGTCCATCGCCGGACGAATCGCGTGGAGCCTTCGTGGTCGAGTAGCGTTGCGGACCATGCGTCTCGTCATCGCCCGGTGCTCCGTGGACTACGCCGGCCGCCTCACCGCCCACCTTCCCTCGGCACCCCGCCTGATCCTCGTCAAGGCCGACGGCAGTGTGTCCATTCACGCGGACGACAGGGCCTACAAACCCCTCAACTGGATGTCTCCGCCGTGCACGCTGAAGGAAGGCGATGACAATGTGTGGACGGTCGTGAACAAAGCGGGCGAGAAGCTCATCATCACCATGGAGGACGTTCTCCATGATTCCTCGCATGAACTCGGGGTGGACCCCGGGTTGATCAAGGATGGCGTGGAAGCCCATCTGCAGGAGCTGCTCGCCGATCGGATCGAGACACTGGGCGATGGCTGGACGCTTATTCGGCGTGAATACCCCACTGCCATTGGCCCCGTGGACATTCTCTGCCGTGACGCGGACGGCACGACGGTGGCCGTCGAGATCAAGCGGCGGGGTGAGATCGACGGCGTCGAGCAGCTCACGCGCTATCTCGAACTGCTCAACCGGGATCCGCACCTGGCGCCGGTGAAGGGCGTCTTCGCCGCCCAGGAGATCAAACCGCAGGCCCGTGTCCTCGCCACAGACCGTGGCATCGGGTGCGCCGTCCTCGACTACGACGCGCTGCGCGGCATCGAGGACGACAAGCTCCGCCTCTTCTGACCCCCCGGCCCCACCATTCCGGCCACGGCGGCCGACCAGGCCCCGGCCGGTTTGCGGCGCCTGTCCCCCACCGGACCCCGGTCCCCATCGCCGGACGGGCTGGATTTCCGGCCCGTCCGGCGATCAGGGTGGGGGACTTCCCTGGTTACGTCGACACGGACGACGTGGTCGGCGCGGACGCGCTCGGGGGCGGGCCGCTGGCCGTGTTCGACGTGGTGTTCGTCGGTGACGTCGTCGGGGTGTCCGTCGGGGTGTGCGGCGGCGTCGTCGTGGGGGGTGTGGGGGCGTCCGTCGGGGTGTGCGTCGGCTCGTGCGTGGGTTCTTGCGTCCTCGGCGGCGACGACGGCGCGGACGGGCTCTGGGGCTGCGTCGGCTCACCGCTCGTGGACGGATCCACCGGCCCGGTCGTCCCGCTCGGGGTTCCGCTGCTCGTCGGTACCGAAGACGGCGACGACAGCGGCACATTGCTCGGCCCCGGCTGGGGCGCCCCCTGGCTGGGGGCGTTCGACGGCTCGTCGGCCGTCAGGTCCTTGTCGTTGTCCTGCCGCGAGGCCGACTCACGCGGCTTGACCCGGTCGGGCGCGCCCTTGTCGTCATCGCCGCCGAAGGCACCCAGGGTCACCACGGCGCCGAGCACGGCCACCAGCAGCGCACCGGCGCCCGCCACGACCAGGTTGCGCCGGGCGCCGGTCAACGCGAGGGCTCGTAGCCCCTTCTTCTTGGCGGGCGGTGCCGCGAGCGTCGTGGTGGCGGCCACCGGGGGTATCTTCGTGGTCTCGGCCACCACCGGGGTGACGATCGTGGTGGCGTTCGCCCCCGGGGCCGGGCCCGGCTCCGGTTCCGCTGCCGGCTCCACTGCCGGTGCCGACTCCGGTTCCGCCGGACGGGTCCGCGCGACGCCCGGGCCGAACGCACCGGGCATCGCCGCGCCCGTACGGTCGCTCACCAGCGCCAGCGCCCTGCGCCCCGCGACCGTGCCGCGCTTGTCGGCGAGGGCGCCGCGCAGCGCGATGGACGCCTCCAGCTCGGCGCGGGCCCGGTCGAGGTTGCCGGTGCACAGGGCGAGGACACCCAGCTCATGGTGGAAGTACGCCTCGTCGGCGACCTGTCCGGCCAGCCGCGCCGCCTCCTGGCCGTGGCGTACGGCGCGTTCCCACGCGCCCCAGTGCAACGCCGCCGCGAAGGCGGGGGCGGCGGCCCGGGCCAGCTCCACGGCGGCGTCGGCGTGACCGGCTTCCCGGTCGGAGACCAGGGCGGCCATCGCGGCGAGTATCGCGTCCGCCTCGACGGCGACCCGCTCGGGGGCCACCGAGGGGTGACCGGCCCACCAGGTGTAGTGCTGGGCCACGGTGTGCGCCCGCCCGGCGGACTCGGTCGCGTCGCCCGCGTACCCCTCCGCCGCGAGCTGGGCGGTCACCCCGGCCGCCAGCCGGTAGTGCGGGCCGACGGTGGTGGCCAGGCCGTGGGCGAGCAGTTCGCCGAGGGCGGCGTCCGCGTGCGGGTCGTCGGTGAGGGCGGGCAGATGGGCCTGGTGCGGGCATTCGCCGCCGAGCGCGACCGCGAACCGCAGGGCGTCGCGGGCCGCCTCGCCCAGCCCCGCGGCGAGCAGCGCGGCCGGGGCCGCGGCCTCGGGGATCGAGGGCAGCGGGGCCTTGTCATGCGGGGCCGTGTCACGCGGCTCGGCGTCAGCCTCAGCGGCGGCGGTACCCCCCGCCGCGTCCGACACCGCCGCATCCGCCGCCTCGCGCTGCCGCAGCAACGCCCCCGCCTGCACGAACCTCAGCGGCAGCCCCTCCGACTCGAACCACAGGTCCGCCGCCCAGCTCGCCTCGTCCTCCTCCAACGGGCGCCGCAGGGCCCGCTCCAGCAGCTCCAGACCGGCGGTGCGGCTGAGCCCCGATAGGACGACCTCTTCGAGGTGCGAATCGGCGGACGGGGCCGCGACGTCCGGCGTGGCGGAGATCAGGAAGGCGCATTCCGGCGTCGCGTCGAGGAATTCGTCGAGCGCGGCGCCGCCGAACTCGATGTCGTCGAGGACGACGACCGCGCCGATCTCCTGCACCGCCTCCAGCAGTTCCGCCCGTTCGGGCCGGTAGAGCGGGGCGCGGTAGACGGCGGCGTACAGGTCGTACAGCAGGTCGGTGGGGGTGCGGCGGTAGCCGGAGAGCCGTACGACGCCGTCGGGCGCCAGGCGTTCGCAGTCCGCGGCGACGGCCTCCAGCAGCACGCTGCGCCCGGCGCCGGAGGGCCCGGTGACCCGTACGGAGCGGCCGCGGGCCAGCAGCCGGGCCAGCCGCTCGCGCTCCGCGTCCCGCTCCAGCATCGGCAGGTCGGGCACCACCGTGCCGGACGGCCGGGGCGCGGCCGCGGCCCGGCGCAGCTCGGCGCGCTGGTCGGGGGTGTGCCGCTCGGGCCGGACGGGCCGGGCGGACCGCTCGCCGGGCGGGCGGGGCTCTATCTCGCTGCCGTCGACGGGGTTGATGGTCAGCAGATGGTCGCCGGCGACGATGCGTACGGTACGGACCGGCCCGGGGTCGGCGGTGCCCTCCGCCCCCTGCAGGGCGGCCGAAGCACCGCCCCGGGCGGGCCGCCGGGCGGGCAGAGCCGACCGCGCGTCCGCGTCCGGCGGCGGCTGCGGCGCGGCGGCGGCATCCGCGTCCCGGGGCGGCTGCGGCGCGGCGGCGGCGTCCGCGGAACGCGGGCTCGGGTCGTCGTGGCCGTGCTCATGCGGTGCGCGGTTGTGCTGCTCCATGGCCCTGTGCCCCCCAGATGCGTGGCGCGCCGGTCTGTGCCGCCGTAGGGATGATGTCCGGCGAGTACCGGACAAGACCTCGTCACAGTATCCACCGGGCCCGCAACGCCCCGCGCCACCCCGGGGATTCAGACGCGGGGCAGGCTCTCCGCCTCGAGGCCGCCCTCGATGGCCAGGATGCGGTGCAGCCGGGTGGCCACCAGCAGCCGCTGCATCTGGGGCGGCACCCCGCGCAGGACGAGCCGGCGGCCCGCCCGGCCCGCCCTCCGGTGCGCCCCCATGATCACGCCGAGCCCGGTGGCGTCCCAGGAGTCCAGCTCGGTCAGGTCGAGTACGAGATCCCCGCCGCCGGAGTCAACGGCGGTGTGCAGGGCCGTACGGGCGTCCGCCGCGCTCCGGACGTCCAGTCGGCCCCCGACGACCAGCTCGGCGTGGTCGCCCCTGATGTGCATATGCGCTCCCCTGGATGGTGCGTCGTCGTGTCGTCAATGCGCCATTTCTCTCTACAGAACTGACTGCCTCTCACCTGAGGAAGTTGCCGTCTGTAAGCGAACCGATACCGAATTCACCCGAGAGGGTGAGTTACGGGCCTGGCGCCGCACCAATGCCCTCAGTAGCGGTAAAAGCCCCCACCGCTCTTGCGGCCGATGTCACCCGCGTCGACCATCCGGCGCATGATCTCCGGTGGCGCGAACTTCTCGTCCTGGGACTCGGTGTAGATGTTGTCGGTGGCGTGCAGCAGGATGTCCACGCCGGTGAGGTCGGCCGTCGCGAGGGGTCCCATCGCGTGGCCGAAGCCCAGCTTGCACGCGATGTCGATGTCCTCGGCCGTGGCGACCCCGGACTCGTACAGCTTGGCGGCCTCGACCACGAGTGCCGAGATCAGGCGCGTGGTGACGAAGCCCGCGACATCGCGGTTGACGACAATACAGGTCTTGCCCACGCCCTCCGCGAACTCCCGTGCCGCGGCGAGCGTTTCGTCGCTCGTCTTGTAGCCGCGCACCAGTTCGCACAGCTGCATCATCGGGACCGGCGAGAAGAAGTGGGTGCCGACGACCCGCTCCGGGCGCTCCGTCGCGGAGGCGATCTTGGTGATCGGGATGGCGGAGGTGTTGGACGCGAGGATCGTGTCGTCCTTGACCAGGCCGTCGAGGGTGCGGAAGATCTCCCGCTTGACCTCGATCTTCTCGAAGACGGCCTCCACCACGACATCCGCGTCGGCGGCGGCGTCGAGGTCGGTCGTGGTGGTGATGCGGGCCAGCGCCTGTTCGGCGTCCCCGGCGTCCAGCTTGCCCTTGGAGACGAACTTCTCGTACGAGGCGCGGATGCCGTCGGTGCCGCGGCGCAGCGCCTCATCGGTCACATCGCGCAGTACGACGTCCCAGCCCGCCTGGGCGGAGACCTGCGCGATCCCGGACCCCATGAGTCCGGCTCCGATGACCGCGAGCTTCTTGGCCACGGCACACACCCCTTCGTCGACGTTCGGTGTGCGTGGACCTTAACGCCCGTTCACCCCTTCGGGCACCCCTTGGTAAGGCGCGTCACGGTGTGTTCTTCACCGCATAGTTGAGCACCGTGTCGCTGAGAAGCGACTCCATGACGTCGACCGCCCGCAGGGCGTCCTCGGCGACCTCGTCCGCGCCGCCGCCCTCCGCGAGGGCGCGCATGATCCAGCGCTGAACGGCGTTCTGCAGCCCGACGAGTTGGTGGGCGACGAACTCGGGGGTCGGGTCCTCCGGCGCCGCGGCCACCTCCTCGCGCAGGGTGACCCCGAGCCGGTTGACCGCCTTGCCCTGGATGGTGAACAGCCGGGCCATCAGCGTGGGCGACTCCGTCACGACCTGCCGGAACCGGTCGTAGCCCGCGCTCAGCCCGACATACGCGTGCCGCTCCCGGAGGTCCTGGCGCAACTGCCCCACGATCGCCCGCGCCGCCGACTGGCCGACCGCGCGCTCCCGCACGAGCTGGGAGGGACGGTCGACGACCTCGTCCTCGCGGTCGACGAAGAGGTCCTCCTTGGTCGGGAAGTAGTTGTAGACCGTGTTGACGGAGACCTCGGCCGCCTCGGCGATCTCCGCGATCGTGACCGCGTCGAAGCCGCGCTCCATGAACAGCCCGGTCGCCACGTCCGAGATGTACTGCCTGGTCTGCCGTTTCTTCCGCTCCCTGAGCCCTTCCGCCATGTCCTCATCCTAGCTTCGCTGGGCTCGCTCTATTTTTGGAGTCATTGCAAACTTTAAGCGACTCTGCTTTTCTGAATGGCATGCCAGTCATCACCACGAGCGGGCTCGCCCGCACCTTCCACACCAAGCGCGGCCCCGTGGAGGCCGTCCGCGGCATCGACCTGACCGTCGAGGCCGGGGAGATCCTGGGCTTCCTGGGCCCCAACGGCGCGGGCAAGACCACCACGCTCCGCATGCTCACCACGCTGCTCCCGCCCACCGGCGGCACCGCCACGGTCGCCGGGCACGACCTCGCCGCCGACCCGGCCGGGGTGCGGCGCCGCATCGGGTACGTCGCCCAGTCCGGCGGGGTCGACCCCACCATCTCCGTACGGGAGGAACTGGTCACCCAGGGCCGCCTCTACCGGCTCCCCCAGCACGAAGCCGTGGCCCGCGCCGGCGAACTCGCCCACGACCTGGACCTGACCGAGTTGCTGGACCGCCCCTGCGCCGCCCTCTCCGGTGGGCAGCGGCGCCGCCTGGACATCGCGCTGGGCCTCGTCCACCGGCCCGGCATCCTGTTCCTGGACGAGCCGACGACCGGTCTCGACCCGGCCGGGCGCGCCGACCTGTGGGACCTCATCCGGCGGCTGCGCGCCGAGCACGGCATGACCGTCTTCCTGACCACCCACTACCTCGACGAGGCCGACGCGCTCGCCGACCGGCTCGTCATCGTCGACCAGGGCCGAGTGGCCGCCGAGGGCACGGCGGAGCGGCTCAAGACCGAGTACGGCGGCTCACCGGACGCCACCCTCCAGGACACCTTCATCGCCGTCACCGGGCGCGGCACCGCACCGCGCGACCCCGCCCCGCTCGCCGTCTGACCCCGGGAGCCCCCATGCCTCACGTCATCTCCGACACGGCCCTGATCTTCCGCCGCTACGCCCGCCAGACCCTGCGCTCCAAGCCCGCCATGGTCTTCGGCCTCGTCCAGCCGCTGCTGTTCCTGGTCTTCTTCGGTCCGCTGCTCACCGGCATACCGCTGGGCGGCGAGGGCGACTCCTGGCAGACCATCGTCCCCGGCATCCTCATCCAGCTCGGCATGTTCAGCGCCTCGTTCGCCGGGATCGGCATCATCTTCGAAAAGCGCACGGGCGTCATCGAGCGGATGCGGGTCACGCCGGTCAGCCGGCCGGCCCTGCTCATGGGCCGGGTGCTCAAGGACGTCGTGCAGCTCCTGCTCCAGTCCGTGGTGGTCGTGCTCGTCGCCCTCGCCATGGGGCTGCGCGCGCCGCTGCTGGGCATCCTGATCGGCTTCGGCTTCGTCGCCGCGCTCACCGTCTCGCTCGCCTCGCTCTCGTACGCGCTGGCCATGCGCGTGGAGTCGCCGCAGGGGTTCGCCCCCGTCATCAACTCCGTCACCATGCCCGCGATGCTGCTCTCCGGCATCCTGCTGCCGATGTCGCTCGGCCCGCGCTGGCTCGACATCACCTCGCACTTCGTGCCGTTCCGGTACCTCGTGGACGGCGTACGGGCCGCCTTCGCCGGGGACTACGGGGACGGCAGGATCGGGCTCGCGTGCCTGGTCGCCACCGGGCTCGCCGCCGTCGCCGTCACCCTCGGCACCCGGCTCTTCCGGCAGGCCGGCGCGTAGCCGCTGCGCGTAGGCTCGGCCCCATGGTCAATCTCACCCGCATCTACACGCGCACCGGGGACAAGGGCACCACGTCCCTCGGCGACATGAGCCGCACCGACAAGACGGACCTGCGGATCGCCGCGTACGCCGACGCGAACGAGGCGAACGCGGCGATCGGGGTGGCCATCGCGCTGGGCTCGCTGCCGGCCGGGATCACCGAGGTCCTGGTCCGGGTCCAGAACGACCTGTTCGACGTGGGCGCCGACCTGTCCACCCCGGTGGTCGAGAACCCCGAGCATCCGCCGCTGCGCGTCCAGCAGACCTACATCGACAAGCTGGAGGCGGACTGCGACCGCTTCCTGGAGGACCTGGAGAAGCTGCGCAGCTTCATCCTCCCCGGCGGCGCCCCGGGCGCGGCCCTGCTGCACCAGGCGTGCACGGTCGTACGGCGCGCGGAGCGGTCGACGTGGGCGGCCTTCGCCGAGCACGGCGACGCCATGAACCCCCTCACCGCCACCTATCTCAATCGCCTGTCCGACCTGCTCTTCATCCTGGCCCGCTCGGCCAACAAGGAGGTGGGCGACGTCCTCTGGGTGCCCGGCGAGAACCGCTGACCCGGTCTTTCCCCCACTCCGCACCTTCCCGAAACCGGGGCCGGCCCCGGGCCCCGGACGGCCTCCGGAGCCCCAGAGCGAAGCCGCTCTGCACACGGACGCGGGCGGCGCAGCGGCGGCTCAGGGGCACGGCCGAGGGCGGGGGCGCGGCACCAATCGCCAGGGTAGGTGCCTGAGACGGCCCCATGACCCCGTTCGGCAGGTAGGGCCAACCCATCCGGTTCGCAGACCCGAGGCGCACCAGCCCGCTCGGGCTACTCGGTACACCGTCGGTCGTGCATGGCCGCATGTCCCGGCACGGTGGCGAGGCCCTCCGCAGAACGATCCCGGCTTACGGCCGGGGCGCGCATCCCCGACAGACGTACCGCGTCCGTCCGGGCCCGGTCGGGGTGGACTCGTGGACCGTCGAGAGTTCCTCGTCCCTGCCGCAGCAGTCGCAGAGCCCCGGGCGCGCCCGGTTGCAAGGCGGCCTCGTCGGACGGGCCAGCGTTGTGGATGCGCAGCAGTTCCTGACCGGTGTCGCACAGGCGGTCGCTGGTGCGGCAGGTAGGGCAATCCATCCCGTGTTCAAGGACGAGAGCGAACGCGACCTCGGGGGTGTCGGCCATCACGACCGTCCCGGCTGGATCGCGCGCCCCGTCTCCCGTGCGCGGCGCATGCTGGCCATGACGGCGAACACGTCGACCTGCTTCGGAAAGCTCAGCGCGCAGCCGGGGCATGCGTACGTGGTGCGGCCTCCGACGCTGGCGCCGTGCTCCATTCCGACGACGACCGGCTCGTCCGTCGACTGCTGGCAGCGCGCGCAGATCTGCCTCGTCATCGCTCGTCTCCCGGCTGGACTCCCAGCTCGGCCAGAGTCGCGGCGCGCAGCGCCTCGTACAGGAAGACGGGGCCCACCATTGGCCCGCACGGAGTGCCTCGATTTCAGTACCGTTCGGTGGTGCCCACTGGCTCGCCGTCTTCATGATCGCGTCGCCTCTCGTTCGACAGGTTCTGTCCACCGATAGAACTGGGCACGGATGTTGGGAGACAGGGCTCCAGTAGGGGCCAGGTAGGGGCCGGCATGGAGCGCGTGACCATCGGGGAACGGATTCGGGAACGCCGGACCGAACTCGGCATGGGTCAAGGTCAGCTCGCCGTGAAGATGAACCAGTTGGCCGGGCTGACGTCCGGAGGGTTAACCCGGAACGAGATCAGCCGGTACGAGAGAGGTCTGCGTAAGCCGCACGACTGGTTACCGTTGATCGCACGGGCGCTCGGAGTGTCCATCGGTTGGCTGACGGGCGCTCCCGCCCCTGCCTCGCTGGCATTGGCCGATGCGCTGGCCCAGCTCGAACAGGACCTCGGCATGACGATCAACCGGCGCACGTTCCTCACGGACAGCAGTGGCCTCGCGCTGTCCGTCATCCCATCCGGAAGTCCCGGCTCCAAGGCCGTGCCCCCCGAGGCTGTGGCGTACTTCCGGCGTCAGCTCGATGACCTCTGGCGAGCCGACGCGGCACAGAGCCCGCGCCGGTTGATCCCGACCGCGGCCGCGCAATTCCAGATCGTCGCGCACCTGGCGACCAACAGCCACGGCGACCTCCGCAAGCGGCTATGGCAGACGGCGGCGGCTTTCACCGGGCTGATCACCTGGCTCTACCAGGACGCGGGTCAGCTCGATCAGGCATCAGCCTGGGGCACCCGCACGCTGGAGTTGGCCCACCGCGCTCACGACAAACAGCTCGTGGCCCATGCGCTGACCAACCGCGCCATGGTGGACATGGACCTCGGCGACGGCCCCACAACCGTCGAGATGGCCAGTGCGGCCCTGGCTGACGAGAAACGACTGTGCGCCAAGGTCAAGGTCCAGGCACTTCAGCAGGCGGCACACGGACACGCCTTGGTCGGCGATCGCAGAGCCTGCGACCAGCTACTCGACCAAGCTGGCCGACTCATTGATCGCATCGATGACGATCACCCGTGGGGCGTCGCGACCAGGACCCCGCTCTACCTGGAGATCCAGCGGGCCACCTGCTACAGCCGAATGCAGCTCGGCGCGGCAGCCGTTCGGCTGTGGGACCAGATCATGCCCTCTGCGGAGTGGCGGAACTCCGGTGTCTTCGCGGCCCGTCAGGCGGCCGCGCTGGCAGACAGCAGGCGTCCGGACGAGGCGGTCGCGGCCTTGGAGGCCGCGGTACACGTAGCGGAAGAGGTCGAGTCCGCCCGCCTGCGCAGGGAATTGACGACCGCCTGGGAGCGCTTGGCACCGTGGCACCACGCAGCACAGGGCCAAGAGGTGCGCGCGCTATTCGACGGCATTGGGCTGCGGACCGCGCACTGAGGGTAGAGGCACCCCATGGCAGAACGAGACCCGCTGACAGCAGAGGAAGTCCAGGCGCATCTGGAACGCTGGGAAGGCTGGTCCGGGGACACGAGCCGGATCGGAAAGACCTACCAGCTCGATTACTACACGAGCATCAAGGTCATCAACGAGGTGGCCGAGGCCGCGCAGAAACTTCAGCACCACCCGGACATCGACATCCGGTGGGAGCGGCTGCACTTCGGCATCACGACGTACAGCGCCGGCGCGGTCATCACCCCGCTGGACTTCAAACTCGTGGCAGAGATCGAGCGCGTCACTGCCGCGCACGGGGCGAAGACTGCCCCCTAGCGCGCGTCCGTGTTGGTCCCGCTTGACGTTGGGACCGGCTTGGTTGGCGGTGGGGGCGTTGGTGGAGCATCCCTGCGCGCGAGAGGGGTGGGAACCGGGAGCTCGGCGCTGCGTTGTGACGGTCGGACGTTGGCTCGGTGGGCTCGGAAGAACTGCGCAACCATGTGGGAGCGTCCGCGTCCCCTGGAGAACGGGGACGCGGGACGCGCTCCACTCGCCTGCGACCCGCGTAAACGACCAATGGGAGTCGCTGGCATCGCGGCCCCCGGGGCGAAACCCCAACCGGCGTCCGGGGCGCGGTCCCAACGGGGGCCGGGGGTGTCCCCGCCACGCGGCGGAGCCGCATATCGGTACTGCGGGGAGGGGCCGGGGGGTGCCTCTATGTCTTTCGTCAAGCGAGGCGTGGGGTTCGGGGTTCGTAGAAGGTGCCGTCGCGGAGCATGGCGAACAGCACGCTGATGCG
>NZ_JBIBJI010000010.1:0-295176 GCF_042958345.1 Streptomyces sp. NPDC007983
ACCGGCTGGACCACGTCGACGCGCTCCAGCGACGGCGCGCCCTCGGCACCGCGCAGCACCTCCACCAGCGACCAGTCGGTGAACTCCGCGAGCGCCGCAGCGCACTCCTCGATCCGGGCGGCGAACACCGGGGAGGCGTCCATCAGCCCGACCGCCATGCCCGCCCACTGCGAGCCCTGCCCCGGGAACACGAACGCCGTGCGGCCGCCGACGACGGCCCCCTGCGCCACGCCCGACGCCATGCCGCCGTCGGCCAGCGCGCCGAGCCCGGCGAGCAGTTCGTCGCGGTCCCGGCCTCGTACGACGGCGCGGTGGTCCAGCTGTGCCCGCGTCGTGGCGAGCGACAGGCCCACGTCCAGCGGGCGCAGCGCGGGGTCGGCCTCAAGGTGGTTCAGCAGCCGCTGCGCCTGGGCGCGCAGCGCGGCCGCGCTCTTGCCGGACACCGCCCACGGCACCACGTCGAGCTGCTTCGACGGGGGTTCCTCGGCGGGCGTCTCCGCGTCCTCCTCGGCGGGGGCCTGCTCCAGGATGGTGTGCGTGTTGGTGCCGCTGAAGCCGAAGGACGACACGGCGGCGCGGCGCGGCCGGTCGGTCTCGGGCCACGGTGTGGTCTCGGCGAGCAGCGACACCGCGCCCGCCGACCAGTCCACGTGCGGGGTGGGCTCGTCGAGGTGCAGCGTCTTGGGCAGGACGCCGTGGCGGATGGCCATGACCATCTTGATGATCCCGGCGACACCGGCGGCGGCCTGGGTGTGGCCGACGTTGGACTTGATCGAGCCGAGCAGCAGCGGCCGCCCCTCGGGCCGGTCCTGGCCGTACGTGGCGAGCAGCGCCTGCGCCTCGATCGGGTCGCCCAGCGTCGTCCCCGTGCCGTGTGCCTCGACGGCGTCGACGTCGGCCGCGCCGAGGCGGCCGTTGGTGAGCGCCTGGTGGATGACGCGCTGCTGGGACGGGCCGTTGGGCGCCGTCAGGCCGTTCGACGCGCCGTCCTGGTTGACGGCCGAGCCGCGCACGATGGCGAGGACCGGGTGGCCGTTCCTCCGGGCGTCCGACAGCCGCTCCACGAGCAGCATGCCGACGCCCTCGCCCCAGCCGGTGCCGTCGGCGGCGGCCGCGAACGGCTTGCAGCGGCCGTCGGCGGCGAGCCCGCGCTGACGGCTGAACTCGGTGAACGTCGACGGCGTGGCCATCACGGTCACACCGCCCGCGAGCGCCAGCGAGCATTCGCCGTTGCGCAGCGCCTGCACCGCCATGTGCAGGGTGACCAGGGACGACGAGCACGCCGTGTCGACGGTGACGGCCGGGCCCTCCAGGCCGAAGGTGTACGACACCCGGCCGGACGCGATGCTGCCGGAGCTGCCGGTGCCGAGGAACCCTTCGACGCCCTCGGGCACGGAGTCGAGCCGCGAGGTGTAGTCGTGGTACATGACGCCCGCGAACACGCCGGTGCGGCTGCCGCGCAGCGCGGTCGGGTCGAGGCCCGCGCGCTCGAACGCCTCCCACGACGACTCCAGCAGCAGCCGCTGCTGCGGGTCCATGGCCATGGCCTCACGCGGCGAGATGCCGAAGAGGGTGGGGTCGAAGCCGCCCGCGTCGTAGAGGAAGCCGCCCTCGCTCACATAGCTGGCGCCCGCCTGGTCGGGGTCGGCGTCGTACAGCGACTCGATGTCCCAGCCGCGGTCCGTGGGGAAGCCGGAGATGGCGTCCTCACCGCCCGCGACGAGCCGCCACAGCTCCTCGGGGGTGCGGACGCCACCCGGGTAGCGGCAGCTCATCGCGACGATCGCGATGGGCTCCTGGTGCCGCTCCTCGACCTCGCGCAGCTGACGGCGGGCCTGACGCAGGTCGGCGGTGGCCCGCTTGAGGTAGTCGCGAAGCTTGTCCTCGTTATTCACCATTGCGTCGGCTCCTTGCGAAGGGGGAGGTGGTGCTCATGAGTTCCAGACGCTCCCTTTCAGGAGGAGCCGAGTTCGTCGTCGAGCAGGTCGAAAAGCTCATCGTCGGTTGCGGATTCGAGGTCGTTGTCGTCGGTGGCGCCGTCGGCGGCCGTGTCCTGCGCGTCGTTCCACTTCGCCAGCAGGGCCTGGAGGCGCATGGTGATCCTGGAGCGGGTGACGCTGTCGTCCGCGGCCCCCGCCAGGGCGGCTTCCAGCCGGTCGAGTTCGCCGAACACCGACGTACCGCCGCCGTCCCCGTGCGGAAGTTCCGCGCGCAGATGGTCGGCGAGGGCGTCGGGCGTCGGATAGTCGAAGATCAGCGTGGCCGGGAGCCGGAGGCCGGTGGCCGCGCCGAGCCGGTTGCGGAGTTCGACGGCGGTGAGCGAGTCGAAGCCCAGGTCCTTGAAGGCCGCGCCGGGTTCGATGGCCGCCGCGCTGCCGTAGCCGAGCACGGTGGCCACCTGGGCGCACACCAGGTTGAGCAGGAAGCGGTCCCGTTCGGCCGCGGACATGCCCGCGAGCTTCTCGGCGAGGCCCGTCGCGTCGTCCGCCCCGCCACCACCGGCCGCGGCGCGCCGCACCGGGGTACGGATCAGCCCGCGCAGCAGCGGCGCGACGCCAGTGGTGGACTGGGCGCGCAGTGCGGCGATGTCCAGGGCGGCGGGGATCAGCACCCCGTGTCCGGCGAGCCCGGCCACGTCGAACAGGGCCAGGCCCTCGGCGCTGCCGAGCGCGTTCATGCTGCCGCGGTTCATCCGCTGCCGGTCGGCGGTGGCGAGGGTGGACGCCATGCCACCATCGGCCGTGCCCGCTTCGTCGTCCCACAGGCCCCAGGCCAGCGAGACGGCGGGGAGACCCTGGCCGCGCCGGTGCTGGGCGAGGGCGTCCAGGAAGGTGTTGGCCGCCGCGTAGTTGCCCTGCCCCGGGTTGCCGAAGACACCGGCCGCCGAGGAGAACAGCACGAACTGGGCGAGGTCGAGACCGTGGGTCAGCTCGTGCAGGTTCCACGCCGCGTCGACCTTCGGCCGCAGCACCCGCTCGACGCGCTCGGGGGTGAGGGATTCGATCGTCCCGTCGTCGAGCACGCCCGCCGCGTGGATCACGGCGGTCAGCGGGTGTTCGGCGGGGATGCCGGCCAGGACGGCGGCGAGCGCGTCCCGGTCGGCCGCGTCACACGCCGCCCAGGTGACCTGGGCGCCCAGCTCCATGAGTTCGGCCGCCAGCTCGGTGGCGCCCGCCGCCTCGGCGCCACGGCGGCTGGTCAGCAGCAGTTGCCGGGCGCCGCGCTCGGTCACCAGGTGGCGGGCCAGCAGCCCGCCCAGGGTGCCGGACGCGCCGGTGACCAGCACCGTGCCCGCCGGGTCGAGGCCGGGCACGGCCGCCTCGTCCAGCGCCGCCACGCGGGCCAGCCGCGGTGCGTACGCGGCGCCGGCCCGTACGGCGAACTGCGGCTCGTCCGACCGCAGCGCCGCCAGCAGCGCCGGGAGCGCGCCGCCATGGGCGCCACCGGCCGGGTCGCCGTCCACATCGGCCAGCACGAACCGGCCCGGGTGCTCGGCCTGCGCCGACCGCACCAGGCCCCAGAGGGCGGCGTGGGTGAGGTCGTCCACGCCTTCGGTGTTCTCCCCGTCCGCGACGGCCACGGCGCCCCGGGTGAGGAGCACGAGCCGGGAGTCGGCGAACCGCTCGTCGGCCAGCCACTCCCGGACCAGAGCCAGCGCCCGCAGCGTCACGGTACGGGTGGCCGCTGCGGTGTCCCCGTCCCCGGACGTGCGCAGGTCGGGCAGGCACGGTACGAGGACTACGTCGGGCGCGATCCCCTCGGCCTCCACCGCCTCGCCGAGGGCGGACAGGCCCGCGTAGGTCTCGGCCTCGATCCCGGTGTCGGCCAGCGCCGCGGTGATCTTCAGGTCACCGCCGCCGGTGTTCTCCAGGACGGCCCACAGGGCGCCGTCGTTCCCCTCGTCGGACGCGGGCAGGGCAGCCCAGTCGATGCGGAACAGCGACTCATGGTGGCCGCGCGGACCGGCGGCGAACTGCCCGGGGTCCAGCGGCCGGAGCGCGAGCGAGCCGACCGACACCACCGGGGCACCGGCCTCGTCGGTGATCTCCAGCGCCACGGCGCCCTGCCCGGCGCTCTGCCCTGCTGGGGAAACCCGCACCCGCAGAGCGGTCGCACCGACCGCGTGCAGCCGTACAGAGTCCCACGAGAACGGCAGCCGGGCCTGTCCCGCCTCCTCGGCCGGGAAGAACCCGCCCAGGCCCACCGCGTGCAGCGCGGCGTCCATCAGCGCCGGATGGCAGGCGTACGCACGGGCCTCGCCCTGCTGCCCCTCGGCGAGCGCCACCTCGGCGAACACCTCGTCACCGCGCCGCCAGGCGGCCTTCAGCCCCTGGAACACCGGGCCGTACGCGAGGCCGAGCGCGGCGAAGCCGTCGTACAGGCCGTCGACGTCGATCGGCTCGACGGCCGTGTCGTCGGTGTCGGCCGGGGGCCACTCCACCATGCCGCTCGGCGCAGCAGCGGCCGGGCCGGTGCCGGTGGTGGTGCCGGTGCCGGTGCCGGTGGCGAGCACACCGGCCGCGTGCCGGGTCCACGGCTCGTCGGCGGCGTCCTCCGGGCGCGAGTAGATGTGCAGCGCACGCCGTCCGTCGGCACCGTCGGGCTCGTCCACGGAGACGCGCAGCTGCACCGCGCCGCGCTCGGGGAGCACCAGCGGCGCTTCGAGGGTCAGTTCGTCGACTTGGTCGCAACCGACCTGGTCACCGGCCCGGACCGCCAGCTCGACCAGGGCCGTCCCCGGCAGCAGCACGGTGTCCATGACGGCGTGATCGGCCAGCCAGGGATGCGTACGGAGCGACAGCCGACCCGTGAAGAGGAAGCCCTCGGAGTCGGGCAGGTCCACCGCCGCACCCAGCAGGGGGTGATCGGCGGAGCCGAGACCGGCCGACGCCACGTCGCCCACGGCCCCGGCGGGGGCCTCCAGCCAGTAACGCTCGCGCTGGAAGGCGTACGTCGGCAGGTCGACGCGGGACGCACCGGTCCCGGCGAAGAACGCCGCCCAGTCCACCGCCACGCCGCGGACGTGCGCCCGCGCGAGGGCCGTCGTCAGCGTCTCGGCCTCGGGACGGTCCTTGCGGCAGGTCGCGGCGAAGGCGATGCCGTCACCGGTCACGCACTCCTGGGCCATGGCGGTGAGCACACCGTCCGGACCCAGCTCGACATACGTCGTAACGCCCTGAGCCTCCAGGGTGCGCACACCATCGAGGAACCGCACCGCCTCACGGACATGCCGCACCCAGAAGTCGGCAGTCGCGATCTCCTCAGCGGAAACGACGTCACCGGTCAGGTTCGACACGATCGGAATGCGCGGCGCCTCGTACGAAAGCCCCTGCGCCACCTCACGGAACGCCTCCAGCATCCCGTCCATGCGCGGCGAGTGGAACGCATGGCTGACCGTGAGCCGTTTGGTCTTACGACCCTGCGCCTCGAAACCAGCCGCGACCTCCAGAGCCGCGTCCTCATCACCCGCGATCACGACCGACGCCGGCCCGTTGAGGGCAGCAATGCTCACCCGCTCGGTGAGCAGCGGCAACACCTCATCCTCGGCGGCCTGGACTGCGATCATCGCGCCACCGGCCGGAAGCTCCTGCATCAACCGCCCACGAGCGGCCACCAGCTTCGCGGCATCCGCGAGCGAGAGCACGCCCCCCACATGGGCAGCGGCCAGCTCACCGATGGAGTGCCCGGACAGGAAGTCCGCCTTCACACCCCACGCGTCCACCAGCCGGAACAGCGCCACCTCAACCGCGAACAGCGCAGGCTGAGTAAACGCCGTCTGGTCGAGCATCGCCGCGTCATCCCCGAACAGCACCGTCTTCAACGGCCGCTCAAGGTGCGCATCCAGCGCATCGCCCACCACATCCAGCGCCTCCGCGAACACCGGATAGGCGTCGTACAGCTCACGGCCCATACCGAGCCGCTGGCTCCCCTGCCCCGTGAACAGGAACGCCACCTTGCCGTCCGACACCGAGCCCTCAACCAGCGCCGCAGCGGACTCCCCGCGCGCCAGCGCCTCCAGGCCCGCGACCAGCCCGGCACGGTCCTCACCGACCACCACCGCACGGTGATCCAGCGCGGCACGCGTGGTCGTGAGGGAGTAGCCGAGGTCGCCCGCAGCGATCTCCGGGTGCTCGTCCAGGTGCGAACGGAGGCGTACGGCCTGGGCGCGCAGCGCGTCGGCGGTCTTCGCCGACAGGGCCCACGGCGTCACGCCAGGCGTGACTGCCACCTCGCGCGGTGCCTCATCATCAGCAACGACCGGCGCCTGCTCAATGATCGTGTGGGCGTTCGTCCCGCTGAACCCGAACGACGACACCGCCGCACGCCGCGGACGACCCGACTCGGGCCACTCCCGCGCCTCGCTCAGCAGCGACACCGCACCCGCAGACCAATCGATGTGTGGCGACGGCTCATCCACGTGCAGCGTCCGCGGCAGCGTCCCGTGCCGCATGCCCATCACGATCTTGATGATGCCCGCGACTCCGGCCGCGGCCTGCGTGTGGCCCATGTTCGACTTGATCGAACCGAGCAGCAGGGGCCGGTCCGCGTCGCGCTCCTGACCGTAGGTGGCGAGCAGCGCCTGCGCCTCGATCGGGTCGCCCAACGACGTACCCGTGCCGTGCGCTTCTACGGCGTCCACCTCGGCGGCGGAAAGCCCGGCGTTGGCGAGCGCCTGCCGGATGACGCGCTGCTGCGACGGGCCGTTGGGCGCCGTCAGACCATTCGACGCACCGTCCTGGTTGATCGCAGAACCCCGCACCACCGCCAACACCGGGTGACCGTTCTTCCGCGCATCGGACAGCCGCTCCACCAGCAGCATGCCCGCACCCTCGGACCACCCCGTACCGTCCGCGTCCGCCGAGAACGCCTTGCACCGGCCATCGCCCGCAAGCCCACGCTGACGGCTGAACTCCACAAACGGCGCCGGAGTCGCCATCACCGTCACACCACCGGCCAACGCCAGCGAACACTCACCGTTCCGCAGCGCCTGCACCGCCAGATGCAACGCCACCAACGACGACGAACACGCCGTATCCACCGTGATCGTCGGACCCTCAAGCCCAAACGTGTACGCCAACCGCCCCGAAATCACACTCGCCGCATTACCGGTGCCGACGAATCCCTCAACGCCTTCCGGCAGCGCCGGGAGCGAGGACGCGTAGTCGTGGTACATGACTCCGGCGAACACACCCGTACGGCTGCCGCGCAGCACACCCGGGTCGATACCCGCGCGCTCGAACGCCTCCCACGACGTCTCCAGCAGCAACCGCTGCTGCGGATCCATCGCCAGCGCCTCACGCGGCGAAATCCCGAAGAACGTCGGGTCGAAGTGGCCCGCGCGATCGACGAAGCCGCCCTCGCGGGAGTACGAGGTGCCGGGGTGATCCGGGTCCGGGTGGTACAGGCCGTCGAGATCCCAGCCACGGTCGGTCGGGAACTCGGAAATCGCGTCCCGGCCCTCCATGACCAGCCGCCACAGATCCTCCGGAGTCTCCACCCCACCCGGATAACGGCAACCAAGCCCGACGATCGCGATCGGCTCATCATCAGCGGCCGACACCACCACCGGCCCGGCCACCGCAGCCGCCGTACCACCAAGCTCCGCACGCAAGAACTCCGCCAACACCACCGGCGTCGGATAATCGAAGACCAACGTCGCAGGCAACCGCAGCTCACTCGCCGCACCCAGCGCATTCCGCAGCTCCACCGCCGTCAGCGAATCGAAGCCCAGATCGCGGAAGGACTGGTGCGGCTCCACAGTGTCCGTCGAGTCGTGGCCGAGCACGACGGCGACCTGGCTACGGACCACCCCGAGCAGGACGTCGAGCTGTTCGGCCTCGCCCAGCCCGGCCAGCCGCTGCGCCAGCGCACCCGCCCCGGCGGACGAACCCTCCGCCGTACGCCGCGCCGGCACCCGCACCAGCCCACGCATCAACGGCGCCACCACACCCGACGACGCGGCCTCAGCCCGCACCGCCGCCAAGTCCAGCCGCACCGGCACCAGCAACGCCTCACCCGCACCGCCGGCCGCGTCGAACAGCTCCAACCCCTCAGCAGCCGACAGCGCCGCAACGCCACCCCGGCTCATCCGCGACACACCGGTCTCATCCAGCTCACCGGTCATCCCGCTGGCATCGGCCCACAGACCCCACGCCAAGGACGTACCGGCCAGACCAGACGCCCTACGGTGCTGCGCCAACGCATCCACGTAGGCGTTGGCCGCCGCGTAGTTGCCCTGCCCAGGGTTACCGAAGACACCGGCAGCCGACGAGAACACCACAAATGCCGACAGATCGGCAGTCGCCGTCAGCTCATGCAGGTTCCAGGCCGCGTCCACCTTGGGCCGCAGCACTCGCGCCAGCCTCTCCGGCGTCAGCGAGCCGATCACACCGTCATCCAGCACACCCGCCGTGTGCACCACAGCCGTCAACGGATGCTCAGCCGGAACCGCCGCCAGCACCTCGGCCAGCACATCCCGGTCCGCCACATCACACGCGGCCCACCGCACCTCGGCACCCAACCCGGCCAGCTCAGCACCAAGTCCGGCAGCCCCCGGCGCATCCGCACCGCGACGGCTCACCAGCAGCAGCCGCCGAACCCCACGCTCCGCCACCAGATGCCGCGCCAGCAGACCACCCAGCGTGCCACTCGCACCGGTCACCAACACCGTGCCCTCGGCACCACCGAGATCAATCGCCTGCTCGGCGTCCACCACGGCCCGCGCCAGACGCGGCGCCCGCAGCACACCATCCCGCACCGCCACCTGCGGCTCACCCGACGCCAACGCACCCGACACCGCCGCACGCGAATCAGCCGCGCCAACGACGTCGACCAGCACGAACCGGCCCGGATTCTCCGACTGCGCCGAGCGCAGCAGACCCCACACCGCAGCGCCTGCCAGGTCCGCCACCGGCTCACCGGCCTGGGTGGCCACCGCGCCCGAGGTCAGCACCACAAGGCGGGCGGCTGCGAAGCGCTCATCGTTCAGCCACGCCTGGATCAGCTCCAGCGCCCTGGCAGTGGCCTGGTGAACGGCGGCCGGGCCGCCATCCCCATCGAGCGATGTGAAGTCGACGATCGCCTCATCGACCGACTCGATCGCCGCGCCCAGGGCGTCCAGATCCGCGTACGCGGCCACTCCAGTACCGAACAGACCCTCGGAGCCAAGCACCGCCCAACCATCGCCCACCTGCGCGTTCGCAGCTGCCGGAGAGGCAACCTCGGTCCACTCCAGGCGGAACAGCGATTCCTGACGCCCGCCCCGCGCACCGCTGATCTGCTCGGCCACCACCGGCCGCAACACCAGCGAGTCCACCGACAGCACGGCACGACCCGCACCATCAGCCACCGCCAGCGATACGGCATCCGTACCAGCGGCCGACAGACGCACCCGCAGCACCGACGCACCCACCGCATGCAACGACACACCCGACCACGAGAACGGCAACCGAGCCCCGCCCTCACCGTCGATCAGGCCACCCAGACCCACCGCATGCAACGCCGAATCCAGCAATGCCGGATGCAGACCGAACGCACCCGCCTCGGACCGCGCGTCCTCCGCCAACTCCAGCTCGGCGAAGACCTCATCACCCAGCCGCCAGGCAGACTTCAACCCCTGGAACACCGGACCATACGCCAGCCCCAGACCCGCCATGCCCTCATACAGGCCGTCGAGCCCGACCGGCGTCGCACCCGCCGGAGGCCACACACCCAGATCGGACGGCGCAGCCGAGGCGGCCTCTGCCAACGCACCCAAGGCATGCCGCGCCCACGGCTCATCCGCAGCCGCATCCTCGAGCCGCGAATACACCTCGACCGAACGACGCCCAGCACCATCGGCCGCACCCACCGACACCTGAAGCTGAACGCCACCCACCTCAGGAAGCGCCAACGGCGCCTCCAACGTCAGCTCCTCCACCAGGCCACAACCGACCTGATCGCCAGCATGCACCGCCAGCTCAACAAAGGCCGTGCCCGGCAGCAGCACCGAACCCATCACCACGTGATCGAGCAGCCACGGATGCGTCTGCACCGACAGCCGTCCCGTCAGCAGCAGCCCATCACCACCCGCGAGCGGCACAGCGGCCCCCACCAGCGGGTGATCCACGGCGGCCAGTCCGAGCCCCGCCGTGCCCGAGACGCCGTACGCCGACGCCTGGGGCCAGTACCGGCGGCGCTGGAAGGCGTACGTCGGCAGCTCGACCCGAGCCCCGCCCGTACCGGCGAAGACGGCATCCCAGTCCACCGCCACGCCCCGCACATGCGCCCGCGCGACAGCCGACAGCAACGCCTCGGCCTCGGGACGGCCCTTACGGCAGACGGACGCGAACGCGGCACCGTCACCGGTCACGCACTCCTGGGCCATGGCGGTGAGCACACCGTCCGGACCCAGCTCGACGTACGTCGTAACGCCCTGAGCCTCCAAGATGCGCACACCGTCGAGGAAGCGAACCGCCTCGCGGACGTGCCGCACCCAGAAGTCGGCAGTCGCGATCTCCTCAGCGGAAACGACGTCACCGGTCAGGTTCGACACGATCGGGATACGCGGCGCCTCGTACGACAGCCCCTGCGCCACCTCCCGAAACGCGTCCAGCATCCCGTCCATACGCGGCGAATGGAACGCATGGCTGACCCTAAGCCGCTTCGTCTTACGACCCTGCGCCTCAAAGCCCGCCGCGACCTCCAGAGCCGCATCCTCGTCGCCCGCGATCACGACGGACATCGGACCGTTGAGGGCAGCGATCGAGACACGCTCGGTGAGGAGCGGCGCCACCTCGTCCTCCGACGCCTGCACCGCGATCATCGCGCCACCGGCCGGAAGCTCCTGCATCAACCGCCCACGCGCCGCCACCAACTTCGCCGCGTCCGCGAGCGAGAGCACACCCGCCACATGGGCAGCGGCCAGCTCACCGATCGAATGCCCGGACAGGAAGTCCGGCTTCACACTCCACGCCTCGACCAGCCGGAACAGCGCCACCTCAACCGCGAACAACGCAGGCTGAGTAAACGCCGTCTGGTCGAGCACCGCCGCGTCATCCCCGAACAGCACCGTCTTCAACGGCCGCTCAAGGTGCGCATCCAGCGCATCGCACACCACATCCAGCGCCTCCGCGAACACCGGATAGACGTCATACAGCTCACGCCCCATCCCCAGCCGCTGGCTCCCCTGACCCGTGAACAGGAACGCCACCTTGCCGTCCGCCACCGAGCCCTCCACGAGCCCCGCAGCGGACTCGCCCCTCGCCAGCGCCTCCAGGCCCGCGACCAGCGCGGCCCGGTCCTCACCGACCACCACCGCACGGTGGTCCAGCGCGGCGCGCGTCACCGCGAGCGAGTAGCCGAGGTCGGTCAGCGGCAGCTCGGGCCGCTCCTCCACGTGGGCGAGCAACCGCACGGCCTGCGCACGCAGCGCGTCGGCGGACCTGCCGGACAGGGCCCAGGGCGTCACCTCAGGCGTCACCGCTACCTCGCGCGGCGTCTCGCCCTCGTCAACGACCGGCGCCTGCTCAATGATCGTGTGCGCATTGGTACCGCTGAACCCGAACGACGAGACCGCCGCACGCCGCGGACGTCCCGAGTCCGGCCACTCCCGCGCCTCACCGAGCAGCGACACCGCACCCGCAGACCAATCGATATGCGGCGACGGCTCATCCACGTGCAGCGTCCGCGGCAGCACTCCATGCCGCATCGCCATGACCATCTTGATGATGCCCGCGACACCGGCGGCGGCCTGCGTGTGGCCCATGTTCGACTTGATGGACCCCAGCCACAGCGGTCCGTCGCCGTCGCGCTCCTGGCCGTACGTGGCCAGCAGCGCCTGCGCCTCGATCGGGTCGCCCAACGACGTACCCGTGCCATGCGCCTCGACAGCATCCACCTCGGACGCCGACACACCAGCATTCGCCAGCGCCTGCCGGATGACGCGCTGCTGCGACGGACCATTCGGCGCCGTCAGACCATTCGACGCACCGTCCTGGTTGATCGCAGAACCCCGCACCACCGCCAACACCGGATGGCCGTTCTTCCGCGCATCGGACAGCCGCTCCACCAGCAGCATGCCCGCACCCTCGGACCACCCCGTGCCGTCCGCGTCCGCCGAGAACGCCTTGCACCGGCCATCGCCCGCAAGCCCACGCTGACGACTGAACTCCACAAACGGCGCCGGAGTCGCCATCACCGTCACACCACCGGCCAACGCCAGCGAACACTCACCGTTCCGCAACGCCTGCACCGCCAGATGCAACGCCACCAACGACGACGAACACGCCGTATCCACCGTGATCGTCGGACCCTCAAGCCCAAACGTGTACGCCAACCGCCCCGAAATCACACTCGCCGCGTTGCCCGTACCGAGGAAGCCTTCGACGCCTTCCGGTACGCGCTCCAGCAGCGAGGCGTAGTCGTGGTACATCACGCCCGCGAACACACCGGTGCGGCTGCCGCGCAGCACACCCGGGTCGATACCCGCGCGCTCGAACGCCTCCCACGACGTCTCCAGCAACAACCGCTGCTGCGGATCCATCGCCAGCGCCTCACGCGGCGAAATCCCGAAGAAGGCCGGATCGAAGTGGCCCGCTTCCTCCACGAAGCCACCCTCGCGGGCATAGCTCGTACCGCTGTGGTCGGGGTCCTCGTGGAAGAGGCCGCTCAGGTCCCAGCCACGGTCGGCCGGGAACTCCGAAATCGCGTCCCGGCCCTCCATGACCAGCCGCCACAGATCCTCCGGAGTCTCCACCCCACCCGGATAACGACAGCCAAGCCCCACAATGGCAATCGGCTCATCATCAGCGGCCGACACCACCACCGGCCCGGCCACCGCAGCCGCCGTACCACCAAGCTCCGCACGCAAGAACTCCGCCAACACCACCGGCGTCGGATAATCGAAGACCAACGTCGCAGGCAACCGCAGCTCACTCGCCGCACCCAGCGCATTCCGCAGCTCCACCGCCGTCAGCGAATCGAAGCCCAGTTCACGGAAGGAGCGACCGGGTTCGACGGTCTCCGGACCGGCGTATCCGAGCACCGCCGCGACGTTCGTGCGGACCAGGTCGAGCAGCAGGTCGAGCTGTTCGGCCTCGCCCAGCCCGGCCAGCCGCTGCGCCAACGCACCCGCCCCGGCGGACGAACCCTCCGCCGTACGCCGCGCCGGCGCACGCACCAGCCCACGGAACAGCGACGGCAGCGCGCCGCCGGCCGCCTGCGCCCGGAGCGCGGCCATGTCCAGCGACATCGGTACGAGCAGCGGTTCGCCGAAGCGGCCCGCGGCGTCGAACAGCTCCAGCCCTTCGGCGGCCGACAGGGCGAGCACACCACCCCGGCTCATCCGGGACACGTCCGCCTCATCCAAGGCGCTGGTCATCGCGCTGGAGTCCGCCCACAGGCCCCAGGCCAGGGACGTACCGGCCAGACCGGACGCCCTACGGTGCTGCGCCAGCGCGTCCAGGAAGGCGTTGGCAGCGGCGTAGTTGCCCTGCCCGGCGTTGCCGAAGACACCAGCAGCCGACGAGAACAGAACGAACGCCGACAAGTCCAGGTCCGCGGTCAGCTCGTGCAGGTTCCAGGCCGCGTCCACCTTCGGGCGCAGTACGGCGGTCAGCCGCTCAGCGGTCAGCGAGCCGATCACACCGTCGTCCAGCACACCCGCCGTGTGGACGACGGCCGTCAGCGGATGCTCAGCCGGAACCGCCGCCAGCACCTCGGCCAGCGCGTCCCGGTCCGCCACATCACACGCGGCCCACCGCACCTCGGCACCCAACCCGGCCAGCTCGGCACCGAGTCCGGCAGCCCCCGGCGCATCCGCACCGCGACGGCTCACCAGCAGCAGTTGCCGTACGCCACGCTCCGCCACCAAATGCCGCGCCAGCAGACCACCCAGCGTGCCACTCGCACCGGTCACCAACACCGTGCCCTCGGCACCACCGAGATCAGCCGCCTGCTCGACATCCGCGACCGCCCGCGCCAGACGCGGCACGCGCACCGCCCCGGCACGCAGCGCGAGCTGCGCCTCGCCGCAGGCGAGCGCGGCGGACAGCGCGCGGAACGACGCGTCCTGGCCGTCGATGTCGACGAGCACGAAGCGATCCGGGTTTTCGGCCTGCGCCGAACGCAGCAGACCCCACACGGCGGCCTGCGCCAGATCGGCCACCGTCTCGTCGGCCCCGGCGGCTACGGCGCCCGAGGTGAGGACGACCAGCCGCGCATCCGCGAACCGCTCGTCGCCCAGCCATGCCTGGACCAGCTCCAGCGCCTCGGCCGTGGCCCGGTGCGTCGCCCCGGCCACGTCCTCGCCGCCGTCCACGGAAGGCGACACGAAGACGAGTTCCGGCGTCCCGGTCAGCGAGGCGAGATCCGGGTACGTGACGATGTCGGCACCGGCCGCCCCGAGCCCGAGGTCGTCCGAGCCGAGCACAGCCCAGCGGGAGGTCGGTACGGGCGCGGAGGACACGGTGGCGGGCAGGCCAGCCCAGTCCAGGCGGAACAACGACTCCTGACGCCCGCCCCGCGCACCGCTGATCTGCTCAGCGGCCACCGGCCGCAGCACCAGCGAGTCCACCGACAGCACGGCACGACCCGCACCATCGGCCACCGCCAACGACACCGCATCCGTACCAGCAGCCGACAGACGCACCCGCAGCACCGACGCACCCACCGCGTGCAGCGACACACCCGACCACGAGAACGGCAACCTCGCACCGTCCTCACCGTCGATCAGGCCACCTAGACCCACCGCATGCAGGGCAGAGTCCAGCAGCGCCGGGTGCAGACCGAAAGCACCCGCCTCTTCGGCAAGCTCCAGCTCGGCGAAGACCTCATCACCCAGCCGCCAGGCGGACTTCAACCCCTGGAACACCGGGCCGTAGGCAAGGCCAAGCTCCGCCATGCCCTCATACAGACCACCCAGCTCAACCGGCGTCGCACCCGCCGGAGGCCACACGCCCAGATCAAACGACCCGGACGACGCTCCCTCCACCAACGCACCCGAGGCATGCCGCACCCACGGCTCATCCTCGAGCCGCGAATACACCTCGACCGAACGACGCCCAGCACCATCGGCCGCACCCACCGACACCTGAAGCTGAACGCCACCCACCTCGGGAAGCACCAACGGCGCCTCCAGTGTCAGCTCCTCCACCAGATCACAACCGACCTGATCACCAGCATGCACCGCCAGCTCAACAAAGGCCGTGCCCGGCAGCAGCACCGAACCCATCACCACGTGATCGAGCAGCCACGGATGCGTCTGCACCGACAACCGCCCGGTCAACAGCAGCCCATCACCACCCGCGAGCGGAACCGCAGCCCCCACCAGCGGATGATCCACGGCCGCCAGCCCCAGCCCGGCCGTACCGCCCAATGCGGCGGCCGAGACCTGCGGCCAGTAGCGCTCGTACTGGAACGCGTACGTCGGCAGGTCGACCCGAGCGGCGCCCGTACCGGCGAAGACGGCATCCCAGTCCACCGCCACGCCCCGCACATGCGCCCGCGCGAGGGCCGACAGCAACGCCTCGGCCTCGGGACGGCCCTTGCGGCAGACGGACGCGAACGCGGCACCGTCCCCGGTCACGCACTCCTGCGCCATGGCGGTGAGCACCCCGTCGGGGCCCAGCTCGACGTACGTGGTGACGCCCTGGGCCTCCAGGGTGCGCACACCGTCGAGGAAGCGGACCGCCTCGCGGACGTGCCGCACCCAGAAGTCAGGCGTCGTGATCTCCTCGGCGGAGACGACATCACCGGTCAGGTTGGAGACGATCGGGATGCGGGGTGCCTCGTACGAAAGCCCCTCGGCCACCGCACGGAACGCGTCCAGCATCCCGTCCATGCGCGGCGAGTGGAACGCATGGCTGACCGTAAGCCGCTTCGTCTTACGACCCTGCGCCTCAAAGCCCGCCGCGATCTCCAGAGCCGCATCCTCGTCACCCGCGATCACGACCGACGTCGGCCCGTTGAGGGCGGCGATGCTCACCCGGTCGGTGAGCCGCGGCAACACCTCGTCCTCCGACGCCTGGACCGCGACCATCGCGCCACCGGCCGGAAGCTCCTGCATCAACCGCCCACGCGCCGCCACCAATTTCGCCGCGTCCGCAAGCGACAACACACCCGCCACATGCGCCGCAGCCAGCTCACCAATGGAGTGGCCGGACAGGAAGTCCGCCTTCACACCCCACGCCTCGACCAGCCGGAACAGCGCCACCTCAACCGCGAACAGCGCAGGCTGGGTGTAATCAGTTTCGTCCAGCGCCGAGGCGTCGTCCCCGAACAGCACCGTTTTCAGCGGCTGCTCAAGATGCGCATCCAGCGCATCGCACACCGCATCCAGCGCCTCCGCGAACACCGGATAGGCGTCATACAGCTCACGACCCATCCCGAGCCGCTGGCTACCCTGCCCAGTGAACAGGAACGCCACCCGCCCACCGGCCACGGAGCCCTCGACGAGCCCCGATGCCGACTCGCCCCTCGCCAGCGCCTCCAGACCGGCCAGCAGCGCGGCGCGGTCCTCGGCGACGACCGCCGCGCTGTGGTCGAAGGCGGATCGGGTGGTCGCGAGGGAGTAGCCGAGGTCGACGGGGCGCAGGTCGGGGTGGTCGTGCACGTGCGCGGCCAGGCGCTCGGCCTGGGCGCGCAGTGCGGCCGCGCTGCGGCCGGAGACCAGCCAGGCGAGCGCAGGCGCGGCGTCGGGAGCGGTTTCCGTATCCGTCGAGCCAGCCGCCTCGACCGGGGCCTGCTCGATGATCGTGTGCACATTGGTGCCGCTGATGCCGAACGACGACACACCCGCCCGGCGCGGACGCCCGGTGTCCGGCCACCGCGTCTGCTCCGTCAGCAGCGACACCGCGCCCGCCGACCAGTCGACGTGCGGCGACGCCTCGCCCGCGTGCAGGGTCTGCGGCAGCACCCCGTGCCGCATGGCGAGGACCATCTTCATCACGCCCGCGACACCAGCGGCCGCCTGCGTGTGGCCCATGTTGGACTTGATGGAGCCGAGCAGCAGCGGCTGGTCCTCGGACCGGTCGCGACCGTACGTGGCGAGCAGCGCCTGCGCCTCGATCGGGTCGCCCAGGGTCGTCCCCGTACCGTGCGCCTCGACCGCGTCCACATCCGCAGCGGAGAGCCCGGCACCGGCCAGCGCCTGGCGGATGACGCGCTGCTGCGACGGGCCGTTCGGCGCCGTCAGGCCGTTGCTCGCACCGTCCTGGTTGACGGAGCTGCCGCGTACGACCGCCAGCACGGGGTGGCCGTTCTTCCGCGCGTCGGACAGCCGTTCCACGAGCAGCATGCCCGCGCCCTCAGCCCAGCCGGTGCCGTCCGCGTCCGCCGAGAACGCCTTGCAGCGGCCGTCGGCGGACAGGCCGCCCTGGCGGCTGAAGCCGATGAAGGTGGCGGGGGTGGCCATCACCGTGACGCCACCGGCCAGCGCGAGCGAGCATTCGCCGGCCCGCAGGGCCTGCATGGCCCAGTGCAGGGCGACGAGCGACGACGAGCAGGCCGTGTCGACCGTGACCGCCGGGCCTTCCAGGCCAAGGGCGTACGCGACGCGCCCGGAGGCGATGGAGCCGGTGCTACCGGAGCCGATCGCGCCCTCACCACCGCCGTCGGGCGACTGTTCCACGAGCGTGGCGTAGTCGTGGTACATGACGCCCGCGAAGACACCGGTCCGGCTGCCGCGCAGGGTCGTCGGGTCGATGCCCGCGCGCTCGAACGCCTCCCAGGACGTCTCCAGCAGCAGTCGCTGCTGCGGGTCGGTGGCCAGGGCCTCGCGCGGCGAGATCCCGAAGAAGGTGGGGTCGAAGTCGGCGGCGTCGTGCAGGAAGCCGCCCTCGCGGGTGTACGAGGTGCCCGGGTGCTCGGGGTCCGGGTGGTAGATCGTGTCCAGGTCCCAGCCGCGGTCGACGGGGAAGCCGGAGATCGCGTCCTGGCCGGAGGCCAGTAGCTGCCACAGCTCCTCGGGGGTGCGTACCCCGCCCGGGAAGCGGCAGCTCATGGCGACGATGGCGATCGGCTCGTCGTCGACGGCGCCGACGGTCGACGCCGGTACGGCCAACTGGCCTCGCGTTCCCGCCAATTCGTCCCGCAGGTGCTCGGCCAGGACGAGGGAGGTCGGGTAGTCGAAGACCAGTGTGGCGGGGAGCCGCATCCCGGTGGCCGCGTTCATCCGGTTGCGCAGTTCGACAGCCGTGAGCGAGTCGAAGCCCAGGTCGCGGAAGGCGCGATCGGGGTCCACGGAGTCGGCTGAGCCGTAGCCCAGGACGGCGGCGACCTGCGTACGGACCACCCCGAGCAGGACGTCGAGCTGTTCGGCCTCGCCCAGCCCGGCCAGCCGCTGCGCCAGCGCACCCGCCCCGGCGGACGAACCCTCCGCCGTACGCCGCGCCGGCACCCGCACCAGCCCACGCATCAACGGCGCCACCACACCCGACGACGCGGCCTCAGCCCGCACCGCCGCCAAGTCCAGCCGCACCGGCACCAGCAACGCCTCACCCGCACCGCCGGCCGCGTCGAACAGCTCCAACCCCTCAGCAGCCGACAGCGCCGCAACGCCACCCCGGCTCATCCGCGACACACCGGTCTCATCCAGCTCACCGGTCATCCCGCTGGCATCGGCCCACAACCCCCAGGCGAGGGACGTACCGGCCAGACCACGCGCCCTACGGTGCTGCGCCAACGCATCCACGTAGGCGTTGGCCGCCGCGTAGTTGCCCTGCCCCGCGCCGCCGAAGACACCGGAGGCCGACGAGAACAGAACGAACGCCGACAGGTCCAGGTCCGCGGTCAGCTCATGCAGGTTCCAGGCAGCGTCCACCTTGGGCCGCAGCACTCGCGCCAGCCTCTCCGGCGTCAGCGAGCCGATCACACCGTCATCCAGCACACCCGCCGTGTGCACCACAGCCGTCAGCGGATGCTCGGCGGGGACGGTCGCCAGGGTCGCGGCGAGCGCGTCCCGGTCAGCCACATCACACGCAGCCCACCGCACCTCGGCACCCAACCCGGCCAGCTCAGCACCAAGTCCGGCAGCCCCCGGCGCATCCGCACCACGACGGCTCACCAGCAGCAGCCGCCGAACCCCACGCTCCGCCACCAAGTGCCGCGCCAGCAGACCACCCAGCGTGCCACTCGCACCGGTCACCAACACCGTGCCCTCGGCACCACCGAGATCAATCGCCTGCTCGGCGTCCACCACGGCCCGCGCCAGACGCGGCGCCCGCAGCACACCACCCCGCACCGCCACCTGCGGCTCACCCGACGCCAACGCACCCGACACCGCCGCACGCGAATCAGCCGCGCCAACGACGTCGACCAGCACGAACCGGCCCGGATTCTCCGACTCGGCGGAACGCACCAGGCCCCACACGGCGGCGTGCGCCAGATCGGTCACCGGCTCGTCCGTACCGGCGGCCACGGCGCCCGAGGTCACCACCGCAAGACGGGCGTCCGCGAACCGCTCGTCGTTCAGCCACGCCTGGACCAGCTCCAGCGCCTCGGCCGTGGCCCGGCGTACGGCAGCGGGATCGCCATCGCCCTCCGGGGCAACGGTGACCAGCACATCGTCCGGCATGGTGGCGGCACCGGAGGTGACCGCCGTGGTCAGCGCGTCCAGGTCCGCGTAGGTGTCGAACGGCTGCGCCAGCCCCAGAACATCGGGCCCCAGCAGCGCGCACTGCCCCGCCGCGCCCGCGCCCGACACCTCGGCCCAGTCGAGCCGGTACAGCGATTCCTGGCGCGCGCCCCGCGCGCCGCGTATCTGCTCGACGGCCACGGGCCGCAGCACCAGCGAGTCCACCGACAGCACGGCACGACCCGCACCATCGGCCACCGCCAACGACACCGCATCCGTACCAGCAGCCGACAGACGCACCCGCAGCACCGACGCACCCACCGCGTGCAGCGACACACCCGACCACGAGAACGGCAACCTCGCACCGTCCTCACCGTCGATCAGGCCGCCCAGACCCACCGCATGCAGGGCAGAGTCCAGCAGTGCCGGGTGCAGACCGTACGAACCCGCCTGGGCCCGTGCGTCCTCCGGCAACTCCAGCTCGGCGTAGACCTCATCGCCCAGCCGCCACGCGGACGTCAGCCCGCGGAACACCGGACCGTAGGCGAGCCCGGCGTCGGCCAGTCCCTCGTACACGCCGTCGACGGGCAGCTCCTCCGCGCCCGCCGGGGGCCATGCGCCCAGGTCGAAGGAGGCGGACGGCGCGCCCGACCCCAGCACGCCCGAGGCGTGGCGCTCCCATACCTCGTCCACGGCCGCGTCCTCGGACCGCGAGTACACCGTCAGCGAGCGCCGCCCCGCCTCGTCGGGGGCGCCCACGGACAGCTGCAGCTGGACCCCGCCCACCTCGGGCAGTACCAGCGGCGCCTCGAGGGTCAGCTCCTCCAGCAGATCGCATCCCACCTGGTCACCGGCGCGCACCGCCAGTTCCACGAACGCGGTCCCGGGCAGCAGCACCGAACCGGCCACCGTGTGGTCCGCCAGCCAAGCGTGGGTGTCGAGGGCGAGGCGGCCGGTGTAGAGGAAGCCGTCGGTGTCGGCGAGCGCCACCGCGGCGCCCAGCAGGGGGTGGTCGGCGGCGCCGAGCCCGGCGGACGCCACGTCGCCCATCGGGTAACCGGCGTCCAGCCAGTACGTTTCGCGCTGGAAGGCGTACAGCGGAAGGTCGGCGCGCTTGGTGTCCGTACCGGCGAACACCGCGTTCCAGTCGGGCGAGACGCCGCGTACGTGTGTCTGCGCGAGGGCGGTGGCCAGGCTGCGGACCTCCGGGCGGCCGGTGCGCAGCGCGGAGACAAGGGTGGCGTCGTCGCGGGTCAGGCAGTCCTGTGCCATGGCGGTGAGGACGCCGTCCGGGCCCAGTTCCACGAACGTCGTGA
Organism: Streptomyces sp. NPDC007983; assembly: GCF_042958345.1. NCBI lineage: Bacteria > Bacillati > Actinomycetota > Actinomycetes > Kitasatosporales > Streptomycetaceae > Streptomyces > Streptomyces sp. NPDC007983. The sequence continues at coordinate 20,869 of NZ_JBIBJI010000010.1, forward strand.
CGTTACGGTCCTCAAGCGCGCGCACGCCGTCGAGGAAGCGCACGGCCTCGCGGACGTGGCGCACCCAGAAGTCGGGGCTGGTGATCTCCTCGGCGGAGACCACGGCACCGGTCAGGTTGGACACGATGGGGATCTTCGGGGCCTCGTACGTCAGCCCCCGCGCGACCTCGCGGAACGCGTCCAGCATCCCGTCCATGCGCGGGGAGTGGAAGGCGTGGCTGACCGTGAGCCGCTTGGTCTTACGGCCCTGCGCCTCAAACGAAGCCGCGATCTCGACAGCGGCGTCCTCATCGCCCGCGACGACCACCGACGTGGGCCCGTTCACTGCGGCGATGCTGACGCGCTCGGTCAGCAGCGGCGCCACCTCGTCCTCCGACGCCTGCACCGCGACCATCGCGCCACCGGCCGGAAGCTCCTGCATCAGACGGCCACGCGCCGCCACCAACCGGCAGGCGTCGGCCAGCGACAGCACGCCGGCCACATGCGCGGCGGCCAGCTCACCGATCGAGTGGCCGGAGAGGAAGTCCGACCGCAGGCCCCACGCCTCGACCAGCCGGAACAGCGCCACCTCGACCGCGAACAGCGCGGGCTGGGTGAAGCCGGTCCGGTCGAGCACCGAGGCATCGTCCCCGAACAGGACATCGCGCAACGGCCGCTCCAGATGGGCGTCCAGCTCGGCGCACACCTCGTCCAGGGCCTGCGCGAACACCGGGTACGCGTCGTACAGCTCCCGTCCCATCCCGAGGCGCTGGCTGCCCTGCCCCGTGAACAGGAACGCCACCTTGCCGCCCGCCACCTTGCCGTCGAACAGCCCGGGTGCGGGCTCCTCGCGGGTCAGCGCGTCGAGGGCGCTTACCAGGCCGTCGCGGTCGTCGGCGACGATCGCCGCGCGATGTTCGAAGGCCGCCCGGCCCGTGGCCAGGGAGAACGCGGCGTCGGCGAGCCGGAGTCCGGGGTGGCCGTCCAGGTGGGCGCGGAGGTTCGCGGCCTGGGCGGTCAGCGCGGACCGGGACTTGGCCGCGACGGTCCACAACGGCAGCGCGGCGGCGGGGGCCGCGGCCGGAGTGCCGTCTTCAGTGGCCTGCGGCTCCTCGGTGGCGGAGGCGGCCGGGTCGGGCGCCTGCTCCAGGATGGTGTGGGCGTTGGTGCCGCTGATGCCGAACGAGGACACGGCGGCGCGGCGCGGCTGTCCGGTGTCGGGCCAGGCGCGGGTCTCGGTGAGCAGTGAGACGGCTCCGGCGGACCAGTCGACGTTGGGAGTGGGCTGGTCGACGTGCAGGGTCTGCGGGAGGACCCCGTGGCGCATCGCCATGACCATCTTGATGATGCCCGCGACACCGGCGGCGGCCTGGGTGTGGCCGATGTTGGACTTCACCGACCCCAGCCACAGCGGCTGTTCGTCGCTGTGGTTGCGTCCGTAGGTGGCGAGCAGCGCCTGCGCCTCGATGGGGTCGCCCAGCGTCGTCCCCGTGCCGTGCGCCTCGACGACGTCGATCTGTCCGGCGGAGAGCCGGGCCCCGGACAGGGCCTGGCGGATGACGCGCTGCTGGGACGGGCCGTTGGGGGCGGTGAGGCCGCTGCTGGCGCCGTCCTGGTTGATGGCGCTGCCACGGACGAGGGCGAGCACCTGGTGGCCGTTGGCGCGGGCGTCGGACAACCGCTCCAGCAGGAGCATGCCCGCGCCCTCGCCCCAGCCGGTGCCGTCGGCGGCAGCGGCGAAGGACTTGCAGCGGCCGTCGGTGGCCAGCCCGCGCTGGCGGCTGAACTCGGTGAACGTGCCGGGAGTGGCCATGACCGTGACGCCACCGGCCAGCGCCAGCGAGCACTCCCCCCGGCGCAGCGCCTGCGCGGCGAAGTGCAGCGCCACCAGCGACGACGAGCACGCCGTGTCGATGGTGACGGCCGGGCCCTCCAGGCCGAAGGTGTAGGCGACGCGGCCGGAGGCGATGGAGCCGGAGCTGCCGTTGCCGAGGAAGCCCTCGACGTCCTGGGGCGCCGAGAACAGCCGGGACGCGTAGTCGTGGTACATGACGCCCGCGAACACGCCGGTCCGGCTGCCCTGGAGCGTGGTCGGGTCGATGCCCGCGCGCTCGAACGCCTCCCACGAGGTTTCCAGCAGCAGCCGCTGCTGGGGGTCCATCGCGAGGGCTTCCCTCGGCGAGATGCCGAAGAACTCCGGGTCGAAGTCGGCGGCGTCGTGCAGGAAGCCGCCCTCGCGGACGTACGGCTCCTGGCCGCTGTCCGGCTCGGGGTCGAAGAGGACGTCCGTGCCCCAGCCGCGGTCGGTGGGGTACGGCGAGGCCGCGTCACCGCCGCGGGCGACCAGCTCCCACAGCTCCTCGGGCGTCCGCACCCCGCCCGGGTAGCGGCAGCTCATCGCCACGATGGCGATGGGCTCCTGCTCGCGCTCCTCGACCTCGCGCAGCCGCCGCCGCGCCTCGCGCAGGTCGGTGGTGGCCCGCTTGAGGTAGTCGAGGTACTTCTCTTCGTTCGCCGTCGCCATTACGCCGTCCCCGCGGTGCTGAGATGAGTCGATGAGCTCTTGTGGAGCAGGTCAGGAGAGCCCGAGCTCGTCGTCGAGGAGATCGAAGATCTCGTCTGCTGTCGCGGACTGGATTTCACGGTCTTGTGCGGTGCTGTCCGTAGCACTGTGCGTTTCATTCCACTTCGACAGGAGGTCGCGCAGGCGGGTGGTGATGCCGGGGCTCTCGACGTCGTCGGGGGCGATCGTGGCGAGGATCGCTTCCAGCTTGTCGAGTTCCGCGTGCACGGGCTGGTGTGCGGCCGTGGTGTCCAGGCCGAGTTCCTCGCGCAGATACCCGGCGAGGGCGGTGGGCGTCGGGTAGTCGAAGATCAGCGTGACCGGCAGCCGCAGTCCGGCGGCGGCACCCAGTCGGTTGCGCAGATCCACAGCGGTGAGCGAGTCGAAGCCCAGGTCGAGGAAGCCGCGCCCGGCGTCGACGTCGTCGGGGGTGGCGTGTCCGAGGACGGCCGCCACATGCGTCCGTACGAGGTCCAGCAGTTCGCGGTCGCGTTCGGTGGCCGAGAGCCCCGCCAGCCGCTCGGTGAGCGACCCGGAGTCGGCCACCGATCCGGCCGCCGTCCCGGCGGTACCGGTGGCTCCGGTGTCGGCGGAGCGCCGTACGGGGGTACGGACCAGGCCGCGCAGCAGCGGCGGCAGCAGCCCGGCTGCGGCCTGACCGCGCAGGGCGCCGGTGTCGATGCCGATGGGGACGAACACCGCGGCGCCGGCATCGCCACCCGAGAGCGTGTCCGTCACGTCGAACAGGGCCAGGCCCTCGTCCTGCGGCAGCGCCTCGTAGCCGCCGCGCGAGATTCGGTTCACGTCGGTGGACTCCAGGCTGCCCGCCATGCCGTCGGCCGCCGCCCACAGGCCCCAGGCCAGCGAACTCGCGGGCAGGCCCCGCGCGGCACGGTGCTGGGCGAGCGCGTCGAGGAAGGTGTTCGCCGCGGCGTAGTTGCCCTGCCCCGAGCTGCCGAAGGCTCCGGCGGCGGAGGAGAAGAGCACGAACGCGGACAGGTCCAGCTCGCGGGTCAGCTCGTGCAGATGCCAGGCGGCGTCCACCTTGGGGCGCAGCACCGCGTCGACGCGCTCGCCGGTCAGCGAGCTGATCACACCGTCGTCCAGGACGCCCGCGGTGTGCACAACGGCGGTGAGCGGGTGCTCTGCGGGGATCGCGGAGAGGACGGTGGCCAGGGCGTCCCGGTCGGCGGTGTCGCAGGCCGCCCAGGTCACCGTGGCTCCCAACCCGCTCAGCTCGGCGGCCAGTTCGGCCGCGCCGGGCGCGTCGCCGCCGCGCCTGGTGAGCAGCAGGAGCTGCCGTACGCCGCGCTCGGCGACCAGGTGGCGGGCGAACAGGCCGCCCAGTGCGCCGCTCGCACCGCTGAGCAGTACGGTGCCGTTCGGGTCGCCGAATCCGGCCGCCGACGGGGTGTCCGGGTCGGCCGGGACGCGGGCGAGCCGGTAGGCGTGTGCGGTGCCGGAGCGCAGCGCGAGCTGCGGTTCGTCGGTGGCGAGCGCCGTCGGCAGCGCCCGCTGGGAGGCGTCGGTGCCGTCGATGTCGACCAGGACGAACCGGCCCGGGTTCTCCGACTGGGCGGACTTGACCAGGCCCCACACCGTGGTGTGGGTCAGGTCGGCGATGTCCTCGCCGGGGTGTGCCGCGACCGCGCCGCGGGTCACGAACACCAGGCGGGTGTCTGCGAACCGCTGGTCGGCCAGCCACTTCTGGACGAGGTCCAGGGCGTCCCGGGCGGCGGCCTTGGCCGCCTCCGGCAGCGACGCACCCCCACCGGTGAGCGGGACGAGCACCACGTCGGGCGCGGTGCCGTCGAGTGCGTCGGTGAGCGCCGTCAGGTGCGGGTAGTCGTCCAGCCGCTCCCCCGCGGCCGTGAAGGCGGCATCGGCGCCGAGGGTCACCCAGCGTTCGCCGACCGGGACACCGGCGGCGGACGCGGGGACGGGCAGGGCCGTCCACTCCGGGCGGAACAGCGCCTCGTGGTACGCGGCGCGCGAGGCGTTGACCTGGTCGGCCGACAGCGGGCGCAGCACCAGCCCGTCGATGGTGGCGACGGGGGCGCCGGTGCCGTCCGCGAGGTGCAGCGACACTCCTTCGGCGGCCGGGCGCAGCCGTACCCGCAGCGACGCGGCGCCCCCGGCGTACAGCCGTACGCCGGTCCAGGCGAACGGCAGCCGCGCGCCTTCGGTCTCCGCGCCGTCCGGCGTGGCGAGGCCGAGGGTGTGCAGGACGGCGTCCAGCAGGGCGGGATGCACCCCGTACGAGGCGGCCTCGGGCTCGTGGCCGCGCGGCAGCCGGATGGTCGCGAACAGGTCGTCGCCTCGCCGCCAGGCGTCGTGCAGGCCCTGGAAGACGGGGCCGTAGCCGAGCCCGGCGGCGGCCGCGTGCTCGTAGAACGCGTCGGTTTCGAGGGCGGTCGCGTCGGCCGGCGGCCAGACGGACAGGTCGGCCTGGTCGGCCTGGTCGGCGGTCCCGGACGACGGGGTGAGGAAGCCGGTGGCGTGCCGGGTCCACGGCTCGTCGGCGGGGACGTCCTCCCGGCGGGAGTGCAGGGTCAGCTGGCGCCGCCCGCTCTCGTCGCCCGCCGCCAGCTCCAGCCGCAGCTGCACGGCGCCCTGTTCGGGCACGACCAGCGGCGCCTGGAGGGTCAGCTCCTCGACCGTGTCGCAGCCCGCCTCCTCACCGGCCCGCAGGGCCAGCTCGACGAAGGCCGTGCCGGGCAGCAGGACGGTGTCCATGACGGCGTGGTCGGCCAGCCAGGGGTGGGTCAGCAGCGACAGCCGCCCGGTGAACACGAAGCCGCCGGTGTCGGGGAGTTCCACCGCCGCGCCCAGCAGCGGGTGGCCCGCCGTGCCGAGGCCCGCGGAGGCCACGTCCTCGGCGGAGATGCCCACGTCGAGCCAGTAGCGCTGCCGCTGGAAGGGGTACGTCGGCAGCTCGACGCGGCGCGCGCCGCGCCCGGCGTAGACGGCCGCCCAGTCCAGGGCCACGCCGCGCACATGGAGCTGGGCGAGGGCGGTGACCAGCGCCCGGGCCTCGGGACGGCCGTTGCGCAGGGCGGGGACGAACACCGCCTGGACGTCGTCGTTCTCAACCTCGTCCCGAGTCTCCTGAGTCTCGGCGAGGCAGTTCTCGCCCATCGCGGAGAGCACCCCGTCGGGGCCGAGTTCCACGAAGGTGGTCACACCGTTGTCGCGCAGGGTGCGCACACCGTCGACGAAGCGGACGGACTCACGGACGTGGCGGACCCAGAAGTCCGGCAGCCGGATCTCGTCGGCCGTGGCCACGGTGCCGGTGAGGCAGGAGACCAGCGGGATCGTCGGGGCGTTGAACGTCAGGCCCTCCGCGACCTTGCGGAAGTCCGCGAGCATGGCGTCCATGCGCGGCGAGTGGAAGGCGTGGCTGACCGTGAGCCGCTTGGTCTTACGACCCTGCGCCTCGAAGAACGCCGCGATCTGCGCAGCGGCGTCCTCGTCGCCCGCGATCACGACCGACGTGGGCCCGTTGAGGGCGGCGATGCTGACGCGCTCGGTGAGCAGCGGCGCCACCTCGTCCTCCGACGCCTGCACCGCGATCATCGCGCCACCGGCCGGAAGCTCCTGCATCAGACGCCCACGCGCCGCCACCAACGTCGCCGCATCCGCGAGCGACAGCACACCCGCCACATGGGCAGCGGCCAACTCACCGATCGAGTGACCGGACAGGAAGTCCGCACGCAGACCCCACGCCTCCACCAGCCGGAACAACGCCACCTCGACCGCGAACAACGCGGGCTGGGTGAAGCCGGTCCGGTCCAGCGCCTCGGCGTCCTCCCCGAACAGCACCGTCTTCAGCGGCCGTTCGAGATGCTGGTCCAGCGCGTCGCACACCTCGTCCAGGGCCTGCGCGAACACCGGGAAATCCGCGTACAGCTCGCGGCCCATCCCGAGCCGCTGGCTGCCCTGACCGGTGAACAGGAACGCCACCTTGCCGCCGTCGGCGGCGACCCCGCGCAGCTCTGCCGCCGGGTGCTCACCGCGCGCCAGCGCGTCCAGCGCGCCCAGCACCTCGTCGTGGCCGTCGGCGACCAGGGCGACGCGGTGTTCGAGTGCGGCGCGGGTGGTCGCGAGGGAGAAGCCGAGGTCCGTGAGGTCGGTCCCGGCGGCGATCCGCGAGCGCAGCCGCCGCGCCTGGGCGCGCAGGGCGTCCTCGCCGCGCGCCGAGAGCAGCACAGGGACGTACGGCAGGGCCTCGGTGTCCGCCGGGGCGCCGCTCGCCTCCCGCGCGGGGGTGGGCGGCTGCTCGATGATGGCGTGCGCGTTGGTGCCGCTGATGCCGAACGACGACACGGCGGCGCGGCGCGGGCGGCCGGTCTCCGGCCACGTCTGCTGTTCGGTGAGCAGCGACACCGCGCCCGCCGACCAGTCGACGTGCGGCGACGGCTCGTCCACATGCAGGGTGCGCGGCAGCACACCGTGCCGCATGGACAGCACCATCTTGATGACACCGGCGACACCGGAGGCGGCCTGGGTATGGCCCAGGTTGGACTTGACGGAGCCCAGCCACAGCGGCCGTTCCGCGTCCCGCTCCCGGCCGTAGGTGGCGAGCAGGGCCTGCGCCTCGATCGGGTCGCCCAGCGTCGTCCCGGTGCCGTGCGCCTCGACGACGTCGACCTCGCCGGTGGCCAGGCGGGCGTTGGCGAGGGCCTGCCGGATGACGCGCTGCTGGGACGGGCCGTTCGGCGCCGTCAGACCGTTCGACGCACCGTCCTGGTTGACGGCGCTGCCCCGCACGATGGCCAGCACCTCGTGGCCGTTCTTCCGGGCGTCCGACAGCCGCTCCAGCAGCAGCATGCCCGCGCCTTCGCCCCAGCCGGTGCCATCGGCGGCGGCGGCGAAGGACTTGCAGCGGCCGTCCCTGGCCAGCCCGCGCTGGCGGCTGAAATCGATGAAGGTACCCGGGGTGAACATCACCGTGACACCACCGGCCAGCGCCAGCGAGCACTCGCCGTTGCGCAGCGCCTGCGCCGCCAGGTGCAGCGCCACCAGTGACGACGAGCAGGCCGTGTCGACCGTGACGGCCGGGCCCTCCAGGCCGAAGGTGTACGCGACGCGGCCGGAGACCACGCTGCTGGAACTGCCGGTGCCGAGGTAGCCCTCGACGCCGTCGGGCACGGCGTGCAGCCGGGACCCGTAGTCGTGGTACATGACGCCCGCGAACACACCGGTCCGGCTGCCGCGTACCGACGACGGGTCGATGCCCGCCCGCTCGAACGCCTCCCAGGACGTCTCCAGCAGCAACCGCTGCTGCGGGTCCATCGCCAGGGCCTCGCGCGGGGAGATGCCGAAGAACGCCGGGTCGAACTCGGCGGCGTCGTGCAGGAAGCCGCCGTCGCGGGCGTACGAGGTGCCCGGGGTCTCCGGGTCCGGGTCGTACAGGGCGTCGAGATCCCAGCCACGGTTGTCCGGGAAGCGCGTGATGCCGTCCTCCCCCGCGGAGAGCATCTGCCACAGCTCCTCGGGGGTGGTGACCCCGCCGGGGTAGCGGCAGCTCATCGCCACGATCGCGATCGGATCGTCGTCGGTGGCGGCGGCGGCGGTGACCGGTACCGGCGTGTGCACCTCCGCCGTGTCCTCGCCCACCAGCTCGGTCCGCAGATGGCGGGCCAGGACCTGCGGGTCCGGGTAGTCGAAGATCAGCGTCGCGGGCAGCCGCAGACCGGTCACGGAATTGAGCTGATTACGCAGCTCAACCGCCGTCAGCGAGTCGAAGCCCAGATCCTTGAACGCCCGCCCGGTGCCAATGGTGTCCGCACCCGCGTAACCCAGCACGGTCGCCACCTGCGCACGGACCAGGTCCAGCAGCAGCCGCTCCTGCTCCGCCACGCTCAACCCCGCCAGCCGACCGGCCGGCCCCGCATCGCCACCCGCCGCGACCGCGTCCACCACGCGCCGCACCGGGATGCGCACCAGGCCACGGAAGAGGGGCGAGATCGCGGGCTGGTTGCGCAGCGCCGCGAGGTCCACCCGCATCGGCACCAGCGAGGGCGCGTCCATGGTCAGCGCGGTGTCGAGCAGCGCGAGGCCGTCCGCCACCGGCAGCGGCGGAAGCCCGGCCCGCCGCATGCGGTTGATGTCCGCTTCGTCCAGGGTGGTGCCCATACCGGCCCCGGCCCACAGGCCCCACGCCAGCGAGGTGGCGGGCAGACCCTGGGCCGTACGGTGCTGGGCGAGCGCGTCCAGGAAGGCGTTGGCGGCGGCGTAGTTGCCCTGCCCAGGGCCACCGAAGACGCCGGAGGAGGACGAGAACAGGACGAACGCCGCGAGGTCGAGGTCCGCCGTCAGCTCGTGCAGGTTCCAGGCCGCGTCCACCTTCGGGCGCAGGACGTGGTCGATGCGCTCGGGCGTCAGCGAGCCGATCACACCGTCGTCCAGCACACCCGCCGTGTGCACCACGGCCGTCAGGGGGCGTTCGGCGGGGACGGCGGCGAGGGTCGCGGCGAGCGCGTCCCGGTCGGCCACATCGCAGGCCGCCCAGCGCACCTGAGCACCCAACTCGACCAGCCCGGCACCGAGTTCGGCGGCACCCGGCGCCTGGTCACCACGGCGGCTCACCAGCAGCAGATGCCGTACGCCACGCTCCGCGACCAGGTGACGCGCCACCAGCCCGCCCAGCGAACCGGACGCACCGGTCACCAGCACGGTGCCCTCGGGGTCCAGGCCGCGGGCGGTCTCCGCCTCCGGCTCCACCGGCTCGACGGCCACCCGCGACAGCCGTGGCGTCGACACCACACCCGCGCGGATCGCGAGCTGCGGCTCGCCCGATGCCACGGCGGCGGGCAGCGCCTGCGCCGACTCGTCCCGGCCGTCCACATCCACCAGGACGAAACGGCCCGGGTTCTCCGACTGCGCCGAGCGCAGCAGACCCCATACGGCCGCACCGGCCGGGTCCGCCACCGGCTCACCGGCGTCGGCGGCCACCGCGCCACGGGTCACGACCACCAGCGGCGCGTCCCCGAACCGCTCCTCGCCCAGCCACTGCTGGACGGTGGCAAGCGCCTCGGCGGCGGCCCGGTGCGCACCCGCGGCCACGTCATCGCCGTCCGCGCTCGTGGACGGCGCCACGACGACGTACTCGGGCGACGGAGCCGTACCCGAGGCGACCGCCTCGGCCAGCGCCGCGAGGTCCGCGTACGCCGTGCCACCGAGGCCCAGGGTGTCCGTGCCCAGAGCAGCCCAGCGGCCGTCCGCCGGGGCGTCCGTCAGGGCCACGGGCCCGGACGCCATCCACTCCAGGCGGAACAGCGACTCGTGGTACGCCGTACGCGCGCTCCGCAGCTGCTCGGCCGAGACCGGGCGCAGCCCCAGCGTCTCGACGGCGCCGACCGGCGCACCGGTGGTGTCGGCGATCTCCAGCCGCACCCCGTCGTTGCCCGCGGGCACCAGGTGGACGCGCAGCGCCGACGCGCCGCTCGCGTACAGCGACACCCCGGTCCACGCGAACGGCAGCCGCCCCTCGCCGCCTGTGTTGCCCAGCCCGTCGAGCCCGATGGCGTGCAGGGCGGAGTCCAGCAGCGCCGGGTGCAGGCCGAACGCGGCGGCCTCCTCGGCCACGTCATCGGGCAGCGCCACCTCGGCGTACACCTCGCCGTTGCGCTGCCACGCCCTGCGCAGCCCCCGGAACGCCGGGCCGTACGCGAAACCGATGGTCAGCAGGGACTCGTAGCGGCCGTCGAGGTCGATCTCGGTGGCATCGGCGGGCGGCCACGCGCCCAGCTCGAACATCGCCTCCGGGCGACCGCCCGACGCGAGCACACCGGTCGCGTGCCGGGTCCACGGCTCCTCGGCGGGCAGGTTCTCCACGCGCGAGTGCAGCGTCAGCGGACGGCGGCCCAGCTCGTCGGCCGCGCCCACCGAAAGCCGCAGCTGTACGCCGCCCTGCTCGGGCAGGACCAGCGGCGCTTCGAGGGTCAGCTCTTCGAGGTAGTCGCAGCCGACCTGGTCACCGGCGCGGATCGCCAGCTCCACGAACGCGGTGCCCGGCAGCAGCACGCTGTCCAGGATCGTGTGGCCCGCGAGCCAAGGGTGGGTGGACAGCGCCAGCCGGCCGGTGAACAGCATCCCGTCCGAGTCGGGCAGTTCGGCACTCGCGCCGAGCAGCGGGTGCTCGGCCTCGCCCAGACCCACCGCGGCCACGTCGCCGAGGAACAGCGACGACACCTTCGGCCAGTAGCGCTGGCGCTGGAAGGCGTACGTGGGCAGCTCGACCTGCGCGGCGCCCGTACCGGCGTGGAACGCCGTCCAGTCCACCGCCATGCCACGGACGTGCGCCCGCGCGAGGGCCGACAGCAGCGCCTCGGCCTCGGGACGGTCCTTGCGGCAGACGGACGCGAACGCGGCATCGTCGCCGGTCACGCACTCCTGAGCCATGGCGGTGAGCACACCGTCCGGGCCCAGCTCGACGTAGGTGGTGACGCCCTGGGCTTGGAGGGTGCGTACGCCATCCAGGAAGCGGACGGCTTCGCGGACGTGGCGCACCCAGAAGTCCGGGCTGGTGATGTCTTCGGCGGAGACCAGCTCGCCGGTGAGGTTGGAGACGATCGGGATGCGCGGAGCCTCGTACGACAGCCCCTGCGCCACCTCACGGAATGCCTCCAGCATCCCGTCCATGCGCGGCGAGTGGAACGCGTGGCTGACCGTGAGCCGCTTCGTCTTACGACCCTGCGCCTCGAAACCCGCCGCAACCTCCAGAACCGCGTCCTCATCACCCGCGATCACGACCGACGTCGGGCCATTGACAGCGGCGATCGAGACACGCTCGGTGAGGAGCGGCGCCACCTCGTCCTCGGCGGCCTGGACGGCGATCATCGCGCCACCGGCCGGAAGCTCCTGCATCAGACGCCCACGAGCGGCCACCAGCGTGCACGCGTCCGCGAGCGACAGCACACCCGCCACATGCGCGGCGGCCAGCTCACCGATGGAGTGGCCGGACAGGAAGTCCGCCTTCACACCCCATGCCTCGACCAGCCGGAACAGCGCCACCTCGACCGCGAACAGCGCAGGCTGAGTAAACGCCGTCTGGTCCAGCACCGAGGCGTCATCCCCGAACAGGACATCCCGCAACGGCCGTTCCAGATGAACATCCAGGTGCGCGCACACCTCGTCCAGCGCGTCCGCGAACACCGGATACGCCTCGTACAGCTCACGGCCCATCCCCAGCCGCTGGCTCCCCTGACCCGTGAACAGGAACGCCACCTTGCCGCTCGCCACCGAGCCCTCGACCAGGCCCGGTGCGGTGTTGCCGTCGGCGAGCGCGTCCAGGGCGGTCAGCAGTCCGGCGCGGTCGGCGGCGACCAGTGCGGCCCGCTCCTCGAACGCCGTACGCCGCGTGGCGAGCGTGAACGCCACGTCGGCCACGTCCAGCTCGGGGCGGGAGTCGAGGTGTGCGCGCAGCTGAGCGGCCTGGCCGCGCAGCGCCTCGGGGGTCTTGGCCGACAGCACCCAGGCGGCGGGGCCGTTGACCTGCGAGGGCTCCTCGGCTTCCTCGGCTTCGCTTGCCGGGGCCTGCTCGATGATGGTGTGGGCGTTGGTGCCGCTGATGCCGAACGAGGACACCGCGGCGCGGCGCGGACGGCCGTTCTCGGGCCACTCCCGCGCCTCGGTCAGCAGCGCGACGGCGCCCGCCGACCAGTCGACCTCGGGTGTGGGCTCGTCCACGTGCAGCGTCTGCGGCAGCACGCCGTGCTGCAGCGCCAGCACCATCTTCATCACGCCCGCCACACCGGCGGCGGCCTGCGTGTGGCCGAAGTTGGACTTGATGGACCCCAGCCACAGCGGCTGGTCCGCGTCGCGCTCCTGGCCGTACGTGGCGAGCAGGGCCTGCGCCTCGATCGGGTCGCCCAGCCGGGTGCCCGTACCGTGCGCCTCGACGGCGTCGACTTCGGCGGCGGAGAGACCCGCCCCGGCCAGTGCCTGCCGGATGACGCGCTGCTGCGACGGGCCGTTCGGCGCGGTCAGGCCATTGCTCGCGCCGTCCTGGTTGATGGCCGAACCGCGGACGACGGCGAGCACCGGGTGCCCGTTGCGCCGCGCGTCCGACAGCCGCTCCACGAGCAGCATGCCCACGCCCTCACCCCAACCGGTGCCATCGGCCCCGGCCGCGAACGCCTTGATACGGCCATCGGCGGCCAGCCCACGCTGACGGCTGAAGTCCACGAACGAACCCGGCGTCGACATCACCGTCACACCACCGGCCAACGCCAACGAGCACTCACCCGCACGGAGCGCCTGAATCGCCCAGTGCAACGCCACCAGCGACGACGAACACGCCGTGTCCACCGTCACCGCCGGACCCTCAAGACCCAGCGCATACGACACCCGACCGGACATCACACTGGCCGCGTTGCCCGTCCCCATGAAGCCTTCCGACCCGTCGGGGGCGGAAAGGATCACGGGCAGGTAGTCCTGGCCGTTCGTCCCGGCGAACACGCCGACCTGCCGGCCGCGCAGCGTCGTCGGGTCGATGCCCGCCCGCTCGAAGGCTTCCCACGACGTCTCGAGCAGCAGCCGCTGCTGCGGGTCCATGGCAAGGGCCTCGCGCGGCGAGATCCCGAAGAAGACGGGGTCGAACTCGGCGGCGTCCGCGAGGAATCCGCCCTCCCGCACATAGCTGGTGTTCTCGGCGCCGGACTCGGGGTCGTACAGCGACTCGACGTCCCAGCCACGGTCGGCCGGGAAGTCCGTCACCGCGTCCTGCCCGGACGCGAGCAGCCGCCACAGCTCCTCGGGGGTGCGGACACCGCCCGGGAAGCGGCAGCTCATGCCGACGATCGCGATCGGGTCGTCATCGACGGCCACGCCCACGGACGACGCGCCGGTGACGACCGGGCGCGAGCCGAGGAGTTCGGCCTGGAGGTGGTCGGCGAGGGCGAGCGGGGTCGGGTAGTCGAAGATGATGGTGGCGGGCAGCTTGAGCCCGGTGAGCGTGCCGAGCAGGTTGCGGATTTCGACGGCGGTGAGCGAGTCGAAGCCGAGGTCCCGGAAGGCGCGGCTGGGTTCCACCGAGTCCGGCCCGGGGTGGCCGAGGACGACGGCCACCTGGGTGCGGACGAAGTCCAGGGTGAGCTGGTCGCGTTCCTCGTCGGTCGCGGCGCCGGCCAGCTGCCGCGCCAGCGACGACGGGTCGCCGGGGGTGGCCGCGGCAGGGGCACCGGCGGCGCGGGCCGCGTCGAGGGCGCGGCGGGCGTCGGGGAGGTCGGCGATCAGCGGGTTCGGGCGGTTGGCGGTGAGGCCGGGCGCGAAGCGGTCCCAGTCGATGTCCACGACGAGGGAGAAGGTCTCGTCGAGGTCGAGCGCGGCGCCCAGGGCGGTGGTCGCGGCCTCGGGGTCGAGGGCGGGCAGCCCGGACTGCCGGAGGCGTTCGGCGACGAGTTCGTCGGTGGCCATGCCGCCCTCGGCCCAGGCGCCCCAGGCGACGGAGGTGGCGGGCAGGCCCTCGGCGCGGCGCTGTTCGGCGAGCGCGTCGAGGTAGGCGTTGGCGGCCACGTAGTTGGCCTGGCCGGCGGCGCCGAAGGTGGCGGACATGGAGGAGAACAGCACGAAGGCGGACAGGTCGTGTCCACGGGTCAGTTCGTCCAGGTGGCGTGCCGCGTCGGCCTTGGCGCGCAGTACGTCGGCCATCCGCTGCGGGGTCTGGGCGTCGAGCACCCCGTCGTCGAGCACACCGGCGGCGTGGACGACGGTGGTCAGCGGGTGTTCCGCCGGTACGGTCGCGAGGAGCGCGGCGAGGCCGTCGCGGTCGGCGACGTCGCAGGCGGCAATGGTCACCTCGGCGCCCTGGGCGGTGAGTTCGTTGGCCAGTTCGGCCGCGCCGGGGGCGTCGGGGCCGCGGCGCCCGGCGAGCAGCACATGGTCGGTGCCGTGGGCGACCAGCCAGCGGGCGACGTGTGCGCCGAGGGCGCCGGTGCCGCCGGTGATCAGTGCGGTGCCGTGGGTGGTCCAGCCGTCGCCGGTGGTCTCGTGGTGCGGTGCGCGGGCGAGCCTGCGGGCGTGGACGCCCTGCGGGCGGATCGCGAGGTGGTCCTCGTCGCGGAGCGCGTCGGGTCCGGCGAGGATGTCGGCGAGCCGGGCGAGGGCGCGGTCGTCGGCGGTCTCGGGGAGGTCGATCGACCCGGCCCAGCGGTCGGGCTGTTCGAGGGCGACGGTGCGGCCGAGGCCCCAGATCTGGGCCTGGTGGGCGCTGGTGAGCCGGTCGGAGCGGCTGACGGAGACGGCGCCGCGGGTGGCGGACCACAGGGGGGCGTCCGTACCGGCGTCGCCGAGGGCCTGGACGAGGGCGAGGGTGCCCGCGAGTCCGGCGGTGAGCGAGGGGTGTGCGGTGTGGGGGCGCTCGTCGAGGCCGAGGAGGGACAGCACGCCGTCGACGCCCGCCGCGTCGCCCGAATTCAGGGTGGCGCGGAGCTGTTCGGTGACCGTGGCGCGGTCGTCGGTGGTGCCGTCGACGGTGAGGTGGTGGACGCGTATGCCGCGTTCGGCCAGGGTCCGCAGCGGTCCCGCGACCCAGGGGTGGTCGGCGTGTGCGGCGGGGGTGGCGACGAGCCAGGTGCCGGTGAGCGGCGTGGCCGGATACGGCGGCAGCGGCTTCCAGGTGGTGCGGTAGCGCGAGCCGTTGACGGTGGTGTCGACGTGGTTGCGGTGGCGCCACGCGGACAGCGCGGGCAGCACCTCGCTGAGCGGCTGGTCGCCGTCGAGCCCGAGGGTGTCGACGAGGGCGGCCAGGTCCTCGCTGTGGACGACCTCCCAGAACCGGGCGTCGGCGAGGGCCGGTGCGCTCGTCTCGGCGGCGGATTCGTCCCCGTACGAGAAGGGGTTGGCGGGCCAGTAGCGCTGCCGCTGGAAGGCGTACGTGGGCAGGTCGACGCGGCGGGCGCCGGTGCCCGCGTAGTACGTGTTCCAGTCGACGGGTACGCCGCGGACGTGGGCGTGGGCGAGCGCCTGGTGGACGGTGCGGGTCTCGGGGCGGCCGGGGCGCAGGGCGGGCAGGAACGCGAACGTCCTGGTCCTGCCCTCGGTTACGCACTCCTGGGCCATGGCCGAGAGCACGCCGTCGGGGCCGAGTTCGACGAAGGTGGTCACGCCGAGGTCTTCCATGCGGCGCACGCCGTCGAGGAAGCGGACGGCCTCGCGGACGTGGCGGACCCAGAACTCGGGCGTGGTGATCTCGTCGGCGCTCACCAGATCGCCGGTGAGGTTGGAGACGATCGGGATCTGCGGGGCCTCGTAGGTGAGGCGCTGCGCGACCTGGCGGAAGTTGTCCAGCATCGCGTCCATGTGCGGGGAGTGGAACGCGTGGCTGACGTTGAGCCGCTTGGTCTTGCGGCCCCGCTCCTCGAACGACGCCGCGATGGCGACAGCCGCGTCCTCGTCGCCCGCGATGACGACCGACGTCGGGCCGTTCACGGCGGCAATGCTCACGCGGTCGGTCAGCAGCGGCAGCACCTCGTCCTCGGCGGCCTGTACGGCGATCATCGCGCCGCCGCCGGGGAGTTGCTCCATCAGCTGGCTGCGCGCGGCGACCAGCGCGGACGCGTGGGTGAGGGACAGCACCCCGGCCACGTGGGCGGCGGCGATCTCGCCGATGGAGTGGCCGGACAGGAAGTCGGGCAGCAGGCCCCACGACTCGACGAGGCGGAACAGCGCCACCTCGACGGCGAACAGGGCGGGCTGGGTGTAGCCGGTCCGGTCGAGCGCCGCGGCGTCGTCGCCGAACAGCACGTCCTTCAGCGGCCGGTCGAGGAAGCGGTCGAGCTGGGCGCAGACCGCGTCGAGCGCCTCGGCGAACACCGGGTGGCTCTCGTACAGTTCGCGGCCCATGCCGAGCCGCTGGCTGCCCTGGCCGGTGAAGAGGAACGCGATGTTGCCCTCGACGGCCAGGCCCTCGGTGACCTCGGGGTGGTGGCGGCCTTCGGCGAGCGCCGCGAGGCCCGCGAGGAGTTCGTCCCGGTCGGCGGCGGCGACCACGGCGCGGCGGTCGAGGGCGGCGCGGGTGACGGCCTGTGAGTAGGCGACGTCGGCGGGCCGGTGGCCGGGGTGCGCGGTGAGGTGGGCGTGCAGTTGGGCGGCCTGGGCGCGCAGCGCGTCCTGGTTCTTGCCGGACAGCGCGACGGGCGTCAGCGTTTCCCGGGCTGCCACGGGCTCGGCCACGAGGTCCGTGGGGGCGGCCGGGGCGGGGGCCTCCTCCAGGATGGTGTGCACATTGGTGCCACTCATGCCGAACGACGACACGCCCGCGCGGCGCGGCTCGGCGCCCTCGGGGTCGTGCGGCCAGGCGCGGGTGGCGGTGAGCAGTTCGACGTCCCCGGCGGTCCAGTCGACGTGCGGGGTGGGCTCGGTGAGGTGGAGGGTCTTGGGCAGCGCCCCGTGGCGCATGGCCATGACCATCTTGATGACGCCGCCGACACCGGCGCCCGCCTGCGCGTGGCCGATGTTGGACTTGATGGAGCCGATCAGCAGCGGCTTGCCCGCGGGCCGGTCCTGGCCGTAGGTGGCGAGCAGCGCCTGCGCCTCGATCGGGTCGCCCAGGGCGGTGCCGGTGCCGTGGGCTTCGACGGCGTCGACCTGGTCGGGGGAGAGCCGGGCGTTGGCGAGCGCCTGGAGGATGACGCGCTGCTGGGAGGGGCCGTTGGGGGAGGTGAGGCCGTTGCTGGCGCCGTCCTGGTTGACGGCGGAGCCGCGGACCACGGCGAGCACCGGGTGGCCCTTGCGCTGGGCGTCCGACAGCCGCTCGACCAGCAGGATGCCGACGCCCTCGCCGAGGCAGAAGCCGTCGGCCTCCGGGGCGAACGGCTTGGAGCGGCCGTCGAGGGCCAGTCCGCGCATCTTGCTGTAGTCGACGAACACGCCGGGCGCGCACATCAGGGTCGCGCCGCCGGCCAGGGCGAGCGAGCATTCGCCCTGCCGCAGCGCCTGCACGGCGAGGTGGAGCGCCACCAGCGAGGAGGAGCAGGCGGTGTCGACGGTGACCGCCGGGCCCTCGAAGCCGAAGGTGTACGAGAGGCGGCCGGAGGCGACGCTCGCGGCGTTGCCGGTACCGAAATAACCCTCGAAGTTCTCGTTGGAGCTGAGGATCGCCCCGAGGTAGTCGTGATTGCTGGTGCCGACGAAGACGCCGACCTGCTTGCCGCGCGCCGAAAGCGGGTCGATTCCGGCCCGTTCGAAGGCTTCCCAGGAGGTTTCCAGCAGCATGCGCTGCTGGGGGTCCATGCCGAGCGCTTCACGGGGGCTGATGCCGAAGAGCGACGGGTCGAAATCGGCGATTCCGTCGACGAATCCACCCTCGTGCACATAACTGGTGCCGGGGTGGTCCGGGTCCGGGTGGTACATCCTGTCGACATTCCACCCGCGGTCCACGGGGAAGTCGCTGACCGCGTCGACGCCTTCGCTGACGATGCGCCACAGGTCCTCGGGCGACCGGACGCCTCCGGGATAACGGCAGCCGATCCCCACGATGGCGATGGGGTCGTGGTTCTTCGCCTCGGCCTCTTGCAGGCGGAGGCGAGTCTGATGCAGATCCGCCGTTACCAGCTTGAGGTAGTCCCGCAGCGTCTCTTCATTCGCCATTTACGCAATCCATTTACGGCAGACGGCATCGGAAATGCTCCACAGATCCTCAACAGGGGAGCCGGTAACCAACAACCAATTAGTCGACTTCTCCACGAGAGGCTATGTCCGCGTTAACCCTTCCGACAACCCCTAGCTGCCCCCTACGACCCCCTGGTGACCCAGGGACTCGATAGGGGGCAGCCGGTATTGGAGAACTCTATTCAAGGGTGGGGAAAATCCTGTCCGACATCGAGAACGACGTCAATAGCAGAATTCGCTTCACGCCCTTCCGAGTCCCTTGTTGATGAATGCGAACAGCTCTTCGTCACTGGCCGACTGGAGCTGATCGGCGTCGGCCGCGCCCTGCGCGAGGGCTTCGGACGGGGCCGCCGCGGGCTCGGCCGGGGCGGCGGTGTCGTCCGACTCGTTCCACTTCGCCAGCAGCGACTGGAGGCGCATGGTGATGCGCGCCCGGGTGATGTTGTCGGGCG
The DNA here is from genome assembly GCF_042958345.1 of Streptomyces sp. NPDC007983. NCBI lineage: Bacteria > Bacillati > Actinomycetota > Actinomycetes > Kitasatosporales > Streptomycetaceae > Streptomyces > Streptomyces sp. NPDC007983. The sequence goes on from NZ_JBIBJI010000010.1 coordinate 39,478, forward strand.
CGCTGCCCGCGAGCACGGTCTCCAGCCTGTCGAGTTCTTCGAGCACCGGGGCGCCGGTGGCCGCCGCGTCGGGCGCGATCTCGGCCCGCATGTGGGCCGCCACGGCGGCCGGGGTCGGGTGGTCGAAGATCAGGGTCGGCGGCAGCTTGAGCCCGCTGGCCGCGCCCAGCCGGTTGCGGAGTTCGACGGCGGTGAGCGAGTCGAAGCCCAGGTCCTTGAACGCCCGGCCCGCCTCGATCGCCTCGGCCCCGGAGTGTCCCAGCACGGCGGCGACCGCGCTACGCACCAGCTCCAGCAGCACCCGCTCCCGTTCGGTCTCGGGCAGCGTCGCCAGCTGCCCGGCCAGCGCCTCCCCCGCGGAGGTGTCCCCGGTGGCGTCGGCCCGCGCCTCCTCGACGACCTCGCGGGCCTCGGGCAGTTCGTCGAGCAGCGGACGCGGCCGGTCGGCGGTGAAGGCGAGCGTGAAGCGGCGCCAGTCCATGTCGATGACGGTGAGCGCCGTCTCGTCCCGGTCCAGGGCGTGCTGGAGCGCCGCGGTGGCCGGTGCGGGCGCCATCTCGTTGATGCCGTGGCGGCGCATCCGGTCGCCGGTGGCGCCGTCCACCGTGCCGCCGTCGCCCCACGGGCCCCAGGACACGGTGGTGGCGGGCAGCCCGTCCGCACGGCGCTGCTCGGCGAAGGTGTGCAGGAACGCGTTGCCGGGCGCCTGGTTGCCCTGGCCCGGTGCGCCGAACGTCGCGGAGAAGTGCGAGAACAGCACGAACGCGGTCAGGTCCAGCTCCCGCGTCAGCTCGTGCAGATGGCGCGTGGCGTCCACCTTGAGCCGCAGCACACGCTCCGCCCGGTCCGGGGTCAGCCCCTCGATCACCCCGTCCTCGATGACGGCGGCGGTGTGCATGACGGCCGTCAGCGGCTGGTCGGCCGGGATGGCCGCGAGGGTTTCGGCGAGCGCCGCCCGGTCGGTCACATCGCACGCGGCGAGGGTGACCTTGGCACCGAGCCCGGTCAGTTCGGCCTCCAGCTCCACCGCGCCGGGGGCGTCCGCGCCCCGGCGGCTCGCCAGCACCAGGTGTTCGGCGCCACTACGAGCCAGCCAGCGGGCGACCTCCGCGCCGAGGCGTCCCGTACCGCCGGTGACCAGCGTGGTGCCGGACGGCTTCCAGGACCGTACGGGGGGCGTGTCGGCGAGCGGGGCGCGCACCAGGCGGGGCCCGAAGACGCCCGCCTCGCGGATCGCGACCTGGTCCTCGTCGTGGTCGGCGGCGAGGACGCCCATGAGCCGGGACAGCGCCTGCTCGTCGGGCGCCCGGGGCAGGTCGATCAGACCGCCCCAGCGCTCCAGGTGCTCCAGCGCGGCCACCCGGCCCAGGCCCCACACGAGGGCCTGTTCGGGGTGCTCCGGCCGGTCGCCGTCGCCGGTGGAGACCGCGCCCCGCGTCAGGCACCACAGCGGGGCGCCGATTCCGGCGTCGCCGAGCGCCTGGATCAGCGCGAGCTGGGCGGCGGCTCCGGCGGGCAGCGAGGGGTGCCCGGGGTGCGCGTCCCCGGCCGGGGGCAGCAGCGACAGCACCCCGGCGAAGTCCCCGCCCGCCTCGGTGTGCGCGGTGCGCAGCCAATCGGCCAGCTGCTCACGGCCGTCCGCGCCGGGGTCCGCCACGATCTGCTGGACGTCGGCGCCGCGCCCGGTCAGCGCGCCGGTCACGGCGGCCGTCCAGGCGTCGTCGGTGCCGGCCGCGATGACGAGCCAGCGCCCGTCCGGGCGCGCTGACCGCGCCTCGGCGAGCGGCCGCCACGTCACGCGGTAGCGCCAGCCGTCCACCGTGGACTGCTCGCGGGCCTGCTTGCGCCAGGACGCGAGGGCGGGCAGGACGGCGCTCATCGGCTGGTCGCCGTCGACGGTCAGCTCGGCGGCCAGGGCCTGCCAGTCCTCGGCCTCCACCGCCGCCCAGAACGTGGCCTCCACGGCGTCGTGCCGGGTCTCCCCCGCCGCGCGCCCGGGCCCGGCCTCGGGCCAGTAGCGCTGGTGCTGGAAGGCGTACGTGGGCAGCTCGACACGGCGGGCTCCGGTGCCGTCGAACACCGCGTGCCAGTCCACGGCGACACCGCGCGACCACGCCTCGCCGACGGAGGCCCAGAAGCGGTCGAGGCCGCCCTCGTCGCGGCGCAGCGACCCGATCGCGGCCGCGTCCACCCCGGCGTCCTCGGCGGTCTCCTGCACGGCCATCGTCAGCACCGGATGCGCGCTGGACTCGATGAACACGCCGAAGCCCTCGTCCAGCAGACGCCGGACGGCGCCTTCGAGTTCGACGGTGCGGCGCAGGTTGGTGAACCAGTACTCGGCGTCCAGCTCCGGCCCCTCGGCCCACTCTCCCGTCACGGTGGACAGGAACGGCACCTGCGCGGTCCTGGGCTGTACGGGGGCCAGCAGCGTGAGGAGTTCATCGCGCAACAGCTCGACCTGCGCGGAGTGCGAGGCGTAGTCCACCGGCACCCGGCGCGCCCGGACCTCGTCCGCCTCGCAGGACGCCAGCAGCTCATCCAGCGCGGCGGGTTCGCCCGAGACCACCACGGCCGAGGGCCCGTTGACGGCGGCCACCGAGATGCGCTCCTCGCCCCAGGGTGCGATCCGCTGCCGTACCTGGGACACCGGCAGGGCCACGGACACCATGGCGCCCTTGCCCGCCAGCACCCGGCCGATCGCCTGGCTGCGCAGCGCCACCACTCGGGCCGCGTCCCGCAGCGACAGGGCGCCCGCCACGCACGCGGCGGCGATCTCGCCCTGCGAGTGGCCGACCACGGCGGACGGTTCGACGCCGAGCGAACGCCACACCTCCGCCAGGGACACCATCACCGCGAACAGCGCCGGCTGGACCACATCCACCCGGTCCAGCGACGGCGCCCCGTCCACCCCGCGCAGCACATCGACCAGCGACCAGTCGGTGAACTCCGCGAGCGCGGCGGCGCACTCCTCGATGCGGGCGGCGAACACCGGTGAGGCGTCCATGAGCCCCACGCCCATCCGCACCCACTGGGACCCCTGGCCGGGGAAGACGAACGCCGTCTGCCCCGCGACCACGGAGCCCCGCTCCACGCCCGCCGCCATGCCGCCGTCAGCGAGGGCGGTCAGCCCGGCCACCAGTTCGTCGCGGTCCCGGCCCTGGACCACGCCGCGTACGTCCAGCGCGGCGCGGGTCGTGGCCAGCGACAGGCCCACGTCCACCAGGCGCAGCGCCGGTTCGTCGTGGAAGCGGTCCAGCAGCCGCCGGGCCTGGGCGCGCAGCGCGGCCTCGCTCTTGCCGGACACCACCCACGGCACCACGCCCGGCTGCTTGGACACCAGCTCGGCGGGCTCCCGCTCCTCGGCGGGCGCCTGCTCGATGATGGTGTGGGCGTTGGTGCCGCTGAAGCCGAACGAGGAGATGCCCGCGCGGCGCGGGCGGCCCGTCTCGGGCCACGGCGTGGCCGAGGTGACCAGCGAGACCGCGCCCGAGGACCAGTCGATGTGCGGGGACGGCTCGGCGATGTGCAGCGACTCCGGCACCACGCCGTACCGCATGGCCAGCACCATCTTCATCACGCCCGCGATGCCCGCTGCGCCCTGGGTGTGGCCGATGTTGGACTTCACCGACCCCAGCAGCAGCGGCAGTTCCCCGGGGCGGTCCGCGCCGTAGGTGGCGAGCAGCGCCTGCGCCTCGATCGGATCGCCCAGCGACGTCCCCGTGCCGTGCGCCTCGACCACGTCCACATCGGCGCCGGACAGCCGCGCGTTGGCCAGCGCCTGCTGGATGACGCGCCTTTGGGAGGGGCCGTTGGGCGCCGTCAGGCCGTTGGACGCGCCGTCCTGGTTGACGGCGGAACCGCGGACGACCGCGAGCACCTGGTGGCCGTTCTTCCGCGCGTCCGACAGCCGCTCCAGCAGCAGGACGCCCACGCCCTCGGCCGGGCCGAAGCCGTCGGCGTCGGCCGAGAACGCCTTGCAGCGGCCGTCCCGGGACAGCCCGCGCTGACGGCTGAACTCGATGAACAGACCGGGCGTGGACATCACGTGGACGCCGCCCGCCAGCGCGAGCGAGCACTCGTCGAGCCGCAGCGACTGCACGGCCAGATGCAGCGCCACCAGGGACGCGGAGCAGGCCGTGTCCACGGTGACGGCCGGGCCCTCCAGGCCGAAGGCGTAACTGAGGCGGCCGGAGACGACGCTGCCGGCGTTGCCCGTGCCCAGGTGCCCGCCGAAGTCGTCGTCGGCGTCGAGCGCGACCGTCAGATAGTCGGAGGCGTTCATGCCCGCGAACACACCGGTACGGCTGCCGCGCAGGGTGGCCGGGTCGATGCCCGCCCGCTCGAACGCCTCCCACGACGTCTCCAGCAGCAGCCGCTGCTGCGGGTCCATCGCCATCGCCTCACGCGGCGAGATCCCGAAGAACGCCGCGTCGAACCGGGTGGCGTCGCTGAGGAATCCGCCCTCGCGGGTGTACGTGGTGTCGGGGGTGTCCGGGTCCGGGTCGAACAGGTTCCGCAGGTCCCAGCCCCGGTCGGCCGGGAACGCCGTCTGCGCCTCGCCACCGGAGGCCATGAGCTGCCACAGCTCCTCGGGCGTGTGCACACCGCCGGGGAAGCGACAGCTCATGCCCACGATCGCGATGGGCTCATGGGCCTGTTCGTCGACCTCCTGCAGACGCCGATGGGCGGCGGTGAGGTCGGTGGTGACCTTCTTCAGATATTCGCGGAGCTTGGCTTCGTTCGCAGTCGCCATGGACGTTCACCTATTCGCAGTGCTCTGGTTCGTCGGGGGTCCGGGAGTGGGTGCCGTTCGCGCTCAGCCGTTGCCGAACCTCTTGTCGATGAAGTCGAAGAGTTCGTCATCGCTGACCTCTTCGAACGCGTCCGCCTCGGCGTCCGCCCCGTCGTCGTCCGCGGTGCGACGCACGTCGTGCCACTTCGCCAGCAGCGTCTGCAGGCGCACCGTGACGTTCGCGTGCGCGGCCTCGTCCGCCGCGACCACCGCCAGCTCCTCCGGCGCCAGCGAGGACAGGCTGTTCTCCAACCGCTCCAGCTCCTCCAGTACGGACATTCCGCTGTCCGCGGCCTCCGGCGCCACCTCGTGGCGGAGCTGCCGGGCGAGCGCCACCGGCGTCGGGTAGTCGTACACCAGCGTCGCCGTCAGCTTCAGCCCGGTGGCCGCGTTCAGCCGGTTCCGCAGTTCCACGGCCGTCAGCGAGTCGAAGCCCAGCTCCTTGAACGCCTGCTCGGCGCCCACCTGGTCCTTCGACGCGTAGCCCAGGACGGCGGCCACCTGGCGGCGCACCAGGTCGAGCACGGTCCGCTCCTGCTGGGCCTCCGACTGCCGCGCCAGCTGCTGCGCCAGGGTGTCCGCCCCTTCCGCCGTTTCGGACACGGCCGGGCCGCCGCTGTCGCCGGCACGGCGCACCGGGGTGCGCACCAGGCCGCGGTAGAGCGGCAGCAGCTCCCCGGCGGAGGCGGCGCCGCGCAGCGCCGCCAGGTCCAGCCGTACGGGCACCAGCACCGCCTCGTCGGGCACGGTGCGGGCCGCGTCGAACAGGGCCAGGCCCTCCTCGGCGGACAGCGGCAGCACACCGCCGCGCGCCGCCCGCTTCAGGTCGGCCTCGCCGATCCGGCCGCCCATGCCCCGCTCCTCGGCCCACATGCCCCACACGAGGGACCGCGCGGTGCGGCCGGTGGCGCGGCGGTGTCCGGCGAGCGCGTCGAGGAACACGTTCGCCGCCGCGTAACCGCCCTGGCCCGCGCCGCCGATCGTGCCGGCCGCGGCCGAGAAGAGCACGAACGCGGACAGGTCCAGATCGCGGGTCAGCTCGTGCAGATTGACCGCCGCGTCGACCTTCGGCCGCAGGACGCGGTCCACCCGCTCCGGCGTCAGCATGTCGATCACACCGTCGTCGAGGACGCCCGCGGTGTGCACCACGGCCGTCAGCGGACGGTCCGCCGGAATCCCGGCCAGCAGCCCGACCAGCGCCTCCCGGTCGGCCGCGTCGCACGCGACGACGGCGGCCTCGGCGCCCAACTGGGCCAGCTCGGCGGTCAGTTCGGCCATGCCCTCGGCGGCGGGGCCGCTCCGGCTGGTCAGCAGCAGATGGCGGACGCCGTGCGCGGTGGCCAGATGGCGGGCGACCAGCCTGCCCAGACCACCGGTGGCGCCGGTGATCAGGACGGTCCCCCCGGGGTCGAGGGTGTCGCGTACCGGCTCGGCGGCCGGGGCCTCGACCCGGGCCAGCCTCGGTGCGTACGCCGTCCCCGCGCGCAGCGCGAGTTCGGGCTCGCCCGAGTCCAGCGCGGCGGCGATCGCCGGGTACGACACCTCGCCGTCGACGTCGAGCAGCACGAACTGGCCCGGGTTCTCCGTCTGCGCGGACCGCAGCAGCCCCCACACGGGCGCGTTCACCAGGTCCGCGACCTCGGTGTCCCCGGCCGCGGCGACCGCGCCGCGCGTGACCAGCACCAGCCGGGCGCTGCCGGGCCTGCCGCCGTTCAGCCACTCCTGCACCAGGCCCAGGGCCCGGTGGGTGGCCGCGTGTACGTCCGCGGCAAGGCCGTCACCGCCGTCGGTGCCGGGCTCGGGCAGGAAGGGCACGAGCACCGTGTCCGGCGCCGTCCCGTCCACCGCGACGGCCAATCCCAGCGCCGCCAGATCGTCGTGGACCGTGGCGGTGTGCCCGGCCGCGTCGAGGCCCACGCTCAGCTTGAGGTCGTCGCCGCCGACCACGGCGAAGCCCGCCGAAGCCGCTTCCGAAGGCGCCGTCACCGGGGCCCAGTCGACCCGGAACAGCGTGTCCCGCCGCCCGGAAGTCGCCGCCGCTCCGGCGATCCGGTCCGCGTCCAGCGGCTCGACGGCCAGCGCGTCCACCGACGCGACGAGCGCACCCGCCTCATCGGCCGCCACCAGCGACACCGTGCCGTCCGCGGCCGGCTTGAGGCTGACGCGCAGCGCCTCGGCGCCCGCCCCGTACAGGCTCAGCCCCCGCCACGAGGCCGCCACCGCGGCACCGTCCACGCCGAGCCCCAGCGGCTGGAGCGCACCGTCCAGCAGGGCCGGATGCAGCGCGAAGCGGGCGGCGTCCGCCTGCTGCGCCTCGCCGATACGGACCTCCGCGTACAGCTCCTCGCCACGCCGCCAGACGTGGCGCAGGCTCTGGAACGCCGGACCGTGCAGCAGCCCGGCGCGGGCCATGCCCGCGTACAGCGCGCCGGTGTCCACCGGCTCCGCGCCGGCGGGCGGCCATACGGCGAACTCGTCGGCAGCGGCGGGCGCCCGGGCCCCGGCGGACGCGAGGACGCCACCGGCGTGCCGCGTCCACGGCCGGCCGGCCTCCGCACCCTCCGGGCGCGAGTACACCGCCAGCGGGCGGCGGCCCTCGCCGTCGGGCTCACCGACCGACACCCGCAGCTGAACCCCGCCGCGCTCCGGCAGGATCAGCGGCTCCTCGAGAGCCAGCTCCTCCAGCAGCGCACAGCCCACATGGTCCCCGGCGCGCACCGCCAGCTCCACGAACGCGGAGCCCGGCAGCACGGCCGTATCGGCGACCGTGTGGTCCGCCAGCCAGGAGTGCGAGGAGAGCGCAAGGCGCCCGGAGAAGAGGAACGCGTCCGCGTCGGGCAGCTCCACCGCCGCACCCAGCAGCGGGTGACCGGCCGAGCCGAGCCCGGCCGAGGCCACCTCGTCCAGGGTGAGCAGCGCGTCGACCCAGTAGCGGCTGCGCTGGAACGCGTACGTCGGCAGGCCGACCTTCCGCGCGCCCGTACCGGCGAAGAACGCCTCCCAGTCCACCGCCACGCCACGGACGTGCGCCCGCGCGAGGGCCGTCGTCAGCGTCTCGGCCTCGGGACGGTCCTTGCGGCAGGTCGCGGCGAAGGCGATGTCGTCACCGGTCACGCAGTCCTGTGCCATGGCGGTGAGCACACCGTCCGGGCCCAGCTCGACGTAGGTGGTGACGCCCTGGGCTTGGAGGGTGCGTACGCCATCGAGGAAGCGGACGGCTTCGCGGACGTGGCGCACCCAGAAGTCCGGGCTGGTGATGTCTTCGGCGGAGACCAGCTCGCCGGTCAGGTTCGACACGATCGGAATGCGAGGCGCCTCGTACGACAGCCCCTGCGCCACCTCACGGAACGCCTCCAGCATCCCGTCCATGCGCGGCGAGTGGAACGCATGGCTCACCGTGAGCCGCTTGGTCTTACGACCCTGCGCCTCGAAGAACGCCGCGATCTGCACGGCGGCGTCCTCGTCGCCCGCGATGACCACGGAGGTGGGCCCGTTGAGGGCGGCGATGCTGACGCGCTCGGTGAGCAGCGGCAACACCTCGTCCTCGGCGGCCTGGACGGCGATCATCGCGCCACCGGCGGGCAGCTCCTGCATCAGACGCCCACGCGCCGCCACCAACTTCGCGGCGTCCGCGAGCGAGAGCACGCCAGACACATGCGCGGCGACCAGCTCACCGATGGAGTGCCCGGACAGGAAGTCCGGGCGCAGACCCCACGCCTCGACCAGCCGGAACAGCGCCACCTCAACCGCGAACAACGCAGGCTGGGTGAAAGCGGTCCGGTCCAGCACCGAGGCGTCATCCCCGAACAGCACCGACTTCAGCGGCCGTTCCAGGTGCGCATCCAGCGCATCGCATACCTCGTCCAGCGCCTCCGCGAACACCGGGTACGCCTCGTACAGCTCACGGCCCATCCCCAGCCGCTGGCTGCCCTGGCCCGTGAACAGGAACGCCACCTTGCCGCTCGCCACCGAGCCCTCGACCACGCCCGGCACCTCGGACTCGCCACGCGCCAGCGCCGCGAGACCGGCCAGCAGCCCGTCGGCGCCGTCCGCGGTGAGCACGGCCCGGTGGTCCATGGCGGTGCGGGTCGTGGCCAGCGAGAAAGCTACATCGGTGTGGGGCACGTCGGTGGCGTCCGATGCGGGGTCGCCGCCGAGGTGGGCCAGCAGCCGTTCGGCCTGACCGCGCACGGCGGCCCGGGACTTGCCGGACAGCACCCACGGCACGGTCGGCAGCTCCGCCACATCGGTGGCAGGTGTCTCCTCCAGGGCCGGGGCCGGGACCGGGGCCTGCTCCAGCACGGTGTGCGCGTTCGTACCGCTGATGCCGAACGCCGACACGGCGGCCCGGCGCGGACGGCCGGTCTCCGGCCACTTCCGCGCCTCGGTCAGCAGCTCCAGCTCACCGGCGGACCAGTCGACGTGCGGCGTCGGCTCGTCCACGTGCAGCGTCTGCGGCAGCACACCGTGCTGCAGCGCCAGCACCATCTTCATCACGCCCGCCACACCGGCGGCCGCCTGGGTGTGGCCGATGTTGGACTTGATGGAGCCGAGCAGCAGGGGCCGGTCCGCGTCGCGGTCCCGGCCGTACGTGGCGAGCAGCGCCTGCGCCTCGATCGGGTCGCCCAGCGTCGTACCGGTGCCATGGGCCTCGACCGCGTCCACCTCGGACGCGGAGAGACCGGCACCGGCCAGCGCCTGGCGGATCACCCGCTGCTGCGACGGACCGTTCGGCGCCGTCAGGCCGTTCGACGCGCCATCCTGGTTGATCGCGCTGCCACGCACGGTCGCCAGCACGGTGTGCCCGTTGCGCCGCGCGTCCGACAGCCGCTCCACCAGCAGCATGCCCACGCCCTCACCCCAACCGGTGCCATCCGCACCGGCCGCGAACGCCTTGATACGGCCATCCGCCGCCAGCCCACGCTGACGACTGAAGTCCACGAACGAACCCGGCGTCGACATCACCGTCACACCACCGGCCAGCGCCAACGAGCACTCACCCGCCCGCAACGCCTGAATCGCCCAGTGCAACGCCACCAGCGACGACGAGCACGCCGTGTCCACCGTCACCGCCGGACCCTCAAGACCCAGCGCGTACGACACCCGACCGGACATCACACTGGCCGCGTTGCCCGTCCCCATGAACCCGTCGCCGCCGTCGTGCGAGTGGAGGACGAGGGACATGTAGTCCTGGCCGTTGGTACCGGCGAACACGCCGACCTGCCGGCCGCGCAGCGTCGTCGGGTCGATGCCCGCCCGCTCGAACGCCTCCCAGGAGGTCTCCAGCAGCAGCCGCTGCTGCGGGTCCATCGCCATCGCCTCACGCGGCGAGATCCCGAAGAACGCCGCGTCGAAGTCCCCGGCGTCCGCCAGGAATCCGCCCTCGCGGACGTAGGTGGTGTTCTCCGCGCCGGGCTCCGGGTCGTACAGCGACTCGACGTCCCAGCCACGGTCGGCCGGGAAGTCCGTCACCGCGTCCTGCCCGGAGGACAGCAGCCGCCACAGCTCCTCGGGCGAGTCCACCCCGCCCGGGAAGCGGCAGCTCATGCCCACGATCGCGATCGGATCGTCGTCGGCGGCCACGGCCACGTCCACGGTCGAGGCCGTGGTGGCGGCCTCGTCGCCCAGGAACTCCGTACGGAGGTGGCCGGCGAGCGCCGAGGCCGTCGGGTAGTCGTAGACCAGGGTGGGCGGCAGCCGCAGCCCGGTCACGGTGTTCAGCCGGTTGCGCAGTTCGACGGCGGTCAGCGAGTCGAAGCCCAGCTCGCTGAACGCCCGGCTCGCCTCCACCGCCTCCGCGTCGGCGTGGCCGAGTACGTCCGCCACGGCGGAACGCACCAGGTCCAGCAGGACGCGTTCGCGCTCCGCCGCCGGAACGCCCGCGAGCCGCTGCGCGAGCGACGACTCGTCCGCGCCGCCGCCACCGGCCGCCGTACGGGCCGTCTGCCCGGCCTCGGCCTCCAGCGCCGTACGGGCCTCGGGCAGATCCCGCAGCAGCGGGCTCGGCCGGGACGCGGCGAAGCCGGGGGCCAGCCGCTCCCAGTCGATGTCCGCGACCATCACGGCCGTCTCGTCCAGGTCCAGGGCCCGCTGCAGCGCGGCGACGGCCAGGTCGGCCGCCATCGGCGGCACACCGGCGCGGCGCATGCGCTGCTCCAGCGCGTCGTCCGCGGCCATGCCGCCCTCGGCCCACGGGCCCCACGCCACGGAGGTGGCGGGCAGGCCCTCGGCCCGGCGCCGCTCGGCCAGCGCGTCCAGGAAGGCGTTCGCGGCGGCGTAGTTGGCCTGGCCCGCGGCGCCCATGGAACCGGCGAACGAGGAGAAGAGGACGAACGCCGTGAGGTCCAGGTCCCGCGTCACCTCGTGCAGATTGGCGGCGGCGTCGGCCTTCGCGCGCAGCACGGTGGCGAAACGCTCGGGGGTCAGCGACTCCAGTACGCCGTCGTCCAGCACTCCGGCCGCGTGGATGACGGCCGTCAGCGGCAGCTCGGCCGGAAGCCCGGCCACCAGGGCGGCCAGCGCGTCACGGTCGGCGGCGTCGCAGGCCGCGACCGTGATCCGGGCCCCGGAGGCGGCGAGTTCGTCCCGCAGCTCGGCCGCGCCGGGCGCGTCGAGGCCACGGCGGCTCGTGAGCACCACATGCTGCGCGCCGTTGTCGGCCAGCCAACGGGCCACGTGCGCGCCCAGCGCACCCGTACCGCCGGTGACCAGCACGGATCCCGCGCCCGGCTGCCAGGTGCGGCCGCGCGAGGACACGGCGGCGCGGGTCAGGCGGCGGCCGAAGGCACCGGAGGCGCGCACCGCCACCTGGTCCTCGCCGCCGCCCCCGGCGAGCACATTCACCAGACGGGACAGCGCCCGGTCGTCCACCGTCTCCGGCAGATCGACGAGACCGCCCCACTGCTCGGGAAGCTCCAGGGCGGCAACCCGCCCCAGGCCCCACACCCGCGCCTGCCACGCGTCCACCAGACCGTCGGACCGGCCGGTGGAGACCGCGCCGCGCGTGGCGACCCACAGCGGCGCGTCCACGCTCAGGTCGACCAGCGCCTGCGTCAGGGCGGCCGTACGGAGCAAGCCATCGGCGCCCGCGGCGACGGACGGCAGCGCGAACACACCCGCCACCGGACCTTTCTCCGCGACCGTCTCGCGCAGCTCCTCGGCCATGCCCGCGCGGTCCTCGGCGGCCAGCTCGACCCGCCGGGCCTCGGCGCCACGCGCGGACAGCGTCCGTACGATCCCCTCGGCCCACGCGTCGGTTGTTCCGTCGGCGGGTGCGGCGGGTGCGGCGGGTGTGACGACCAGCCACCGGCCGCTCAGCGTCCCCGCGCCACGGGCGGTCACCGGCTTCCACGTCACCTGGTAGCGCCACGCGTCGACGGTCGACAGCTCGCTCTGCCTGCGCCGCCACGACGACAGCATCGGCAGGACGGCGCTCAGCGAGGACAGCTCGTCCGCGTCCTCCGACTGCAGCGCCCCGGCGAGCGCCGCCACGTCCTCGCGCTCCACGGCCTCCCAGAACCGGGCGTCCACGGAATCCATGGCCGCCACCGCCTCGCGCACCTCCTCCGGGTTCTCCACCCAGAAGCGCTGCCGCTGGAAGGCGTACGTCGGCAGTTCGACCTGCGCGGCGCCCGTACCGGCGAAGAAGGCCCGCCAGTCCGGGGCGACGCCCCGGGTGTGCAGCGCGGCCAGCGCACCGGTCAGCGACTCCGGCTCGGTACGGCCCTTGCGCAGGGCCGGGACGAAGGCGGTGGTGTCGTCATCGCCGGTCACGCACTCCTGGGCCATGGCGGTGAGCACACCGTCCGGGCCCAGCTCGACGTACGTCGTAACGCCCTGAGCCTCCAGGGTGCGCACACCGTCGAGGAAGCGGACCGCCTCGCGGACGTGGCGCACCCAGAAGTCGGCAGTCGTGATCTCCTCAGCGGACACCACGGCACCGGTCAGGTCGGAGACGATCGGGATGCGAGGCGCCTCGTACGACAGCCCCTGCGCCACCTCACGGAACGCGTCCAGCATCCCGTCCATGCGCGGCGAGTGGAAGGCGTGGCTGACGGTGAGCCGCTTGGTCTTACGACCCTGCGCCTCGAAACCGGCGGCGATCTCCAGAGCCGCATCCTCATCACCCGCGACGACCACGGACATCGGACCGTTGAGGGCGGCGATGCTGACGCGCTCGGTGAGCAGCGGCAGCACCTCGTCCTCGGCGGCCTGGACGGCGATCATCGCGCCACCGGCAGGCAGCTCCTGCATCAAACGCCCACGCGCCGCCACCAACTTCGCCGCGTCCGCGAGCGACAACACACCCGCCACATGGGCAGCAGCCAACTCACCAATGGAGTGCCCGGACAGGAAGTCCGCACGCAGACCCCACGCCTCCACCAGCCGGAACAGCGCCACCTCAACCGCGAACAGCGCAGGCTGAGTAAACGCCGTCTGGTCGAGCACCGAGGCGTCATCCCCGAACAGCACCGTCTTGAGCGGCTGCTCAAGGTGCTGGTCCAGCGCATCGCACACCGTGTCCAGCGCCTCCGCGAACACCGGGTACGCGCCGTACAGCTCACGGCCCATCTCCAGCCGCTGGCTGCCCTGACCCGTGAACAGGAACGCCACCTTGCCGCTCGCCACCGAGCCCTCGACCAGCCCAGCGGCGGACTCGCCGCGCGCCAGCGCCTCCAGGGCCGTCACCAGCCCGGCGCGGTCCTCGCCGACCACCACGGCGCGGTGGTCCAGGGCCGCCCTGCCGGTCGCCAGCGCGTAGCCGACGTCCGTGGCGTCCAAGTCGGGGTGGGTGCCGAGGTGGGCCAGGAGCCGTTCGGCCTGGCCGCGCAGGGCGGCCTCGGTCTTGCCCGAGAGCACCCACGGCACCGTCGGCAGCTCCACACCGGGAGTCTGCGGGGCGGGGGCCGGGGCCGGGACCGGAGCCGGGGGCTGCTCCAGGATGGTGTGCGCGTTCGTCCCGCTCACGCCGAACGACGACACGGCCGCCCGGCGCGGTCGGCCGAGTTCCGGCCAGGGCCGGGCGTCGGCCAGCAGCTCGAGGTCGCCCGACGCCCAGTCGACGTGCGGGGTGGGCTCGTCCACGTGCAGCGTCTGCGGCAGCACCCCGTGGCGCATCGCCATGATCATCTTGATGATGCCCGCGACACCGGCGGCGGCCTGCGTGTGGCCGATGTTCGACTTGAGGGAGCCGAGCCACAGCGGCTGCCCCTCCGGCCGTTCGCGGCCGTACGTGGCGAGCAGCGCCTGCGCCTCGATCGGGTCGCCCAGCGTCGTACCGGTACCGTGCGCCTCCACCACGTCGACGTCGGCGGTGGTGAGCCGTGCGCTGCTGAGCGCTTCGCGGATGACGCGCTGCTGGGACGGGCCGTTCGGCGCCGTCAGACCGTTCGACGCGCCGTCCTGGTTGATGGCGGAACCGCGTACGACCGCCAGCACCTGGTGGCCGTTCTTCCGGGCGTCCGACAGCCGCTCGACGAGCAGCATGCCCGCGCCCTCGGCCCAGCCCGTGCCGTCCGCCGACGCGGCGAACGACTTGCAGCGGCCATCGCTGGACAGGCCCTGCTGGCGGCTGAAGTCGACGAACGTGTCCGGGGTGGCCATGACGGTGACACCACCGGCCAGCGCGAGCGAGCACTCGCCGTTGCGCAGCGCCTGCGCGGCCAGGTGCAGCGCCACCAGCGACGACGAGCACGCCGTGTCGATGGTGACCGCCGGGCCCTCCAGGCCGAAGGTGTACGCGACCCGGCCCGACGCGATGCTGCCCGCGCCACCCGTGCCGAGGTAGCCCTCAAGCCCCTCGGGGACGGCGGTCAGCCGCGTCAGGTAGTCGTGGTACATGACGCCCGCGAACACACCGGTCCGGCTGCCGCGTACCGACGACGGGTCGATGCCCGCCCGCTCGAACGCCTCCCAGGACGTCTCCAGCAGCAGCCGCTGCTGCGGGTCCATCGCCAGGGCCTCGCGCGGGTTGATGCCGAAGAAGTCCGGGTCGAACTCGGCCGCGTCGTGCAGGAAGCCGCCCTCGCGGGTGTAGCTGGTGCCCACCTGGTCGGGGTCGTCGCTGTAGAGCGCGTCGAGGTCCCAGCCACGGTCGGCGGGGAACGGGGAGATGGCGTCGGTGGCGCCCGTGACGAGCTGCCACAGCTCCTCGGGGGTGGTGACCCCGCCGGGGTAGCGGCAGCTCATGCCGACGATGACGATCGGATCGTCGTCGGTGGCGGCGGCCGCCATCGGCACCGGCGTGTGCACCTCCGCCGTGTCCTCGCCCACCAGCTCGGTCCGCAGATGGCGGGCCAGGACCTGCGGGTCCGGGTAGTCGAAGATGAGCGTCGCGGGCAGCCGCAGACCGGTCACGGAATTGAGCTGATTACGCAGCTCAACCGCCGTCAACGAGTCGAAGCCCAGATCCTTGAACGCCCGCCCGGTGCCAATGGTGTCCGCACCCGCGTAGCCGAGCACGGTCGCCACCTGCGCACGGACCAGGTCCAGCAGCAGCCGTTCCTGCTCCGCCACGCTCAACCCCGCCAGCCGACCGGCCGGCCCCGCATCGCCCCCGGCCGCGACCGCGTCCACCGCGCGCCGCACCGGGATGCGCACCAGGCCGCGCAGCAGCGGCGAGATGGCGGGCTGGTTGCGCAGCGCCGTCAGGTCCAGCCGCATCGGCACCAGCGATGCCTCGTCGACGGTCAGCGCGGCGTCGAAGAGCCGCAGTCCTTCCGCCACCGGCAGCGGGGGCACTCCGGCCCGTCGCATCCGGGTGATGTCGGCCTCGTCCAGGGTGTCGCCCATGCCGCCACCGGCCCACAGGCCCCACGCCAGCGAGGTGGCGGGCAGACCCTTGGCCGTACGGTGCTGGGCGAGCGCATCCAGGAAGACGTTGGCGGCGGCGTAGTTGCCCTGCCCTGGACCGCCGAAGACACCAGCGGCCGAGGAGAAGAGCACGAACGCGGACAGGTCCAGCTCGCGAGTCAGCTCGTGCAGGTTCCACGCCGCGTCCGCCTTCGGGCGCAGGACGTGGTCGATGCGCTCGGGCGTCAGCGAGCCGATCACACCGTCGTCCAGGACGCCCGCCGTGTGCACCACGGCCGTCAGGGGGTGTTCGGCGGGGACGGCGGCGAGGGTCGCGGCGAGCGCGTCCCGGTCGGCCACATCGCAGGCCGCCCAGCGCACCTGAGCACCCAACTCGCGCAGCTCAGCGCCTAGTTCGACGGCACCCGGCGCCTGATCGCCACGGCGGCTCACCAGCAGCAGATGCCGTACGCCACGCTCCGCCACCAGATGGCGGGCGAACAGGCCGCCCAGCGAACCGGACGCACCGGTCACCAGCACCGTCCCGTCCGGGTTCCACTCCGGGGCCGCGCCGTCGGCGGTGGACGCCGCGCGCGCCAGCCGTGGCGTCTTGACGACGCCCTGCCGCACCGCGACCTCGGCCTCGCCGCTCGCGAGGGCGGCGGGCAGCGCGGCCCGCGAGTCCTCATCGCCGTCGAGGTCGATCAGGAAGAAGCGGTCCGGGTTCTCGGCCTGCGCGGAGCGCAGCAGACCGCGTACGGCGGCGCCCGCCAGGTCCGCCACCGGCTCACCGGCCTCGGTGGCCACGGCCCCCGAGGTCAGCAGGACGAGACGGGAGTTCGCGAAACGGTCGTCGGCCAGCCAGGTCTGGAGGAGGTGGAGGGCTTGGGTGATGGCGCCGTGTGCGGCTTGGGTGGGGTTTTCCCCTAGCCCGCCCCTTCCCGCAACTTGGGGCTCCGCCCCAAGGCCCCGGTCCTCAAACGCCGGACGGGCTGCAAGTGCCGCACCGTCCGGGTGCGGCTCCGGACGCCCTTCGGGCGTGTCCTCAAACGCCGGACGGGCTGGAGATACCGCACCCGGGCCTTCAAGTACCGCGCCGTCGGATGCCAAGGACACCACTACGTACTCCGGCAGTGGCGTTCCGGAATCGACAGCCTCGCCCAGCGTGGCCAGGTCCGGGTACGCCTTGGCGCCCAGCCCGAACCCGTCCGCGCCCAGCACTGCCCAGCGGCCGTCGGCCACATCCGCAGGGGCGGCCGTCGTCCACTCCACGCGGTACAGCGACTCGTGGTACGCCGTACGCGCGCTCCGCAACTGCTCGGCCGAAACCGGGCGCAGCACCAGCGACTCCACGGCCGCGACCGGCGCACCTGTCGTGTCCGCGATCTCCAGCCGTACGCCGTCGCCGCTCGCAGCGGCCATCCGTACGCGCAGGCCGGCCGCGCCGCTCGCGTACAGCGACGTCCCGGTCCACGCGAACGGCAGCCGCCCCTCGGTCTCGGTGCCGCCGAGCCCGGCGAGGCCGAGCGCGTGCAGGGCGGAGTCCAGCAGCGCAGGGTGCAGGGCAAACGCGGCGGCGTCCTCGGCCGCCCCCTCGTCCAGCGCCACTTCGGCGAACACCTCGCCGCCGCGCCGCCACGCCCTGCGCAGCCCCTGGAACGAGGGCCCGTACGCGAATCCGACATCACGCAGGTCGGCGTAA
Organism: Streptomyces sp. NPDC007983; assembly: GCF_042958345.1. Lineage (NCBI taxonomy): Bacteria > Bacillati > Actinomycetota > Actinomycetes > Kitasatosporales > Streptomycetaceae > Streptomyces > Streptomyces sp. NPDC007983. The sequence continues at coordinate 56,763 of NZ_JBIBJI010000010.1, forward strand.
CGGTCGCCGACCTCCACCTCGGCCGCGTCCGCCGGAGGCCAGGCGCTCAGCTCGAACGACGCCTCCGCCGGGCCACCGGACGCCAGCACACCGGCCGCGTGCCGGGTCCACGGCTCCTCGGCCGACGCGCTCTCGGCGCGCGAGTGCAGTTCCAGCGGGCGACGGGCCGTGTCGTCGGCCGCGCCGACCCACAGCCGCAGCTGTACGCCGCCCTCCGCAGGCAGGACCAGCGGCGCTTCGAGGGTCAGCTCCTCCAGCACGTCACAGCCGACGTGGTCACCGGCGCGGACCGCCAGCTCCACGAAGGCGGTACCCGGCAGCAGCACGGTGTCCATGATCGTGTGGTCGGCGAGCCACGGGTGCGTCGACAGCGCCAGGCGGCCGGTGAACAACACCCCGTCCGCACTGGGCAGTTCGGCGCTCGCGCCGAGCAGCGGGTGCTCGGCCTCGCCCAGACCCACCGCGGCCACGTCGCCGAGGAACAGCGACGAGACCTTCGGCCAGTAGCGCTGCCGCTGGAAGGGGTACGTCGGCAACTCGGCGGGGTCGATGGCCGTGGCATGGGTGTGGGCGTAGTAGGCCGCCCAGTCCACCGCCACGCCACGGACGTGCGCCCGCGCGATGGCGGCCGTCAGCGCCTCGGCCTCGGGCCGGTCCTTGCGGAGGGCGGATACGAAGGCGGCGTCGTCACCGGTCACGCACTCCTGGGCCATGGCGGTGAGGACACCGTCCGGACCCAGCTCGATGAACGTCGAGACACCCTTGGCCTCCAACACCCGCACACCATCGAGGAACCGCACGGCCTCACGGACATGCCGCACCCAGAACTCCGGGCTGGTGATCTCCTGCGCGGAGACGACATCCCCGGTCAGATTCGACACGATCGGAATGCGCGGAGCCTCGTACGACAGCCCCTCGGCCACCGCACGGAACACGTCCAGCATCCCGTCCATACGCGGCGAATGGAACGCATGGCTGACCGTGAGCCGCTTCGTCTTACGACCCTGCGCCTCGAACGAAGCCGCAATCTCGACAGCAGCGTCCTCATCACCCGAGATCACCACCGACGACGGGCCATTCAGCGCGGCAATACTCACCCGCTCGGTCAGCAGCGGCGCCACCTCGTCCTCCGACGCCTGCACCGCGACCATCGCACCACCGGCCGGAAGCTCCTGCATCAACCGCCCACGCGCCGCCACCAACTTCGCGGCATCCGCAAGCGAGAGAACCCCCGCCACATGCGCGGCGGCCAGCTCACCGATGGAGTGCCCAGAGAGGAAGTCCGCACGCAGACCCCACGCCTCGACCAGCCGGAACAGCGCCACCTCGACCGCGAACAACGCAGGCTGAGTGAACCCCGTCTGGTCCAGCACCGAGGCGTCGTCGCCGAACAGCACCGTCTTCAGCGGCCGTTCAAGATGCTGGTCCAGCTCATCGCACACCTCATCCAGCGCCTCCGCGAAGGCCGGATGGGCGAAGTACAGCTCACGGCCCATGCCGAGCCGCTGGCTGCCCTGCCCCGTGAACAGGAACGCCACCCGGCCACCGGCCACCGAGCCCGCGATGAGTCCGGCCGCCGTACGGCCCTCGGCCAGCGCTTCCAGGTCGGACAGCAGCCCGGTCCGGTCGTCGGCGACCAGTGCCGCCCGCTCCTCGAAGGACGAGCGGCCGACGGCCAGCGAGTAGCCGAGGTCGGCCGTCCGTACCTCGGTGCGCGCGGTCAGGTAGGCGTGCAGCTGCTCGGCCTGGGCGCGCAGCCCCTCCGTGGTCCGGGCCGAGAGGAGCACCGGCAGGGCCGCGTCCTGGCCGGCCTCGGTCTCGGTCTCGGTCCCGGCTTCGGCCTCGGTCTCGGTCTCGGCAGGCTCAAGGGCGGGGACGGCCGGGGCCTCTTCCAGCACCGCGTGTGCGTTGGTCCCGCTGAAGCCGAAGGACGACACACCCGCGCGACGCGGGTGCCCGGTCTGCGGCCACTCCCGCGCCTCCGTCAGCAGCGCGATCTCGCCCGCCGACCAGTCGACGTGCGGCGTCGGCTCGTCCACGTGCAGGGTCCGCGGCAGCACTCCGTGCCGCATGGCGAGGACCATCTTCATCACACCGGCGACACCGGCCGCTGCCTGGGTGTGGCCGAGGTTGGACTTGATGGAGCCGAGCAGCAGGGGCCGGTCCGCGTCGCGGTCCCGGCCGTACGTGGCGAGCAGTGCCTGCGCCTCGATCGGGTCACCCAGCCGGGTGCCCGTACCGTGCGCCTCGACCGCGTCCACCTCGGCGGCCGACAGACCGGCGCCCGCCAGCGCCTGCCGGATGACACGCTGCTGCGACGGACCGTTCGGCGCCGTCAGGCCGTTGCTCGCACCGTCCTGGTTGACCGCTGTGCCGCGTACGAGCGCGAGCACCGGGTGGCCGTTGCGGCGCGCGTCCGACAGCCGCTCCACGAGCAGCATGCCGACGCCCTCACCCCAGCCGGTGCCGTCGGCCCCGGCCGCGAAGGCCTTGATGCGGCCGTCCTCGGCGAGCCCGCGCTGACGGCTGAAGTCGACGAACACACCGGGGGTGGACATCACGGTCACACCACCGGCCAGCGCGAGCGAGCATTCACCGCCGCGCAGCGCCTGGATCGCCGAGTGGAGGGCGACGAGCGAGGACGAGCAGGCGGTGTCGATGGTGACGGCCGGGCCTTCGAGACCGAAGGTGTAGGCGAGTCGGCCCGAGATGACGCTCGCCGCGTTGCCCGTGCCCATGTGGCCTTCGAGGCCCTGCGAGTCGCCCAGCAGCAGCGACAGATAGTCCTGGCCGTTGGTGCCGACGAAGACACCGGCCGTGGAGCCGCGCAGCGTGGCCGGGTCGATGCCCGCCCGCTCGAACGCCTCCCACGACGTCTCCAGCAGCAGCCGCTGCTGCGGGTCCATCGCGAGGGCTTCCCTCGGCGAGATGCCGAAGAACGCCGGGTCGAAGTCGGCGGCGTCGTGCAGGAAGCCACCCTCGCGGGCGTACGAGGTGCCCTCGACGTCCGGGTCCGGGTTGTAGAGCGAGGCCAGGTCCCAGCCGCGGTCGGTGGGCATGCCCGAGATCACGTCCGTACCGGACGCGAGCAGCTGCCACAGCTCCTCGGGGGTGCGCACACCGCCCGGGAAGCGGCAGCTCATCGCGACGATCGCGATCGGGTCGTCGTCGGCCGCCGCGCCCGCCACCAGCGCGCCGCCGGTGGCGGTGACGGTGGCCGCGGCCGGTGCGCCGAGCAGCTCGGTGAACAGGTGGTCGGCGAGGGCGATCGGCGTCGGGTAGTCGTAGACGAGGGTGGCGGGGAGCCGCAGATCGGTCGCGGCGTTCAGACCGTTGCGCAGTTCGACGGCGGTGAGCGAGTCGAAACCGATGTCGCGGAAGGCCCGTTCGGCACTGATGTCGGACACATCGGCGTGGCCGAGCACGTCCGCCACATGGGTGCGTACGAGATCCAGCAGTGCCCGGTGGCGCTCCGCCTCCGGCAGACCGAGGAGCCGCTGAGCCAGCGCGGAGGCCGTCTCGACGGCCACGTTCTCCCTGCCTCCGATGACGGCCGCGTGCCGCACCTCCGGCAGGTCGGCCAGCAGCGGACTGGGCCGCCCGGCCGTGAAGCCCGGCGCGAACCGGTCCCAGTCGACGTCCGCGACCGTCACGGCCGTGTCGCCCAGGTCGAGGGCGCGCCGCAGTGCGCCGAGCGCGAGGTCGGCGTCCATCGGCGGCATACCGGCGCGGCGCATGCGCTGCTCCAGCGCCTCGTCGGCGGCCATGCCACCCGCGGCCCACGGGCCCCAGGCGATCGACGTGGCGGGCAGACCCTCGGCGCGGCGCCGCTCGGCGAGCGCGTCGAGGTAGGCGTTCGCGGCGGCGTAGTTGGCCTGGCCCGCGGCGCCCACGGTGCCGCTGGTCGAGGAGAACAGCACGAACGCGGACAGGTCCAGGTCGCGCGTCAGCTCGTCCAGTGCGAGCGCGGCGTCGGCCTTCGCCCGCAGCACACCGCTGATGCGCTCGGGGGTCAGCGACTCCAGTACGCCGTCGTCCAGCACACCGGCCGCGTGCACCACGGCCGTCAGCGGCAACTCGGCGGGCAGCCCGGCCAGCAGCCCGGCCAGGGCCTCCCGGTCGGCCACATCGCACGCGGCCACGGTCACGCGGGCGCCCGACGCGGCGAGTTCGTCGCGCAGCTCGGCCGCGCCCGGCGCGTCGGGGCCACGGCGGCTGGTGAGCACCACGTGCTCGGCGCCGTTGTCGATCAGCCAGCGGGCCACCTGGGCGCCCAGTGCGCCCGTGCCGCCCGTCACCAGCACCGTGCCCCGAGCGTTCCAGCTCTCGGACTCCGGCACCTGCCGTGCGGGGGCGTGCGCGAGCCTGCGGCCGAAGACGCCGGAGGCGCGGACGGCGATCTGGTCCTCTTCCCCGGCCCCGGCCAGCACCGCCGCGAGCCGCGCCAGCACCCGGTCGTTCGGGGTCTCGGGGAGGTCGACCAGACCGCCCCAGCGGTCGGGCAGCTCCAGGGCCGCGACCCGGCCCAGACCCCAGACCCGCGCCCGGGCCGGGTCCACGACCTCGCCCTGACGCCCCGTCGACACCGCGCCCCGCGTCGCGCACCACAGCGGCGCCTCGATCGCGGCGTCGCCGAGCGCCTGCACGAGCGCGGCCGTGGGCAGCAGGGCGTCGGCGTCCCCGGTGGCCAGCAGCGAGAGCACACCGGCGACGGCGCCACCGTCGGCCACCGTGCGCAGCTGCTCGGCGATGCCCGCGCGGTCCTCGGCCACCAGCGCGAGCTGCCGCACCTCGGCTCCGCGCTCGGTGAGCGTACGGACGACACCGGCCGTCCACGCGTCGGCCTGCCCGGCGGGAGCGACAACGAGCCAGACACCGGACATGCGGGACGCGGAACCCAGCGAGAGCGGCTTCCACGACACCTGGTACCGCCAGCCGTCGACACCGGCGGCGGCGACGAGGCCCGACACCGGCGCCTCGGGCCAGTAACGACGGTGCTGGAAGGCGTACGTGGGCAGGTCCACGCGGGACGCACCGGTCCCGGCGAAGTACGCCGCCCAGTCCGGCGCCACGCCACGGACGTGCAGCCGGCCGACAGCGGCGGTCAGGGCCTCCGCCTCGGGGCGGCCCTTGCGGAGCGCGGCCACGAACGCCGCGTCGGCGCCGGTGGCGCTCTCCTGGGCCATGGCGGTGAGGACACCGTCCGGGCCCAGCTCGATGAAGGTGGTGACGCCCTGCGCTTCGAGGGTCCGGACACCGTCGAGGAAGCGGACCGCCTCCCGGACGTGACGCACCCAGAAGTCCGGGCTGGTGATCTCCTCGTCGGAGACGACGTCCCCGGTCAGATTCGACACCATCGGGATGCGCGGAGCCTCGTACGAAAGCCCCTCGGCCACCTCACGGAACGCGTCCAGCATCCCGTCCATACGCGGCGAATGGAAGGCGTGGCTGACCGTGAGCCGCTTCGTCTTACGACCCTGCGCCTCGAACGAAGCCGCGATCTCGACGGCGGCATCCTCATCGCCCGCGATGACCACTGCCATCGGACCGTTGAGGGCGGCGATGCTGACGCGCTCGGTGAGCAGCGGCAGCACCTCATCCTCGGCGGCCTGGACGGCGATCATCGCGCCACCGGCCGGAAGCTCCTGCATCAACCGCCCACGCGCCGCCACCAACTTCGCCGCATCCGCGAGCGAGAGCACCTCCGCCACATGCGCGGCGGCCAGCTCACCGATCGAATGCCCCGAGAGGAAATCGGGACGCAGACCCCACGCCTCGACCAGCCGGAACAGCGCCACCTCAACCGCGAACAACGCAGGCTGAGTGAAGCCAGTCTGGTCCAGCACCGAGGCGTCGTCCCCGAACAGCACCGTCTTCAATGGCCGTTCAAGGTACGGGTCCAGCGCATCGCACACCGCATCCAGCGCCTCAGCGAACACCGGATAGGCGTCGTACAGCTCACGCCCCATCCCGAGCCGCTGGCTACCCTGCCCCGTGAACAGGAACGCCACGTCGCCCTCGGCGGCCGTACCTTCGATGAGCCCCGGCGCGGACTCGCCCCGGGCCAGCGCGTCGAGCCCGCGCAGCAGTTCGTCGCGGCCATCGGCGACCAGCACCGCGCGCTGGTCCAGCACGGCGCGGCCGGTGGCCAGGGTGTGGGCGACATCGGCCGGTTCGAGGGCGGGGTGCGCCGTGAGGTGGGCGTACAGCCGCTCGGCCTGGGCCCGCAGGGCGTCGGTGCCCTGCGCGGACAGCGCGTACGGCAGCACACCGGTCCCGTGCCGCTCGGCCGGCCGCGTCTCGTCGACGACGACCGGGGCCTGCTCGATGATGGTGTGCGCGTTGGTGCCGCTGATGCCGAACGAGGACACGCCCGCCCGGCGCGGGCGGCCGGTCTCCGGCCACGTCTGCTGCTGAGTCAGCAGCGACACCGCGCCGTCCGTCCAGTCGACGTGCGGCGACGGCTCGTCCACGTGCAGCGTGCGCGGCAGCAGGCCATGACGGATGGCCATGACCATCTTGATGATTCCGGCGACACCGGCCGCCGCCTGGGCGTGGCCGATGTTGGACTTGACGGAGCCGAGCCACAGGGGCAGGTCCGCGTCGCGGTCCTGGCCGTACGTGGCGAGCAGCGCCTGCGCCTCGATCGGGTCGCCCAGCGTCGTCCCCGTACCGTGCGCCTCAACGGCGTCCACCTCGGCGGCGGACAGCCCCGCACCGGCCAGCGCCTGCCGGATCACCCGCTGCTGCGACGGGCCGTTCGGCGCCGTCAGACCGTTCGACGCGCCGTCCTGGTTGACGGCCGAGCTCCGTACGACGGCCAGCACTTGGTGGCCGTTCTTCCGGGCGTCCGACAGCCGCTCGACGAGCAGCATGCCGACGCCCTCGCCCCAGCCCGTGCCGTCCGCGCCGGAGGCGAACGCCTTGCAGCGGCCGTCCGCCGCGAGGCCGCCCTGGCGGCCGAACTCGGTGAAGTGACCCGGCGTCGTCATCACCGTGACACCGCCCGCGAGGGCCATGGTGCATTCGCCCTGCCGCAGCGCCTGGATGGCCCAGTGCAGTGCGACCAGGGAGGACGAGCAGGCGGTGTCGACGGTGACGGCGGGGCCTTCGAGGCCGAGGGCGTAGGCGATGCGGCCGGACATGACGCTGCCCGCGTTGCCCGTCATCACATGGCCCGCGACCTCCGCACCGGCCTGTTCGAGGCCCGCGTCGTAGCCGCTGTAGGCCGCGCCGACGAACACGCCGACCGAACGGCCCCGAAGCGCGTCCGGGTCGATCCCGGCCCGCTCGAACACCTCCCAGGAGGTTTCCAGCAGCAGCCGCTGCTGCGGGTCCATGGCGAGCGCCTCACGCGGCGAGATGCCGAAGAAGGCCGCGTCGAAGAGGTCCGCGTCATGCAGGAAGCCACCGCTGCGGGCGTAGTCGGACGGCGTCGCGTCGGCGTCCTCGTCCGCCCACTGGGACTCCCAGTTGCGGTTGACGGGGAAGCCGGTGATCGCGTCCGCGTCCGTGGCCACGAGCTGCCACAGGTCCTCGGGCGAGCGCACGTCACCGGGGTAGCGGCAACCCATGGCGACGATGGCGATCGGGTCGTCGGCGAGGGAGGCGGCGGGGGATGCTTCCGCCGCCTCCACCTGGTTGTCCTCGTCGGCGTCCGGGCCGAGGAGTTCGCGGCGCAGATGGTCCGCGAGGACGGCGGGGTTGGGGTAGTCGAAGACGATCGTGGTGGGCAGCTTGAGCCCGGTGGCGCCGGAGAGCCGGTTGCGCAGTTCGACGGCGGTGAGCGAGTCGAAGCCCAGCTCCTTGAAGGCCCGGCGCGCCTCGATGGCGTCGGCGGACGCGTGGCCGAGGGCCAAGGCCACATGGGTGCGCACGAGGTCCAGCAGGGTCCGGCGGCGCTCGCTCGCGGAGAGCGCGCGCAGCCGCTGGGCCAGGGACGAGCCGGAGGCGGCGAGCGCACCCGCAGCGGTCCGCCGTCCGGTCGTACGGATCAGCCCGCGCAGCAGGGCCGGAACCGGCCCCGAACCGGCGGCGGAACGCAGCGCCGCGAGGTCGAGACGGGCCGGGATCAGCGTGGTCCGGCCGGTGCGGCAGGCGGTGTCGAACAGCGCCATGCCCTCCTCGTCGGACAGCGCGCCCATGCCGCTGCGGGCGAGCCGCAGCAGATCGGTCTCGGTCAGATCGCCGGTGATGCCACCGGACTGGGCCCACAGGCCCCACACCAGCGAGGTGGCGGGCAGACCGGTGGCGTGGCGGTGTGCGGCGAGCGCGTCGAGGAAGACATTCGCCGCTGCGTAGTTGGCCTGGCCCGCGCCGCCCAGCGTGCCCGCGATGGCGGAGAACAGGACGAACGCGGAGAGGGCGCGGCCACGCGTCAGCTCGTGCAGGTTCCACGCCGCGTCCACCTTGGGGCGCAGCACGCGGTCCAGTTGCTCGGGCCTCAGGGCGGCGGCCGTGCCGTCGTCCAGCACACCGGCGGTGTGCACGACGGCCGTGAGCGGGTGCTCGGCCGGAATGGCGGCCAGGGTCGCGGCGAGGGCGTCGCGGTCCGCGGCGTCGCAGGCGGCGAGGGTGATCTCGGCGCCCTGCTCGCGGAGTTCGGCGGCCAGCTCGACGGCGCCGTCGGCGTCCGCGCCGCGCCTGCTGGTGAGCAGCAGGTGGCGTACGCCGTGATCGGCGACCAGGTGGCGGGCGAGCAGGCGGCCCAGGGCGCCGGTGCCGCCGGTGATCAGGACGGTGCCATCGGCGTCGAACGCCGGGGCGACGGTGTCCGTACGGTCCTCCGCCGACGCGCGGGCCAGGCGGGGCGCGAGGGCGCGGTCCGCGCGGACGGCCAGCTCCGGCTCCCCGGTGGCCAGGGCGTCGGGCAGGGCGGCCGTGGAGGTTTCGTCGAGGTCCACAAGGACGAAACGACCCGGGTTCTCGGTCTCGGCGGAGCGCACCAGACCCCACAGCGGGGCGTGCGCCAGGTCGGTGACGCTCTCCTCCGGCCCGGCGGCCATCGCGCCCCGGGTGACCACCACGAGCCGCGCGTCCTCGAACCGGTCGTCGGCCAGCCAGCCCTGTACCAGGGCCAGCGCGCGCTGCGCCTCCCGGTGCGCCGCTGCGGCCATGTCCTCGTCCGGGTCGCCTTGCGATATGGGGGCGAAGGAGGCGAGCACCAGTTCCGGCGCGGTGATGTCGCCCAGCGCCGCCAGATCCGGTACGGAGGTGGCGGCCACGCCGCCCGTGACCAGCCCGAACGGGTCGTCGCCGAGGACGACGCGGCGGGCGGCGGCGTCCGGCCCGGCCCCGGCGGCCTGCGTGGCTTGGGCTGCCTGCGGGGCAACCCAGTCCAGGCGGAACAGGTTCTGCCACTGGTCGTTCGCGTCGCTGCCGAGGTCTTCGGGGAGCGGGCGGCAGCGCAGTGCGTCGATGGTGGCGACAGGCTCGCCTTCGGCGTCGGCCACCGCCACGGTCACGGTGTCGGCTTCGGCCGGCCCGATCCGTACGCGCAGCGCGGACGCGCCCTCCGCGTACAGGGAGACGCCCTGCCATTCCACGGCCGGCTGCGCGGCGTCCCCGTGGTCGTACAGGGTGTGCAGTGCGGCGTCCAGCAGCGCCGGGTGTACGGCAAACCGTTCGGCACCGGGGTCCGCGTCCTCCGGCAGCCGGACCTCGGCGAACAGCTCGTCACCGCGCCGCCAGGCGGCGTTGAGCCCCTGGAACAGCGGGCCGTGCCGCAGGCCTGCCTCGGCCAGCCGGCCGTAGACCGCTTCGGTCTCGATCGCCTCGGCGGCGGTCGGCGGCCACTCGGCCAGCTCGAACGACGGACTCGGGGCGCCGGGGGCGAGCACACCGCTGGCGTTCCGCAGCCACGCCGCGTCGGGGGCGGCGTCCTCCGCACGAGAGGAGACGGTGAGGGAACGCCGTCCGGCCTCGTCCGGGGTGCCGACGGTGACCTGAAGCCGGACCCCGCCACGCGCGGGCAGGACGAGGGGGGCGTGCAGGGTCAGCTCATCGAGATGGTCACAACCGGCCTGGTCACCGGCCCGCACCGCCAGCTCAACAAACGCCGTACCCGGCACCACCACCGCACCACGCACCACATGATCGGCCAGCCACGGATGCGAATCCACACCCAGCCGACCCGTGAACAACAACCCATCCGACTCCGCCAACGACACCGCCGCACCCAACAACGGATGCCCCACCGGCTCCAACCCCACCGACGCCACATCACCCACCGACGCCGCACCCGGCTCCAACCAGAACCGCTCATGCTCAAACGCATACGTCGGCAAATCCACCCGACCAGCACCAGTCCCCGCAAAGAAACCAGCCCAGTCCACACCCACACCACGCACAAACGCCCGCGCGACAGCCGTCGTCAGCGACTCCGCCTCGGAGCGCTCCTTGCGGCAGACGGAGATGAACGCCGCCTCCTCACCGGAGACACACTCCTGCCCCATCGCAGAGAGCACACCATCCGGACCCAGCTCGATGAACGTCGAGACACCCTTGGCCTCCAACACCCGCACACCATCGAGGAACCGCACGGCCTCACGGACATGCCGCACCCAGAAATCGGCGGTCGTGATCTCCTCGGCGGACACCACGGCACCGGTCAGGTTGGACACGATGGGGATCGTCGGGGCCTCGTACGACAGCCCCTCGGCGACCTCGCGGAACGCGTTCAGCATCCCGTCCATACGCGGTGAGTGGAAGGCGTGGCTGACGGTGAGCCGCTTGGTCTTACGACCCTGCGCCTCAAAGCCCGCCGCGATCTCCAGAGCCGCATCCTCGTCGCCCGCGATGACCACGGACGTCGGCCCGTTGACAGCGGCGATCGAAACACGCCCGGTCAGCAGCGGCGCCACCTCGTCCTCCGACGCCTGCACCGCGACCATCGCGCCACCGGCCGGAAGCTCCTGCATCAACCGCCCACGCGCCGCCACCAACTCGGCGGCATCCGCCAGCGACAACACACCCGCCACATGCGCCGCAGCCAACTCACCAATGGAGTGCCCGGACAGGAAGTCCGGCCTCACACCCCACGCCTCCACCAGCCGGAACAACGCCACCTCAACCGCGAACAACGCAGGCTGAGTGAACCCCGTCTGATCCAGCACCGCCGCGTCATCCCCGAACAGCACCGACTTCAACGGCCGCTCAAGATGCCGATCCAGCTCCGCACACACCGCATCCAGCGCCTCCGCGAACACCGGATAGGCGTCATACAGCTCACGCCCCATACCCAGCCGCTGGCTCCCCTGCCCCGTGAACAGGAACGCCACCTTGCCCGGCACCGGCGAACCCTGCACCAGCCCCGGGGCGTCCCCGGCGCCCGCCAGGGCGTCGAGTCCGGCCCGGAAGCCGTCGCCGTCGGCCGCGACGAGCACCGCGCGGTGGTCGAAGGCCGACCGGGTGGTCGCGAGCGCGTGGGCGAGGTCGAGCGGCCGCAGATCGGGGTGGTCCCGCACGTGCGCGGCCAGGCGCTCGGCCTGGGCGCGCAGGGCGGCGGCGCCGCGTCCGGACAGGACCCACGGCAGCACGGCGGGGGTCACGGCGGGCGCCGAGGGGGCCTTGGCTTCTTCCGGCTCGGGCGCCTGCTCGATGATGGTGTGGACGTTGGTGCCGCTGACGCCGAACGACGAGACGCCCGCGCGCCGCGGGCGGCCGTCGGTCTCCGGCCACTGCCGCGCCTCCGTGAGCAGCGACACGTCCCCCGCCGACCAGTCGACGTGCGGCGTCGGCTCATCCACGTGCAGGGTCTGCGGCAGTACACCGTGCCGCATCGCCATGACCATCTTGATGACGCCGCCGATTCCGGCGACGTTCTGGGTGTGACCGATGTTCGACTTCAGCGAGCCGAGCCACAGCGGCCGCCCCTCCGGCCGCTCCTGGCCGTAGGTGGCGATCAGGGCCTGTGCCTCGATCGGGTCGCCCAGGGTCGTACCCGTGCCGTGTGCTTCGACCGCGTCCACGTCGGCCGGGCTGAGGCGGGCGTTCTCCAGGGCCTGGCGGATGACACGGCGCTGCGACGGGCCGTTCGGCGCCGTCAGGCCATTGCTCGCACCGTCCTGGTTGACCGCCGAACCACGCACGACCGCAAGCACCTGGTGGCCGTTGCGGACCGCGTCCGACAGCCGCTCGACCAGCAGCACCGCAACGCCCTCGGACCAGCCGGTGCCGTCCGCCGACGCCGCGAAGGACTTGCAGCGGCCGTCGGCGGACAGGCCGCGCTGACGGCTGAACTCCACGAACACATCGGGCGACGCGAGCACGGTCGCGCCCGCCGCCAGCGCGAGCGAGCACTCGCTCTGCCGCAGCGCCTGGACCGCCAGGTGCAGCGCGACCGAGGAGGACGAGCACGCGGTGTCGATGGTGGCGGCCGGGCCCTCGAGGCCGAAGGCGTACGAGAGCCGCCCGGACGCGACGCTGGAGGCGGTGCCGGTGAGCAGATGGCCCTCGACACCCTCCGGCAGGTCGTATTCACCCGCCCCGTACGCCTGCGTGGACGCGCCGACGAACACGCCGGTGCGGGAGCCGCGCAGCGCCGCCGGGTCGATGCCCGCCCGCTCGAACGCCTCCCATGACGTCTCCAGCAGCAGCCGCTGCTGCGGGTCCATGGCCAGCGCCTCACGCGGCGAGATGCCGAAGAACCCGGGGTCGAACTGGTCCGCGTCGTAGAGGAAGCCGCCACCGCGTGCGTAGAACGTGCCCTCGCGCTCGGGGTCCGGGTCGTAGAGCGACTCGATGTTCCAGCCGCGGTCGGTGGGGAACCCCGAGATGGCGTCGTGGCCGCCCGCGACGAGCTGCCACAGCTCTTCGGGGCTGCCGACACCGCCGGGGAATCGGCAGCTCATGCCGACGATCGCGATCGGTTCCCGGGATGCGTCGGTGAGCTGCTGGTTCTGCTTGCGCAGCCGCTCGGTTTCCTTCAGCGAGGCCCGCAGCGCGTCAACGAGCTTTTCGTTGGGGGTTGTCATCGTGTCGTGTACTCCGTGCTTGGGCCGCGTCAGGATTCGGTGCCGTCGAGGCCGTCGAGGTCGAGCGCCATGTCGATGAGGTGCTGGACGTCCATGTCGTCGATGGACTCGGCGTCATCTTCGGCGCGGCTCGTGCCAGGGGTCGCTGCTTGCGGATCGGCGAGCTGGAGCAGCGTGTCCAGCAGACCGGCCTCCCGGATCCGGCTCATCGGGATGGCGGCCAGGGTGCGGCGCAGTGCGGCGTCCTGCGGATCGAGGTCCACATCGGCCGGGGCGTGGCCCGGCTCCTCTGGCGCCAGTTGCTCCAGCAGATGCGCGGCGAGCGCGGCCGGGTTCGGGTAGTCGAAGACGAGGCTGGTGGGCAGCCGGAGGCCGGTGGCCGCGCTCAGCCGGGTGCGCAGTTCGACCGCGGTGAGCGAGTCGAAGCCCAGCTCGTTGAAGGCGCGTCCGGCCTCGACCTCGTCGGCCGAGGCGTGGCCGAGGGCGGTGGCCACATGGGTGCGCACCACCTCGAGCACCGCGTCCTCACGGTCGGCCGCGGGCAGTCCCGCCAGCCGCTCGCGCAGCGCCGACGCGGCATCCGCCTCCGTCCCTTGGTTCGCCGACTCGCCCTCGGCGCCTTGTAGCAGGGCGCGGACACCCGGCAGGTCGTCGATCAGCGGGCGGGGGCGGGCGGCGGTGAAGGCCGGGGCGAAACGCTCCCAGTCGACATCGGCCACGGTCACGGCGGTCTCCCGACGGGACAGCACCCGCTGGAAGGCGGCCATGTTCAGGTCCGGCGCCATCGGCGGCAGGCCACGGCGGCGCAGCTGCTCCTCCGCGTCGCCCTCGGCGGCCATGCCGCCCTCGGCCCACGGGCCCCAGGCCACGGACGTGGCGGTCAGGCCACGGGCGCGGCGCTGTTCGGCCAGCGCGTCGAGGAAGGCGTTGCCCGCCGCGTACGCGCCCTGGCCGCCGCTGCCCCACACCCCGGCGATGGAGGAGAAGAGCACGAACGCGTCGAGCGGTTCGGCGCCCTCCCCGAAGATGCCGTCGAGGTGGAGCGCTCCGGTGGTCTTCGCCGCCACGATCCGGGCGAACTCGGGGAGTTCGGTGCCGGTGCCGGGTTCCTGCGAGATGCCCGCCGAGTGCACCACGGCCCGTACGGGGGTGCCGTTGGCCGCCAGCTTCTCCACGAGCGCTTCCAGCGCCTCGCGGTCGGCCACATCGCATGCCTCGACGGTCACGGCGGTGTCGGTGCCGGACAGTTCGGTCACGATCTCGGCCGCGCCCGGCGCGTCCGGGCCCCGGCGGCTGAGCAGCACCAGCCGCTCGGCCCCGTTGCGGGCCAGCCAGTGCGCGACGTGCCGCCCCAGGGCGCCCGTGCCGCCGGTCACCAGCACGGTGCCGCGCGGCATCCACGGCTCGACGGCCGCGGTGGCCGCGTCGCGCGGGGCGGGTACGAGGCGGCGTACGAAGACCCCGGCGGAACGGATCGCCACCTGGTCCTCGTCGCGGAGCCCGTCGGCCCCGGCGAGCGCGCCCGCGAGCCGGTCCAGCGCCTTCGCGTCAAGCGTGTCCGGCAGGTCGACCAGACCGCCCCAGCGCTCGGGCTGCTCCAGCGCCACGACCCGGCCGTAGCCCCAGACCTGGGCCTGGGTGACGCCGTGCAGCTCGTCGCCGGCGCCGGTCGAGACCGCGCCCCGGGTGACACACCACAGCCGCGCCGGGGCGTCGCCGCCCTGCCGCGCCAGCGCCTCGGCCAGCGCCCCGGTCAGCGCGAGGCCGACCGGCACCGCCGGATGCTCCGGATGCGGCTGCTCGTCCAGCGCCAGCAGCGACAGGACGCCGGCCACCGGGCCATCCGAGGCTGCTGTGAGGCGGGTGGCGAGGGCGCCGGGATCGGTGTCCGCCACGTCCAGTTCGACGGGTACGACACGCACCCCGCGCCGCGCCAGATCGTCGGCCACCGCCGCGACCCGGGTGTCCCCGGCGAGGCTCGCGGGGACGACGGTCAGCCAGGTGCCGGTGGGGGCACCGGACGGGGCGTGCGGGCACGACTTCCACGTCACGTTGTAGAGGCGGCCGTCGGCGGCGGACTCTTCGCGCCGGGCGCGCCGCCACGACGACAGCGCGGGCAGCACCGCGCTGAGCGGCTGGTCGCCCTCGACGCGCAGCTCGGTGGCCAGCGACTCCCAGTCCTCGCGCTCCACGGCCTCCCAGAACCGCGCGTCCACCGCGTCCACGGCGCCCTCGGTCGCCCCCTTGGGGGTGGCGTCGGGCCAGTAGCGACGGCGCTGGAAGGCGTACGTGGGCAGGTCCACGCGGGACGCACCGGTCCCGGCGAAGTACGCCGCCCAGTCGACGGCGGCGCCCCGGACGTACGCCTGGGCGAGCGCCGTGGTGACGGCCTCGGCCTCGGGGCGGCCCTTGCGGAGCGCGGTCACGAACGCCGCGTCGGCGCCGGTGACGCTCTCGTGTGCCATGGCGGTGAGCACACCGTCCGGGCCCAGCTCGACGTAGGTGGTGACGCCCTGGGCTTCGAGGGTGCGTACGCCATCCAGGAAGCGGACGGCTTCGCGGACGTGGCGCACCCAGAAGTCCGGGCTGGTGATCTCCTCGGCGGAGACCAGCTCACCGGTCAGGTTCGACACGATCGGGATGCGCGGAGCCTCGTACGACAACCCCTGCGCGACCTCACGGAACGCCTCCAGCATCCCGTCCATACGCGGCGAGTGGAACGCATGGCTCACCGTGAGCCGCTTCGTCTTACGACCCTGCGCCTCAAAGCCCGCCGCGATCTCCAGCGCCGCGTCCTCGTCACCCGCGATGACCACGGACGTGGGCCCGTTGAGGGCGGCGATGCTGACGCGCTCGGTGTGCAGCGGCAACACCTCGTCCTCGGCGGCCTGCACGGCGATCATCGCGCCACCGGCCGGAAGCTCCTGCATCAACCGCCCACGCGCCGCCACCAACTTCGCAGCATCCGCAAGCGACAGCACACCCGCCACATGGGCAGCAGCCAGCTCACCAATGGAGTGCCCGGACAGGAAGTCCGCCTTCACACCCCACGCCTCGACCAGCCGGAACAGCGCCACCTCAACCGCGAACAACGCAGGCTGGGTGAACCCCGTCTGATCCAGCACCGACGCGTCATCCCCGAACAGCACCGACTTCAGCGGCCGTTCCAGGTGCGCATCCAGCGCATCGCACACCGCGTCCAGCGCCTCCGCGAACACCGGGTACGCCTCGTACAGCTCACGGCCCATCCCCAGCCGCTGGCTGCCCTGCCCCGTGAACAGGAACGCCACCCGGCCACCGGCCACCGAACCCGCCACGAGCCCGGGCGCATCGCGGCCCTCGGCCAGGGCGGTCAGCGCGTCGCCGGGGTGTTCGGCGTCCCGGCCGAGCAGCACGGCTCGGTGTTCCAGGGCGGAGCGGGAGGTGGCCAGGGAGTACGCCACGTCGAGCGGGCGCAGCTCGGGGTGGCCGTCCGCGTAGGCGTGCAGGCGCGTGGCCTGGGCCCGTAGCGCGTCCGCGTCACGGGCCGAGACCGGCCAGGCGAGGACGGGCAGGGATCGTTCCGGAGCGGCCGACGAGACGGCATCGGCGGCCGGGGCCTGCTCGATGATCGCGTGCGAGTTGGTGCCGCTGAAGCCGAAGGACGACACGCCCGCGCGGCGCGGACGGCCGTCGGTCTCCGGCCAGGGCCGGGCCTCGGTCAGCAGCTCGATGTCGCCCGCCGACCAGTCGACGTGCGGGGTCGGCTCGGTGACGTGCAGCGTTTGCGGCAGCGCGCCGTGCTGCATGGCCAGGACCATCTTCATGATTCCGGCGGCGCCCGCCACGGCCTGGGTGTGGCCGATGTTGGACTTCACCGAGCCGAGCCACAGGGGCCGCCCCTCGGGCCGGTTCTGGCCGTAGGTGGCGAGCAGCGCCTGCGCCTCGATCGGGTCGCCGAGGGACGTGCCGGTGCCGTGCGCCTCCACCGCGTCGATGTCGGTGGCCGACAGCCCGGCGGTGGCCAGGGCCTGCCGGATGACACGCTGCTGGGAGGGGCCGTTGGGCGCCGTCAGACCATTCGACGCACCGTCCTGGTTGATGGCGGTGGAGCGCAGGAGGGCGAGCACCGGGTGGCCGTTCCTGCGGGCGTCGGAGAGCCGTTCCACGAGGAACAGGCCCACGCCCTCGGCCCAGTTGGTGCCGTCCGCGTCACCGGAGAACGCCTTGATCCGGCCGTCGGCGGCCAGTCCGCGCTGGCGGCTGAACTCCAGGAACGCGCCGGGGGTCGACATGACCGTGACGGCACCCGCGAGCGCGAGCGAGCATTCGCCGTTGCGCAGCGCCTGCGCGGCCAGGTGCAGGGCCACCACCGAGGACGAGCAGGCGGTGTCGACGGTGAGGGCGGGCCCTTCGAGCCCGAAGGCGTAGGAGAGGCGGCCGGACGCCACGCTGGAGGAGTTGCCGGTGCCCAGGTGGCCTTCGAGGCCCTGCGGCTCGTTGAGCCACAGCGTCAGATAGTCCTGGTCGTTGGAGCCGACGTAGACGCCGGTCCGGCTGCCGCGCAGCGTCGCGGGGTCGATCCCGGCCCGCTCGAACGCCTCCCAGGAGGTTTCCAGCAGCAGCCGCTGCTGCGGGTCCATGGCCAGCGCCTCACGCGGCGAGATGCCGAAGAACGGGGCGTCGAAGTCGGCGACGTCGTGCAGGAAGCCGCCCTCGCGGGTGTAGCTGGTGCCTTCGAGGTCCGGGTCGTCGCTGTAGAGGGTGGCGAGGTCCCAGCCGCGGTCGGCGGGGAACGGGGTGATCGCGTCGTCGCCCGCGAGCAGCAGCTGCCACAGCTCCTCGGGCGACCGCACGCCACCGGGGAAACGGCAGCTCATAGCGACGATCGCGATCGGGTCGTCCTGGTCGGCCGCGGTGGTCACCTGGTCGGGCACGATCGCCTCGGCCCGGTCTCCGATGATCTCGTCCCGCAGATGGCCCACCAGGGCGGTCGAGGTCGGGTAGTCGAAGACGAGGGTCGGCGGCAGCCGCAGCCCGGTCACCTCGCGCAGGAGGTTGCGCAGTTCGACGGCGGTGAGCGAGTCGAAGCCCAGGTCCTTGAACGCCCGGCCCTCATCGACGGCCTGCGGTCCCGCATAGCCGAGGACGGCGGCCACCTGCGTACGGACCAGGTCCAGCAGCAGCCGGTCCTGCTCGGCCGCGCTCAGCCCGGCCAGCCGCTCCGCCAGCCCGGCCGCGCCGCCCGCGGCGGTGTCCACCGCGCGCCGTACCGGCACCCGGACCAGTCCGCGCAGCACCGGCGCGAGCGCGCCCGCGGCGGCCTGGGCCCGCAGCGCCACGGCGTCCACCCGCATCGGGGCGGGCGTCGCCTCGCCGGTGGCGAGGGCCGCGTCCAGCAGTGCCAGGCCCTCCGCCGGGGTCAGCGGCGGCAGTCCGGCGCGCCGCATCCGCGCGACGTCGGCCTCGTCCAGGCCACCGGCCATGCCGGCGCCCGCCCACGGTCCCCAGGCGAGCGCGACGGCCGGAAGCCCCTCGGCGCGGCGGCGGGTGGCCAGGGCGTCGAGGAACGCGTTGGCGGCCGCGTAGTTGCCCTGTCCGGGGGTGCCGAACACGCCCGAGGCGGACGAGAACAGCACGAACGCCGTCAGGTCCAGGTCCCGGGTCAGTTCGTGCAGGTTCCACGCCGCGTCCACCTTCGGGCGCAGGACGTGGGCGACGCGCTCGGGCGTCAGCGAGCCGATCACACCGTCGTCCAGGACGCCCGCCGTGTGGACCACAGCCGTCAGCGGATGTTCGGCCGGGACGGTGGCGAGGGTCGCCGCGAGCGCGTCCCGGTCGGCCACATCGCAGGCCGCCCAGTGTGCTTCGGCGCCCAACTCGGCCAGCTCTGCGGTCAGTTCGGCGGACCCCGGCGCCTGGTCGCCACGGCGGCTCACCAGCAGCAGGCGTCGTACGCCGTGCTCGGCGGCCAGATGACGGGCCACCAGGCCGCCCAGCGTGCCGGAGGCGCCGGTGACCAGCACCGTGCCGTCCGTGCTGAATACGTCCGTGTCATCGGTGTCCACGGCCCGCACCCGGGCCAGCCTCGGGACGCGGGCCACGCCCGCACGCACCGCGAGCTGCTCCTCGCCCGCCGCCAGCGCCGCCGGAAGCGCCGCGAGCGACGCGTCCTGGCCGTCGGTGTCCAGGAGGATGAAGCGGTCCGGGTTCTCGGCCTGCGCCGTACGCAGCAGACCCCACGCGGCGGCCTGCGCCGGGTCGCGTACGGGCTCGCCCTCGCCCCAGGTCAGGAACACCAGCCGCGAAGCGGCGAACCGCTCCTCGGCCAGCCACGCCTGGGCCAGGCCCAGCGCCCCGACCGTGGCCTGACGCACCGCGTCCGGCACCGAGTCGCCCTCGGTGGAAGGCGCCACCAACACGTAGTCCGGTACGGCCGCGCCGGAGGCGACCGCCTCGGTCAGCGCCGCGAGATCCGCGTACGCCACGACCTCGGCACCGACAGCACCGACAGCACCGACGGCACCGAGCCCGGTACCGTCCACGTCGCCGAGCACCGCCCAGCGGTCGCGCCGTGCGGTACCCGCGCCCGTCGCCAGCTCGGTCCACTCCACCCGGAACAGCGACTCGTGGTACGCCGCCCGCGCGGCCTGCACCTGCTCGTCCGATACGGCGCGCAGCACCAGCGAGTCCACGGCGGCGGCCGGCGCACCGGACGTGTCCGCGATCTCCAGCCGGACACCGTCCGCGCCCTGCAACACCAGCCGCACGCGCAGCGCCGAAGCGCCACTCGCGTACAGCGACACCCCGCTCCAGGCGAACGGCAGCCGCCCCTGGCTCTCGCCGTCGCCCAGACCGTCCAGCCCCAGCGCGTGCAGCGCGGAGTCGAGCAGCGCCGGGTGCAGCCCGTACGCCTGCGCGTCGGCCGCGACGGCCTCCGGCAGCCGGACCTCGGCGAACAGCTCGTCACCGCGCCGCCAGGCGGCGTTGAGCCCCTGGAACACCGGGCCGTAGCGCAGCCCGCCGTCCGCCAGGGCCTCGTACAGCTCCTCGGTACGGGCCACCTCGGCGTCCTGTGGGGGCCACTGGGCCAGCGCGAACGACGGCCGGGGCGCGCCCGCGACCACCGCACCACTGGCGTGGCGCGTCCACGGCTCCTCGGCCGGGGCGTCCTCGGCGCGGGACAGCACGGCGATGGACCGCCGTCCGGTGTCGTCCGGGGCGCCGACGGTGACCTGAAGCCGGACCCCGCCACGTGCGGGCAGGACGAGGGGGGCGTGCAGGGTCAGCTCATCGAGATGGTCACAACCGGCCTGGTCACCGGCCCGCACCGCCAGCTCAACAAACGCCGTACCCGGCACCACCACCGCACCACGCACCACATGATCGGCCAGCCACGGATGCGAATCCACACCCAGCCGACCCGTGAACAACAACCCATCCGACTCCGCCAACGACACCGCCGCACCCAACAACGGATGCCCCACCGGCTCCAACCCCACCGACGCCACATCACCCACCGACGCCGCACCCGGCTCCAACCAGAACCGCTCATGCTCAAACGCATACGTCGGCAAATCCACCCGACCAGCACCAGTCCCCGCAAAGAAACCAGCCCAGTCCACACCCACACCACGCACAAACACCCGCGCGACAGCCGTCGTCAGCGACTCCGCCTCGGAGCGGTCCTTGCGACAGACGGAGATGAACGCGGCGTCGTCGCCGGTCACACACTCCTGTGCCATGGCGGTGAGCACACCATCCGGACCCAGCTCGATGAACGTAGAGACACCCTTGGCCTCCAACACCCGCACACCATCGAGGAACCGCACGGCCTCACGGACATGCCGCACCCAGAACTCCGGGCTGGTGATCTCCTGCGCGGAGACGACATCCCCGGTCAGATTCGACACGATCGGAATGCGCGGAGCCTCGTACGACAGCCCCTGCGCCACCGCACGGAACACGTCCAGCATCCCGTCCATACGCGGCGAATGGAACGCATGGCTGACCGTGAGCCGCTTCGTCTTACGACCCTGCGCCTCGAACGAAGCCGCAATCTCAACAGCAGCGTCCTCATCACCCGAGATCACCACCGACGACGGGCCATTCAGCGCGGCAATACTCACCCGCTCGGTCAGCAGCGGCGCCACCTCGTCCTCCGACGCCTGCACCGCGACCATCGCACCACCGGCCGGAAGCTCCTGCATCAACCGCCCACGCGCCGCCACCAACTTCGCCGCATCCGCCAGCGACAACACACCCGCCACATGCGCCGCAGCCAACTCACCAATGGAGTGCCCGGACAGGAAGTCCGGCCTCACACCCCACGCCTCCACCAGCCGGAACAACGCCACCTCAACCGCGAACAGCGCAGGCTGAGTAAACGCCGTCTGGTCCAGCACCGCCGCGTCATCCCCGAACAGCACCGACTTCAGCGGCTGCTCAAGATGCGCATCCAGCGCATCGCACACCGCATCCAGCGCCTCCGCGAACACCGGATAGGCGTCATACAGCTCACGGCCCATCCCCAGCCGCTGGCTCCCCTGCCCAGTGAACAGGAACGCCACCTGCCCGCCGGCCACCGGGCTCTCGGCCAGCCCCGGTGCGGACTCGCCCCGCGCCAGGGCGTCCAGGGCGTGCCGTAGCGCATCGCGGTCGGTGCCCACGATGGCCGCGCGGTGGTCCAGGGCGGCCCTGCCGGTGGCGAGGGAGTAGCCGATGTCGGCGGCGCCGAGGGCGGGGTCGCGGTCGAGGTGAGCGGCGAGGCGGCGGGCGTTCTCGCGCAGCGCCGTCTCCGTCTTGGCGGACAGGAGCCACGGCAGGACGGCGAGGGTGACGGCGGCCGGAGCGTCGTTCTCCGTGGCCTCCGGCTCCGGGGCCTGCTCCAGGATGGTGTGGGCGTTGGTGCCGCTCACGCCGAAGGCCGAGATACCGGCCCGGCGCGGCCGCCCGGTGTCGGCCCACGGCCGGGCCTCCGTGAGCAGCGACACGTCCCCCGCAGACCAGTCGACGGTCGGGGACGGCTGGTCGACGTGGAGGGTCCGGGGCATGACGCCGTGTCGTATCGCCATGACTGTCTTGATGACGCCCGCGACACCGGCCGCCGCCTGGGTGTGGCCCAGGTTGGACTTGAGCGAGCCCAACCACATCGGCCGCCCCTCCGGCCGGTCCTGGCCGTAGGTGGCGAGCAGCGCCTGCGCCTCGATGGGGTCGCCCAGCGTCGTACCGGTGCCATGTGCTTCGACCATGTCGATCTCGGCGGCGGACAGCCGGGCGTTCTCCAGGGCCTGGCGGATGACACGGCGCTGCGACGGGCCGTTCGGCGCCGTCAGACCGTTCGACGCACCGTCCTGGTTGACGGCCGAGCCCCGGACGACCGCCAGCACCTGGTGGCCGTTGCGGACCGCGTCCGACAGCCGCTCGACCAGCAGGACGCCGACGCCCTCGGACCAGCCGGTGCCGTCCGCCGACGCCGCGAAGGACTTGCAGCGGCCGTCGGGGGCGAGGCCGCGCTGACGGCTGAATTCCACGAACACATCGGGGTTGGGCATCACGGTGACGCCGCCGACCAGGGCGAGCGAGCATTCGCGCTGACGCAGCGCCTGGGCCGCCCAGTGCAGGGCGACCAGCGACGACGAGCAGGCCGTGTCGATGGTGGCGGCCGGGCCCTCGAGGCCGAAGGTGTAGGCGATGCGGCCGGACAGCACGCTGGTGGCGCCGCCGGTGAGCATCAGCCCTTCCAGCTCTTCCGAGGCGCCCTGGGTGTCGGAGCCGTAGCCCATGGCCGCGGCGCCCACGTACACGCCGGTGCGGCTGCCGTGGACGGAGGCCGGGTCGATTCCGGCGCGTTCGAAGGCTTCCCAGGAGGTTTCCAGCAGCAGCCGCTGCTGCGGGTCCATGGCCAGCGCCTCGCGCGGCGAAATGCCGAAGAATCCGGGGTCGAAGTCGGCGACGCCGTCGAGGAATCCGCCGCCGCTGTTGTAGAAGGTGCCCTTGCGGTCGGGGTCCGGGTCGGCGAGTCCTTCGATGTCCCAGCCGCGGTCGGCGGGGAATCCGGAAATGGCGTCGCCGCCCTCGTCGACGAGCCGCCACAGGTCCTCGGGTGAGCCGATGCCGCCGGGGAAGCGGCAGCTCATCGCGACGATCGCGATGGGTTCCTGCGCGTCCGCCTCCACCTCGGTCAGGCGGCGACGGGCCCGGCGCAGCTCAGTGGTCATCCACTTCAGATTGTCGAGCAGCTTTTCTTCGTTCGCGCTAGCCACGAAAACGTCACCTCCTGAGGTCAGTGGAAATGTGAGCGGTCATCACGTCAGGACCTTCCGAATTCATTGTTGATGAGGTCGAAGATGTCTTCGGCCGAGGCGGATTCGATATCGAGGTCATCGTCGTCGGTACCGTCCGCGGCCGCCTCGTTCTCGGTCTCGTGCCATTTCCGCAGCAGCGCTTCGAGTCGCGCCGTGACCCGCTCGCGTTCCGCCTTGTCGTCGGGAACGTGGGAGAGGGTGAATTCCAGCTTGTCGATTTCCGCGAGGGCCGGGAGTTCCGGGGTGGTGTCCTCGCCCAGGAGGTCGGCGCGCAGCTGGTCCGCGAGCACGCTGGGCGTGGGGTGGTCGAAGACCAGGGTGGCGGTGAGCCGGAGTCCGGTCGCGGCGCCCAGCCGGTTGCGGAGTTCGACGGCGGTGAGGGAGTCGAAGCCCAGCTCCTTGAACGCCCGGCCCGCCTCGATGGCCGTGGTGTCGTCGTGTCCGAGGACGGCGGCGACCTCCGTGCGTACGAGGTCGAGCAGCACGCGGTCGGCCTCGGGCCCGGTGAGCCCCGCCAGCCGCTCCCGCAGCGCCTCCGCCGGGTCGCCGGCCGCGCCGTCCTCAGCGGGATCCGGCCCCGCGAGGGCGTTACGGACCTCGGGCAGGTCGGCGATGAGCGGACGCGGGCGGGCCGCGGTGAAGGCGGGGGCGAACCGGTCCCAGTCGACGTCGGCGACGGCGATCGTGGTCTCACCCCGCTCCAGCGCCTGCTGGAGGGCGGCGATGGCGGACTGCGGGGCCATGACCGGCAGTCCGCGGCGGCGCAGCTGCTCGGCCGCCTCGTCGTCGGCGACGAGCCCGCCGTCCGCCCACGGTCCCCAGGCCACGGAGGTGGCGGCGGCGCCACGGGCACGGCGCTGTTCGGCGAGCGCGTCCAAGTGGGCGTTGGCGGCGGCGTACGCACCCTGGCCACCGCTGCCCCACACCCCGGCGATGGAGGAGAAGAGCACGAACGCGTCGAGGTCGGTGTCGCCGAGCAGCGCGTCCAAGTGGGTGGCGCCCGCGACCTTCGCGGCGACCACGTCGGCGACATCGGCCGGTGTGGTGTCCGCGAGCGGCGCGAACTGCCCGGCGCCCGCCGTGTGCACGACGGCGGTGAGCGGGTGGCCGGGGTGTTCGTCCCGGATGCGGTCCAGCAGCCCGGCCAGCGCCTCCCGGTCGGTGACATCGCAGGCGGCGACGGTCGCCTCGGCGCCCAGCGCGGCCAGTTCGGCCGTGAGCTGGTCGGCGCCGGGGGACTGCGGTCCGCGGCGTCCGGCCAGGACGAGGTGGTCCGCTCCGCTCGAAGCCAGCCAGCGGGCGACGTGCGCGCCCAGCGCCCCGGTGCCGCCGGTGACCAGCACCGTGCCGCGGGGCCGCCACGGCTCGGCATCCCCGGTGACGGACTCCGCGTGGGCGAGCCTGCGGGCCAGCACTCCGGCCGTACGGATCGCGAACTGGTCCTCGTGGGTGTCGCTCCCGTGGCCGCCGAGCACGCCCGCCAGACGGTCGGCGGTGCGTCCGTCGAGGGTCGCGGGCAGGTCGACCAGGCCGCCCCAGCGCTCGGGGTGCTCCAGGGCGACCACCCGTCCCAGGCCCCACACCTGCGCCTGTGCGGCGCTGCGCGGGGGCTCGGAGGCGGCGGTGGACACCGCGCCGGTCGTGGCGCACCACAGCGGGGCGTCCACGCCCGCGTCCCCGAGGGCCTGCACCAGCACGCCGGTGCGCAGCAGTCCGGTGGGCGCGGCGCCGTGTTCGGGGTGCGGGTGCTCGTCCAGGGCGAGCAGGGACAGCACGCCGTGGACGGGGTCACCGGCCGCGGCCCGGCGGACGCGGTCGGCGAGGGCGTCCCGGTCGAGGTCCGCGCCGTTGGCCATGCTGATCCGCCGGATCTCGGCGCCTCGTTCGGCCAGCGCGTCGAGCAGGGTTCGTACGGTTTCGGCGTGGCCGTCCGGTTCGGCGACCAGCCACACCCCGGGGGCCACGGCGAGACGCGGCTCCTCCAGCGGCTTCCAGGTGACGCGGTAGCGCCAGCCCTCGATCGCGGACTGCTCGCGCTCGCGGCGCCGCCACGCGGACAGGGCCGGGAGCAGCGCGCTCAGCGGCTGGTCCACATCGAGGCGCAGGGTGTCCGCCAGCGAGGCGAGGTCGTCGCTCTCGACCGCGTCCCAGAAGCGGGCACCGGCCGCGTCGGTGGTCGTGCCGGGCGTGTTCCGCGCGGCGCCGTCGAGCCAGTAGTGGCGCCGCTGGAACGCGTACGTGGGCAGGTCGACGCGGTGCGCGCCGGTCCCGGCGAACAGCGCCTCCCAGTCCAGCGCCACGCCCCGGACGTGCAGGGTGGCGAGGGCGCCGGCCAGGGTTTCCGTCTCGGGGCGCCCGCCGCGCAGCACCGGTACGAAGGCCACATCATCGGGGCCGTCGTCGGTGACGCAGTCCTGCGCCATGGCGGACAGCACACCGTCCGGGCCGAGTTCGACGTACGTGGTGACGCCCTGGGCCTCCAGGGCGCGGATGCCGTCGAGGAAGCGGACGGAGTGGCGTACGTGGCGCACCCAGTAGTCGGAGCCCATGCCCAGCTCGTCGGTCACCGGCTGCCCGGTGACGGTCGAGAGGACCGGGATGCGCGGAGCACTGTAGGTGAGGCCCTCGGCGACCTTGCGGAAACCGGCGAGCATGCCGTCCATGTGCGGGGAGTGGAAGGCGTGGCTGACGGTGAGCCGCTTGGTCTTACGGCCCCGCTCCTCCAACGACGCCGCGATGTCCAGCGCCGCGTCCTCGTCGCCCGCGACAACCACCGACGTGGGGCCGTTCACAGCGGCGATGCTCACACCCTCGGTGAGCAGCGGCGCCACCTCGTCCTCCGACGCCTGCACCGCGACCATCGCGCCACCGGCCGGAAGCTCCTGCATCAGACGGCCACGCGCCGCCACCAACTCGGCGGCATCCGCCAGCGACAGCACGCCCGCCACATGGGCGGCGGCCAGTTCGCCGATGGAGTGCCCGGCGAGGACGTCGGGCCGCAGCCCGGCGGCCTCGGCCAGCCGGAACAGCGCCACCTCGACCGCGAACAGGGCGGACTGGGTGAAGGCCGTCCGGTCCAGCAGCTCCTTGTCGGCGCCGAACAGCACGTCGTACAGCGGCCGTTCGAGGTGCCGGTCCAGTTCGGCGCAGACCGCGTCCAGCGCCTCGGCGAACACCGGGCTGGCCTCGTACAGCTCACGTCCCATGCCGAGCCGCTGGCTGCCCTGCCCGGTGAAGAGCACGGCCGTACGGCCATCGGCGGGCGAACCCTGGATCAGCTGCGCGGCCGACTCGCCGCGCGCGAGGGCGGCGAGGCCCGCGAGCAGCCGGTCCCGGTCGGGGCCGAGGACCACCGCGCGGTGTTCGAGCGCGGACCTGGTGGTGGCCAGGGAGTACGCCACGTCCACGGCGTCGAGCGCCGGGTCGGCGGCGACGTGGCCGCGCAGCCGCTCGGCCTGGTCGCGCAGGGCGTCCCCGCTCTTGGCGGACAGCGGCCAGGCGAGCTGGTCCGGCCGTACGACGGGACGCCGCGGTGCGCCTTCGGCCGCCTCGTCGTGCTCCGGGGCCTGCTCCAGCACCGTGTGGGCGTTGGTGCCGCTGAAGCCGAACGAGGACACGCCCGCGCGGCGCGGACGGCCGGTCTCCGGCCACCGCGTCTGCTCGGTCAGCAGCGACACCGCGCCCGCCGACCAGTCGACGTGCGGCGACGGCTCGTCCACGTGGAGGGTCCGCGGCAGCACACCGTGCCGCATGGCCATCACCATCTTGATGATGCCCGCGGCACCGGCCGCGGCCTGCGTGTGCCCGATGTTGGACTTGATGGCACCCAGCCACAGCGGCCGGTCCGGGTCCCGCTCCTGCCCGTACGTGGCGAGCAGCGCCTGCGCCTCGATCGGGTCGCCGAGCCGGGTGCCGGTGCCATGTGCCTCGACGGCGTCCACCTCGGCGGCGGACAGGCCCGCACCGGCCAGCGCCTGCCGGATGACCCGCTGCTGGGCGGGGCCGTTGGGCGCCGTCAGACCGTTGCTCGCACCGTCCTGGTTGATCGCGGAACCCCGGACGACGGCGAGCACCGGGTGGCCGTTGCGGCGCGCGTCCGACAGCCGCTCGACGAGCAGCATGCCGACGCCCTCGCCCCAGCCGGTGCCGTCCGCACCGGCCGCGAACGCCTTGCAGCGGCCATCGGCGGCCAGCCCGCGCTGACGGCTGAACTCGATGTACGCGCCGGGGCTCGACATCACCGTCACACCGCCCGCGAGCGCGAGCGAACACTCGCCCTGCCGCAGCGCCTGGATCGCCCAGTGCAGCGCCACCAGCGAGGAGGAGCACGCCGTGTCGACGGTGACCGCCGGGCCCTCCAGACCGAAGGTGTAGGCGAGGCGGCCGGACACCACGCTCGCCGCGTTGCCCGTGCCGAGGTAGCCCTCGACGCCCTCCGGGACCGTGTGCAGGGAGGCGTCGTAGTCCTGACCGTTGGATCCGACGAAGACACCGGCCGAGGTACCGCGCAGTGTCGCCGGGTCGATGCCCGCCCGCTCGAACGCCTCCCACGAGGTTTCCAGCAGCAGCCGCTGCTGCGGGTCCATGGCCAGCGCCTCACGCGGCGAGATCCCGAAGAACGCGGCGTCGAACCGGCCCGCGTCGTACAGGAAGCCGCCCTCGCGGGCGTAGAAGGTGCCCCGCTTGTCGGGGTCCGGGTCGTACAGCGCGTCCAGGTCCCAGCCCCGGTCGGCCGGGAACCCGGCGATCGCGTCCCCGCCCGCCGTCAGCAGCTGCCAAAGCTCCTCGGGGGTGGTGACACCGCCGGGGAAACGGCAGCTCATCGCGACGATCGCGATCGGGTCGTCGTCGGCCGCGACCGTCACAGTGTCCGGTGCCGATGTGGTGGCGACGGCCTCGGAGTCCACCAGTTCGGCCCGCAGACAGCCCGCCAGCGCGGTGGCCGTCGGGTAGTCGAAGACCAGGGTGGCGGGCAGCTTGACGCCGCTCGCCGCAGCGAGCCGGTTGCGCAGCTCGACGGCCGTGAGCGAGTCGAAGCCCAGCTCCCCGAAGGCCCGGTCGGCGCCGACCGATTCGGTGCCGTCGTGGCCGAGGACCGCGGCCACCTGCGTACGGACCAGGTCCAGCAGCAGCCGGTCCCGCTCGGCCTCGCCCAGCCCGGCCAGCCGCGCGGCGAGCGACGAGGCGTCAGGGGTGTCCTGTCGCTGCTCCGCCGCCTCCGCCACGTCGGCCAGGTCCGCGATGAGGCGGCTCGGCCGTACGGCGGCGAAGTCCGGCGCGAACCGGGCCCAGTCGATGTCCGCGACGGCCACCGCCGCGTCGTCCAGGTCCAGCGTCCGCTGCAGGGCGGCCATCGCCCGTTCGGCGTCCATCGGCGGCAGCCCGCCACGGCGCAGCCGCTGCTCCAGCGCGTCGTCCGCCGCCATGCCGCCCTCGGCCCACGGGCCCCAGGCGATCGACGTGGCGGGCAGGCCCTCGGCACGGCGCCGCTCGGCGAGCGCGTCCAAGTAGGCGTTGGCGGCGGCGTAGTTGGCCTGTCCCGCCGCGCCGAACGTGCCACTGATCGAGGAGAACAGCACGAACGCCGACAGGTCCAGCTCGCGCGTCAGCTCGTCCAGATGCGCCGCAGCCGCCACCTTGGCGCGCACCACGGCCGTGAAACGCTCGGGAGTGAGCGCGTCGAGTACGCCGTCATCCAGCACGCCTGCCGTGTGGATGACGCCGGTCAGCGGCAGCTCCTCCGGAAGCCCGGCCAGCAGCCGCGCGAGCGCGTCCCGGTCGGCCGCGTCGCAGGCGGCCACCGTCACGCGGGCGCCGGAAGCGGTGAGTTCGTCGCGCAGCTCGGCCGCGCCGGGGGCGTCCGGGCCACGGCGGCTGGTGAGCACCACATGCTCGGCGCCGTTCGCCACCAGCCAGCGCGCCACCCGTGCCCCCAGGGCGCCCGTACCGCCGGTGACCAGGACGGACCCCGCACCCGGCCGCCAGGAGCCACCGGACGACGCGGGCGCCGAGGCCCGTACGAGACGGCGCCCGAACACGCCCGACGCACGCACCGCGACCTGATCCTCGCCACCGGCCCCGGCCAGCACCTCCGCCAGCCGCGCCACCGCGCGCTCATCGGGCGTACCGGGAAGGTCGATCAGACCGCCCCAGCGCTCGGGCAGCTCCAGCGCCGCCACCAGGCCAAGCCCCCACAGCTGCGCCTGGTCCGGGCTGACCGCCCCGTCCGAACGCCCCACGGCCACCGCGCCCCGCGTGGCCACCCACAGCGGCGCGCCGATGCCCGCGTCGCCCAGGGCCTGCGTCAGCGCGGCCGTCCGCAGGAGGCAGTCGCCCTCGGCGAGGGCCAGCAGGGACACCACACCGGCCACGGCGTCGTCGCCGACCGCCGAGGTGAGGTGTGTGGCCACTGCGGCGCGGTCGGCGTCGCCGGTCAGCTCGACCTGCGTCACGTCCACTCCGCGGTCGTTCAGCATCCGTACGAGAGCGGTGGTCCAGGCGGGCTCTCCGGTCGTCTCCGCCGGTGTGGCCACCAGCCAACGGCCGCTCAGCGGCGCGCCGGTGGAACGGTCGGACACCGGCTTCCACGACACCCGGTAGCGCCAGCCGTCCACCGCCGAACGCTCCGCCTGCTGCCGCCGCCACGACGACAGCGCGGGCAGCAGTGCCTCCAGCGCCCCGTTGTCCTCGCCACCCAGGTCGAGCGTGGCGGCGAGCGAATCGAGGTCTTCCCGCTCCACGGCCTCCCAGAAGCGGGCGTCCACCGCGTCCTGGGGTGTGGCGGTGGGCGTCGCGATGTCCAGCCAGTAGCGGCGGCGCTGGAAGGCGTACGTCGGAAGCTCCACGCGCCGCGCGCCGGTCCCGGCGTAGAACGCCGCCCAGTCGGGCGCGCTCTGGCGCACCCGCACCCCGGCGAGGGCGCCGGTCAGCGTCTCGGGCTCGGGGCGGCCGCCGCGCAGGGCGGAGAGGAAGGCGGCGGTGTCGCCCTCGGTGAGGCAGTCCTGCCCCATGCCGGAGAGCACGCCGTCGGGGCCGAGTTCGAGGTACGTGGTGACGCCCTGGGCTTCGAGGGTCCGGACGCCGTCGAGGAAGCGGACCGTCTCGCGGACGTGGCGCACCCAGAAGTCAGGCGTCGTGATCTCCTCGGCGGAGACCAGCTCACCGGTGAGGTTCGACACGATCGGAATGCGAGGCGCCTCGTACGTCAGCCCCTGCGCGATCTCACGGAACGCGTCCAACATGCCGTCCATGCGGGGCGAGTGGAACGCATGGCTGACGGTGAGCCGCTTGGTCTTACGACCCTGCGCCTCGAAACCAGCGGCGATCTCCAGGGCCGCGTCCTCGTCACCCGCGATGACCACGGAGGTGGGCCCGTTGAGGGCGGCGATGCTCACTCGCTCGGTGAGCAGCGGCAACACCTCGTCCTCCGACGCCTGCACCGCGATCATCGCGCCACCGGCCGGAAGCTCCTGCATCAGACGCCCACGCGCCGCCACCAGCTTCGCCGCGTCCGCCAGCGACAGCACACCCGCCACATGCGCGGCGGCCAGCTCACCGATCGAATGCCCCGAGAGGAAATCGGGACGCAGACCCCACGCCTCGACCAGCCGGAACAGCGCCACCTCAACCGCGAACAGCGCGGGCTGAGTGAAGCCAGTCTGGTCCAGCACCGAGGCGTCGCCGCCGAACAGCACCGTCTTCAGGGGCTTTTCGAGGTGCGGGTCCAGCGTGTCGCACACCGCGTCCAGCGCCTCAGCGAACACCGGATAGGCGTCGTACAGCTCACGCCCCATCCCCAGCCGCTGGCTCCCCTGCCCCGTGAACAGGAAGGCGAGCTTTCCGGCGACCGGCGAGCCATGGACCACGCCCGGGGCCGGTTCACCGGCGGCCAGCGCCGTCAGACCGCGCAGGAAGCCCTCGCGGTCGCGCGCCACCAGCACCGCGCGGTCCTCGAAGGCGGTACGTCCGGTGGCCAGGGTGTAGCCGATGTCGGCGAGGTCCGTGTCGTCGGCGACGCTCAGCCGGTCGCGCAGGCGGCGGGCCTGGTCGCGCAGCGCCTCCTGGCCCATGGCCGACAGCGGCCACGGCAGCACACCGTCGAGGCTGTCCGATACGGGCGCCTCGATCGCCGGGGGCTGTTCGATGATGGTGTGCGCGTTGGTGCCGCTGATGCCGAACGACGACACACCCGCCCGGCGCGGACGACCCGACTCCGGCCACTCCCGCGCCTCCGTGAGCAGCGAGACCGCGCCCTCCGCCCAGTCGACGTTCGGGGACGGCGCGTCGACGTGGAGGGTCTGCGGCAGCACACCGTGCCGCATGGCCATCACCATCTTGATGATGCCCGCGACACCGGCCGCGGCCTGCGTGTGCCCGATGTTGGACTTGATGGACCCGAGCCACAGCGGCCGCTCCGCGTCCCGCTCGCGGCCGTACGTGGCCAGCAGCGCCTGCGCCTCGATCGGGTCGCCC
Source organism: Streptomyces sp. NPDC007983 (assembly GCF_042958345.1). Lineage (NCBI taxonomy): Bacteria > Bacillati > Actinomycetota > Actinomycetes > Kitasatosporales > Streptomycetaceae > Streptomyces > Streptomyces sp. NPDC007983. Next base: position 88,495 of record NZ_JBIBJI010000010.1, read on the forward strand.
AGCGTCGTCCCCGTGCCGTGCGCCTCCACCACGTCGACGTCGGCGGTGGTGAGCCGGGCGCTGCTGAGCGCCTGCCGGATGACGCGCTGCTGCGACGGACCGTTCGGCGCCGTCAGACCGTTCGACGCGCCGTCCTGGTTGATGGCGGAACCCCGCACCACCGCCATCACGGGGTGGCCGTTGCGGCGCGCGTCGGACAGCCGCTCCACGAGCAGCATGCCCGCGCCCTCGGCCCAGCCCGTACCGTCCGCGCCCGCCGCGAACGACTTGCAGCGGCCGTCGGTGGCCAGCCCGCGCTGACGGCTGAAGTCCACGAACGTCTCGGGAGTGGCCATGATCGCCACACCGCCGGCGAGCGCCATCGTGCACTCCCCCGCGCGCAGCGCCTGGATCGCCCAGTGCAGCGCCACCAGCGACGACGAGCACGCGGTGTCGACGGTGACGGCCGGGCCCTCGAGCCCGAAGGTGTAGGCGACCCGGCCCGACGCGATGCTGCCCGCGTTGCCGGTGCCGACGTAGCCCTCGACGCCCTCCGGGATGCCGTCCAAGCCGGTGACGTAGTCGTGGTACATGACGCCCGCGAACACACCGGTCCGGCTGCCGCGCACGGTCGACGGGTCGATGCCCGCCCGCTCGAACGCCTCCCACGACGTCTCCAGCAGCAGCCGCTGCTGCGGATCCATCGCCAACGCCTCACGCGGCGAAATCCCGAAGAACGCCGGGTCGAAGTCGGCGGCGTCGTGCAGGAAACCGCCCTCGCGGGTGTACGAGGTTCCCGCGTGGCCGGGGTCCGGGTGGTACAGGCCGTCCAGGTCCCAGCCGCGGTCGACGGGGAAGCCGGAGATGCCGTCGCCACCCGCGGCGACGAGATCCCACAGCTGCTCGGGGGTGCTCACACCGCCCGGGTAGCGGCAGCTCATGCCGACGATGACGATCGGATCGTCATCCACCGCGGGCGCCACGCCCGTGCCCCCGGTGGCGGCGGGTGCCACGGACTCCTCGGCGCCCAGCAGTTCGTCGCGCAGATAACCGGCGAGGGCGGTCGGGGTCGGGTAGTCGAAGACGAGCGTGGCCGGGAGACGCAGTCCGGTCACGGTCTTGAGGTCGTTGCGGAGTTCGACGGCGGTGAGCGAGTCGAAGCCCAGCTCCTTGAACGCCCGCCCGGGCTCGATCGCATCGGCCCCGCCGTGCCCGAGCACCGTGGCGACCCGCCCGCACACCAGCTCCAGCAGCTCGCGGTCCTGTTCGGGCCGCGCGAGCCCGGCCAGGCGCCGTACGAGCGTGGAACCGTCGGCGGTGGCGGCCGACGTGGCGGCCCGTCGCACCGGGGCCCGCATCAGACCGCGGAACAGGGCCGGTACGGTGCCGGTCGCGGTGGCCTCGGTGCGCAGCCCGGCGTAGTCGAGCCGCATCGGGAACAGCACGGCAGCCGTGCCGTCCGCGTGCGCCGCGTCGAAGAGCGCAAGCCCCTCGTCGGCGGCTATCGGGGCGACGCCACCGCGCGAAATACGGCGCAGGTCCACGTCGTCCAGCTCGCTGCCCATGCCCGCGCCGGACCACAGTCCCCAGGCCAGCGCGGTGGCCGGAAGGCCCTGGGCGGCGCGGTGCTGGGCAAGGGCCTCCAGGTAGGAGTTGGCGGCGGCGTAGCTCGCCTGTCCCGGCGCGCCGAACACGGCGGCGGCGCCGGAGAACAGCACGAACGCCGACAGGTCGTGTCCACCGGTCAGCTCGTGCAGGTTGAGTGCGGCGTCCACCTTGGGGCGCAGGACGTTCGCGACGCGCTCGGGCGTCAGCGAACCGATGATCCCGTCGTCCAGGACTCCCGCCGTGTGCACGACGGCGGTCAGCGGACGCTCGGCCGGGATCGCGGCCAGTGTCGCGGCGAGCGCTTCGCGGTCGGCCACGTCGCAGGCCGCCCAGGTCACGGTGGCACCGGCCGCCGTCAGGTCGGCGGTCAGCGCGTCGGCGCCGTCGGCGTCGGCGCCACGGCGGCTGACCAGCAGCAGGTGGCGTACGCCGTGGGCGGCGACGAGGTGGCGGGCGAAGAGGCCACCGAGGTTTCCGGAGGCGCCGGTGAGCAGCACGGTGCCGGGCCCGTCGAAGGACGGGCCGGCGGCGCCGTCGCCGTCGGCGACCGGCGTCCGGGACAGCCGTGGCGCGTACGCCACTCCCCCGCGCAGCGCCACCTCGGGCTCGTCCAGGGCGAGCGCGGCAGGCACCGTACGGTACGAGTCCTCCCGGCCGTCCACGTCGAGCAGCACCAGGCGGGCCGGGTTCTCCGACTGCGCGGAGCGGAACAGCCCGCGCGCGGCGGCCTGCGGCAGATGCGCGACGCCCGTCCCCGGCTCGGTCTCCACTGCGCCCCGCGTCAGCAGCACGAGCCGCGACTCGGTGAACCGCTCGTCGGCCAGCCACGACTGGAGCAGGGCCAGCATGTCCTGGGTGGCGGTGTGCACGGCGGCCGCGTCGGCGCCGTCACCATGACCACCGATGAGCACGGTGCCGGGCGCGGGCGCCCCCGCGTCGACGGCCTGACGCAGCGCCGCCAGGTCGCGGTACGCGGCGAACCGCACCCCGGCCCCGAACGCGTCCTCCGGGAACGCCCCAACGTCGTCGGCGCCGAGCAGCGCCCAGTCGCCCGTGTCCGTGACCGTGCCCGCGCCCGTCGCGGGCGCCGGAACCGCCGTCCAGTCCAGCCGGAACAGCGATTCGTGCAGCCCGCCCGATGCCGCGCGCACCTGGTCGGCGGAGGCGGCCCGCAGCGCCACCGACTCGACCGTGGCGACCGGCCGCCCCGTACCGTCGGCCACCAGCAGCGAGACGGTGTCCCGCGACTGCTCGGTCACCCGCACCCGGAGCACATCGGCCCCGGCCGCGTGCAGATGGACGCCGTTCCACGCGAACGGCAGCAGCGCGCCCTCGGCCGGCGCCGCCTCCCGGTCGGGGCTGTCGAGGCCGATGACGTGCAACGCGGCGTCGAGCAGCGCGGGATGCAGCCCGAAGCGCCCGGCTTCGGCGCCCGCCGTGAGCGCGGTGTCCTCGGGGAGCGCGACGTCGGCGTACAGGTCGTCGCCGAGCCGCCAGGCGCCCTTGAGCCCCTGGAACACCGGCCCGTACCCGAGACCCGCCCCGGCCAGGTCCGCGTACAGCCCGTCGACCGCGATGGGCGTGGCGCCCTGCGGCGGCCACGCGGCCAGCTCGTCGGGGGCGGTGGTCCGGGTGCCGACCGCCAGCACACCGGTGGCGTGGCGCGTCCACGGCTCGGTGCCGAGCGCGTCCTGCCTGCGGGAGTGAAGGCTGAAGGCGCGGGCGCCCGACTCGTCCGGCCCGTCCACGACGAGCTGCACCCGCACCCCGGTGTGCTCCGGCAGCACGAGCGGGGCTTCCAGGGTCAGTTCGTCCAGCCGCTCGCAACCGACCTGCGCACCGGCGGCGCTCGCCAGCTCCACGAAGGCCGTGCCGGGCAGCAGCACGGTGCCCATGACGGCGTGGTCGGCCAGCCAGGGGTGGGTGCGCGTGGACAGTACGCCGGTGAGCAGCAGGCCGTCGGCATCCGCGAGCGCCACGGCGGCACCCAGCAGCGGATGGTCGATGTCCCCCAGCCCGATGGACTCGGGATCGCCCGCCGCCAGGGCCGCGGCGCTGGGCCAGTAGCGCTGACGCTGGAAGGGGTACGTCGGCAGCTCGGCGGGCTCGATGCGGGCCGCGCCCGTTCTGCCGAGGACGGCGTCCCAGGCCAGCGGCACGCCACGGACGTACGCGCGGGCGGCGGCGGTGGTCAGCGCCTCGGCCTCGGGGCGGTCCTTGCGCAGCGCCGAGACGAACGCGGCGTCATCGCCGGTCACGCACTCCTGGGCCATGGCCGTGAGCACGCCGTCGGGGCCCAGCTCGACGTACGTCGTGACGCTCTGGGCTTCGAGGGTGCGCACCCCGTCGAGGAAGCGGACGGCCTCACGGACGTGGCGCACCCAGAAGTCGGCGGTCGCGATCTCCTCGGCGGAGACGACGGCACCGGTCAGGTTCGACACGATGGGGATCGTCGGGGTCTCGTACGTCAGCCCCTCGGCGACCGCGCGGAACGCCTCCAGCATCCCGTCCATGCGAGGCGAGTGGAACGCATGGCTGACAGTGAGCCGCTTGGTCTTACGACCCTGCGCCTCAAAGCCCGCCGCGATCTCCAGAGCCGCATCCTCATCACCCGCGATGACAACCGAGGTCGGCCCGTTGAGGGCCGCGATGCTCACGCGCTCGGTGAGCAGCGGCAGCACCTCCTCCTCCGATGCCTGCACCGCGATCATCGCGCCACCGGCCGGAAGCTCCTGCATCAACCGCCCACGCGCCGCCACCAACTTCGCAGCGTCCGCGAGCGACAGCACACCGGCCACATGCGCAGCGGCCAGTTCACCGATCGAATGCCCCGACAGGAAGTCGGGTCGCGCACCCCACGCCTCGACCAGCCGGAACAAGGCCACCTCAACCGCGAACAACGCAGGCTGAGTAAACGCCGTCTGATCCAGCACCGAGGCGTCATCCCCGAACAGCACATCCCGCAGCGGCCGCTCAAGGTACAGATCCAGATGCGCACACACCTCATCCAGCGCATCGGCGAACACCGGATAGGCGTCGTACAGCTCACGCCCCATCCCGAGCCGCTGGCTGCCCTGCCCCGTGAACAGGAACGCCACCTTGCCCTCGGCCGCCGAAGCCTCGACCAGGCCCGGCGCACTCTCGCCGTGCGCCAGAGCATCCAGCGTCCGCAGCAGCTCATCGCGGTCGCTGACGGTCAGCACCGCACGCCGCTCCAGGGCGGCGCGACCGACGGCCAGGGCGTGGGCGACGGCGAGCGGCGCCGCGTCGGGGCGCGCGTCGACGTAGGTGCGCAGCCGCGCGGCCTGCTCCCGCAGCGCTTCAGCGCTCTTGGCCGACAGCGGAACCGACACCACACCGCCGAGCGCGTTATCCGGCGTGGCAGTAGGCTCAACCGCCGGGGCCTGCTCGATGATGGTGTGCGCGTTGGTGCCACTGATGCCGAACGACGACACACCCGCGCGGCGCGGACGGCCCGTCTCCGGCCACTCCCGCGTCTCGCTCAGCAGCGCGACCGCGCCCGCCGACCAGTCCACATGCGGCGACGGCTCATCGACATGCAGCGTCTGCGGCAGCACGCCATGACGCATGGCCAGCACCATCTTCATCACGCCCGCGACACCGGCCGCGGCCTGCGTGTGACCGATGTTGGACTTGATGGACCCCAGCCACAGCGGCCGGTCCGCGTCACGCTCCTGCCCGTACGTGGCCAGCAGCGCCTGCGCCTCGATCGGGTCACCCAGCGTCGTCCCCGTACCGTGCGCCTCAACGACGTCCACCTCGGCCGCGGACAGCCCGGCGCTGGTCAGCGCCTGGCGGATGACCCGCTGCTGCGACGGGCCGTTGGGCGCCGTCAGACCATTCGACGCACCGTCCTGGTTGACGGCCGAGCCGCGCACGGTGGCGAGGACGGGGTGGCCGTTGCGGCGCGCGTCCGACAGCCGCTCCACCAGCAGCATGCCCACGCCCTCACCCCAACCGGTGCCATCCGCACCGGCCGCGAACGCCTTGATACGCCCGTCAGCGGCCAGCCCACGCTGACGGCTGAAGTCGATGAAGTTCTCCGGGGTGGACATCACCGTGACGCCGCCCGCCAGCGCCATCGAGCATTCGCCCTGACGCAGCGCCTGCGCCGCCAGATGCAACGCCACCAGCGACGACGAGCACGCCGTGTCGACCGTGACGGCGGGCCCTTCGAGCCCGAAGGTGTACGAGATCCGCCCGGACACCACGCTCGCCGCGTTGCCCGTGCCCACGTGGCCCTCAAGCCCCTCGGGCGCCGCCATCAGCAGCGACAGATAGTCCTGGCCGTTGGTACCGGCGAAGACACCGACCTGCTGACCGCGCAGCGCGGTCGGGTCGATGCCCGCCCGCTCGAACGCCTCCCACGACGTCTCCAGCAGCAACCGCTGCTGCGGATCCATCGCCAGCGCCTCACGCGGCGAAATACCGAAGAACGCCGGGTCGAAGTCCGCGACGTCGTAGAGGAAGCCACCCTCGCGCGTGTACGAGGTGCCCTGACGGTCCGGATCCGGGTCGTACAGCCCCGCCAGGTCCCAGCCACGGTCCGCCGGGAACTCCGCGATCGCATCCCCACCCGCCGTGAGCAGCTGCCAGAGCTCCTCCGGCGTCCGCACCCCACCCGGGAAACGGCAGCTCATCGCCACGATCGCGATCGGATCGTCGGCCACCGCGAGCTGCGGCGTGGCGGTGCCGCCGGTCGCCGTCGCGTCGGCGCCCAGCAGTTCCGTCCGCAGGTGATCGGCCAGGGCGGTGGCGTTCGGGTAGTCGTAGATGAGCGTGGCGGGCAGCCGCAGACCTGTCGCCACATTCAGCCGGTTGCGGAGTTCGACGGCGGTGAGCGAGTCGAAACCCAGCTCCTTGAAGGCGCGTCCTGCCTCGACCGCCTCGGCCCCGCCGTGCCCCAGCACCGCCGCGACCTGCGTACGGACCAGCTCCAGCACCGTCTGGGCGCGCTCGGCTCCCGTCAGGGCGGACAGCCGCTCCGCCAGCGTGCCGGTGCCTGCCGACGCCGGGCGCGATGTGGCATCGGCGGCACCCGGGGCGGGCCGCGCCTCGGACAGCTCACCGAACAGCGCGCTGGGCCGTACGGCGGTGAACTCCGCGAGGAAACGGTCCCAGTCGATGTCCGCGACGGTCACGGCCGTGTCGTCGTGGTCGAGCGCCTGCTGAAGCGCGGTGAGCGCCAGCTCGGGCGCCATCGGCGGCACTCCGTCGCGACGCATACGCCGCTCCGTCGCCTCGTCGGCCGCCATGCCACCATCGGCCCATGGACCCCAGGCGATCGACGTAGCGGGCAGCCCCTCGGCGCGGCGCTGCTCGGCGAGCGCGTCCAGGAAGGCATTGGCCGCCGCGTAGTTGCCCTGACCTGCCGCGCCGACCGATCCGGCGAGGGAGGAGAAGAGGACGAATGCCGAGAGGTCCAGGTCGCGGGTCAGCTCGTGGAGGTTCTGCGCGGACGCGGCCTTGGCGCGCAGCACGCGCTCCATGCGCTCGGCGTCCAGCCCGTCCACAAGACCGTCGTCCAGGACACCGGCCGTGTGGATAACACCGGTCACGTCCGGCACCGACGCCAGCAACTCCGCCAGCGCCTCCCGATCAGCCACATCACAAGCGGCGACCGTCACCCGCGCACCCGACACCGACAACTCATCCCGCAGCTCCACCGCACCCGGAGCATCCAGACCACGACGACTGGTCAGCACCACATGCTCGGCGCCATTCGCCACCAGCCAACGCGCCACCCGCGCACCCAACACACCCGTACCACCGGTCACCAGCACCGAACCCGCACCCGGCCGCCAGGAGCGACCGGACGACGCGGGCGCGGAGGCCCGTACGAGCCGACGCCCGTAGACACCCGACGCCCGCACCGCGACCTGATCCTCACCGCCACCGCCGGCCAGCACCCCCGCCAACCGCGCCAACGCACGCTCATCCACCGATTCCGGCAGATCAACCAACCCACCCCACCGCTCCGGCAACTCCAACGCCGCCACCCGACCCAGACCCCACACCAACGCCTGACCCGGAACCACCACCCCATCCGAAGGCCCCACCGACACCCCACCACGCGTCCCCACCCACAACCGCGCACCCACACCCGCATCACCCAACGCCTGCGTCAACACAGCCGTACCCAGCAGACCCGCGTCACCCTCGACCGCCAGCAGCGAGAACACACCCGCGACCGAAGCACCCACAACCGCCGCCCGCAGCCGCTCAGCCATCGCCGCCCGGCCATACCCCACGCCCAGCTCGACCTGACGCACATCCACGCCACGCTCAGCCAGCATCCGCACCACACCCGCGGACCACACACCCCCAGCCCCACCAGCCGGAACCACCACAACCCAACAACCACCCGACACCCCAGCCGACCGATCCCCCACCGGCCGCCACGACACCCCATAACGCCAACCAGCCACCACCGAACGCACAGACTCCTGCCGCCGCCACGACGACAACGCAGGCAACACCTCACCCAACGACAGCCCCGGATCCACCTCCAACTCCGCAGCCAGCGCAGCCACATCCCCACGCTCCACCACATCCCAGAACCGCCCATCAACGGCCCCCGAAGTGGCGGGGGCGGCCGGTACCTCCTCCAGCCAGAACCGCTCGCGCTGGAAGGCATACGTCGGCAACTCGACCCTGCGGACACCGGCGCCCGCGAAGTACGCCGCCCAGTCCGGCACCACGCCCCCGACATGCAGTCGGGCGAGGGTGGTGGTCACGGACTCGCACTCGGCACGCCCCTTGCGCAGCGCGGGGGTGCACAGGGCGGCGTCGCTGTCGAGAAGACAGTCCTGTGCCATGGCGGTGAGCACACCGTCCGGGCCCAGCTCGACGTACGTGCTGACGCCCTGGGCCTCCAGCACCCGCACACCATCGAGGAAACGCACGGCCTCGCGGACATGACGCACCCAGAAGTCGGCGGTCGTGATCTCCTCGGCGGAGACGACGGCACCGGTCAGGTTCGACACGATGGGGATCGTCGGGGTCTCGTACGTCAGCCCCTCGGCGACCGCGCGGAACGCCTCCAGCATCCCGTCCATGCGAGGCGAGTGGAACGCATGGCTGACAGTGAGCCGCTTGGTCTTACGACCCTGCGCCTCGAACGAAGCCGCAATCTCGACAGCAGCGTCCTCATCGCCCGCGATGACCACCGACGACGGGCCATTCAGCGCGGCAATGCTCACCCGGTCGGTGAGCAGCGGCGCCACCTCGTCCTCCGATGCCTGCACCGCGATCATCGCGCCACCGGCCGGAAGCTCCTGCATCAACCGCCCACGCGCCGCCACCAACTTCGCCGCGTCCGCGAGCGACAGCACACCGGCCACATGCGCAGCGGCCAGCTCACCGATCGAATGCCCCGACAGGAAGTCGGGTCGCACACCCCACGCCTCGACCAGCCGGAACAACGCCACCTCAACCGCGAACAACGCAGGCTGAGTGAACCCCGTCTGATCCAGCACCGAGGCGTCATCCCCGAACAGCACATCCCGCAGCGGCCGCTCAAGGTGCAGATCCAGATGCGCACACACCTCATCCAACGCATCCGCGAACACCGGATAGGCGTCATACAGCTCACGCCCCATACCCGGCCGCTGGCTCCCCTGCCCCGTGAACAGGAACGCCACCTTGCCCTCGGCCGCCAAGCCCTCGACCAGGCCCGGCGCGGACTCGCCGCGAGCCATCGCGTCCAGGCCCGCGAGGAATTCCTCGCGGTCGGCGGTGACGAGCGCCGCGCGCTGCTCCAGCGCCGTGCGGCTGGTGGCGAGCGAGAAGGCGAGGTCGGCCGCGCTCAGCTCGGGACGGGCCCGGAGGTGGGCGGCCAGCTGTGCGGCCTGGGCGCGCAGCGCCTGCGCGTCCTTCGCCGACAGCAGCCACGGAAGCGGCTCCGGGGCACGCGGCGCGGGCGCCCCGGCCGGGGCCTCGATCGCCTCGGCCTCAATCGCGGGGGCCTCTTCGATGATGGTGTGCGCGTTGGTGCCACTGAGACCGAACGACGACACACCCGCGCGGCGCGGACGGCCCGTCTCCGGCCACTCCCGCGTCTCGCTCAGCAGCGCGACCGCGCCCGCCGACCAGTCCACATGCGGCGACGGCGCATCCACATGCAGCGTCTGCGGCAGCACGCCATGACGCATGGCCAGCACCATCTTCATCACACCGGCGACGCCAGCAGCCGCCTGCGTGTGACCGATGTTGGACTTGATGGACCCCAGCCACAGCGGCCGGTCCGCGTCACGCTCCTGCCCGTACGTGGCCAGCAGCGCCTGCGCCTCGATCGGGTCACCCAGCGTCGTCCCCGTACCGTGCGCCTCAACGACGTCCACCTCGGCCGCGGACAGCCCGGCGCTGGTCAGCGCCTGGCGGATCACCCGCTGCTGCGACGGGCCATTGGGCGCCGTCAGACCATTCGACGCGCCGTCCTGGTTGATCGCAGAGCCCCGCACCACCGCCAGCACCGGGTGGCCGTTGCGGCGCGCGTCCGACAGCCGCTCCACCAGCAGCATGCCGACGCCCTCACCCCAACCGGTGCCATCCGCACCGGCCGCGAACGCCTTGATACGGCCATCCGCCGCCAGCCCACGCTGACGGCTGAAGTCGACGAACGCCTCCGGCGTGGACATCACCGTGACGCCGCCCGCCAGCGCCATCGAGCACTCACCGCTCCGCAGCGCCTGCACGGCCATGTGCAGGGCGACCAGCGACGACGAGCACGCCGTGTCGACCGTGACCGCCGGGCCCTCGAGCCCGAAGGTGTACGAGATCCGCCCGGACACCACGCTCGCCGCGTTGCCCGTGCCCAGGTGGCCCTCAAGCCCCTCGGGCGGGGTGGAAACGAGCCCGGCGTAGTCCTGGCCGTTGGTTCCCGCGAAGACACCGGTGCGGCTGCCGCGCAGGGCCGCCGGGTCGATGCCCGCCCGCTCGAACGCCTCCCATGACGTCTCCAGCAGCAACCGCTGCTGCGGATCCATCGCCAGCGCCTCACGCGGCGAAATACCGAAGAACGCCGGGTCGAAGTCCGCGACGTCGTAGAGGAAGCCACCCTCGCGCGTGTACGAGGTGCCCTGACGGTCCGGATCCGGGTCGTACAGCCCCGCCAGGTCCCAGCCACGGTCCGCCGGGAACTCCGCGATCGCATCCCCACCCGCCGTGAGCAGCTGCCACAGCTCCTCCGGCGTCCGCACCCCACCCGGGAAACGGCAGCTCATCGCCACGATCGCGATTGGATCATCCTCGACGGCCGCAGCGACATCGCCACCCTGGACGGTGGCGGGCTGGGCGCCGATCAGCTCCGTGTGCAGATACTCGGCCAGGGCGGCCGACGACGGGTAGTCGTAGATGAGCGTGGCGGGCAGCCGCAGATCGGTCGCGGCGCCGAGCCGGTTGCGCAGCTCTACGGCGGCGAGCGAGTCGAAACCCAGCTCCTTGAACGCGCGCCCCGACTCGACCGCCTCGACCCCGCCATGCCCCAGCACGGCCGCGACGTGCGTACGCACCAGCTCCAGCAGCGCGCGGTCCTGCTCGGCCCGTGGAAGCCCCTTGAGCCGCTCCCCCAAGGGAGAGGCGGCGTCGGCATCGGTGATCACACGCCCGGTGTCCGGGCCGGTCGCGGACTGCGGCGCGGCGGTCTCCAACAGGTCGGCGATCAGTGGGCTCGGCCGTACGGCGGTGAGGGTGCCGACGAAGCGGTCCCAGTCGATGTCCGCGACGGTCACGGCCGTGTCGTCGTGGTCGAGCGCCTGCTGAAGCGCGGTCAGCGCCAGCTCGGGCGCCATCGGCGGCATGCCCTCACGACGCATACGCCGCTCCAGCGCCTCGTCGGCCGCCATGCCACCATCGGCCCACGGGCCCCACGCGATCGACGTAGCGGGCAAGCCCTCGGCGCGGCGCTGCTCGGCCAGCGCGTCCAGGAAGGCATTGGCCGCCGCGTAGTTGCCCTGACCTGCCGCGCCCACCGATCCGGCGATCGAGGAGAAGAGGACGAACGCGGAAAGGTCCAGGTCACGCGTCAGCTCGTCCAGATGGTGCGCGGCGTCGACCTTCGCGCGGAGCACCGAGGCGAACCGCTCGGGGGTGAGCGAGTCCAGTACGCCGTCGTCCAGGACACCGGCCGTGTGGATAACACCGGTCACGTCCGGCACCGACGCCAGCAACTCCGCCAACGCCTCCCGATCAGCCACATCACAAGCGGCGACCGTCACCCGCGCACCCGACACCGACAACTCATCCCGCAGCTCCACCGCACCCGGAGCATCCAGACCACGACGACTGGTCAGCACCACATGCTCCGCACCGCTCGCCACCAGCCAACGCGCCACCCGCGCACCCAACACACCCGTACCACCGGTCACCAGCACCGAACCCGCACCCGGCCGCCAGGAGCGACCGGACGACGCCGGGGCCGACGACCGCACGAGCCGACGCCCGAAGACCCCCGACCCACGCACCGCGACCTGATCCTCACCACCAGCCCCGGCCAGCACCCCCGCCAACCGCCCCAACACACGCTCATCCACCGACTCCGGCAGATCAACCAACCCACCCCACCGCTCCGGCAACTCCAACGCCGCCACCCGACCCAGACCCCACACCAACGCCTGACCCGGAACCACCACCCCATCCGAACGCCCCACCGACACCCCACCACGCGTCCCCACCCACAACCGCGCACCCACACCCGCATCACCCAACGCCTGCGTCAACACAGCCGTACCCAGCAAGCCATCGCCGCCCCCAAGGGCCAACAGCGACACCACACCCGTCACCGCCACATCGCCAACGACCGCCCGCAGCCGCTCAGCCATCGCCGCCCGGCCATCCCCCGCACTCAGCTCGACCTGACGCACATCCACGCCACGCTCAGCCAGCATCCGCACCACACCCGCGGACCACACCCCCCCAGCCCCACCAGCCGGAACCACCACAACCCAACAACCACCCGACACCCCAGCCGACCGATCCCCCACCGGCCGCCACGACACCCCATAACGCCAACCAGCCACTACCGAACGCACAGACTCCTGCCGCCGCCACGACGACAACGCAGGCAACACCTCACCCAACGACAGCCCCGGATCCACCTCCAACTCCGCAGCCAGCGCAGCCACATCCCCACGCTCCACCACATCCCAGAACCGCCCATCAGCCGCATCACCCGAACCAGCGGGAGCCACGGTGGCGGCGGGGGCGTCGAGCCAGTAGCTCTGGCGCTGGAAGGCGTACGTGGGCAGGTCGACGACGCGGGCTCCGGTACCGGCGTACGGGGCGGCCCAGTCGGTCTTCTTGCCGCGTACGTACGCCAGCGCCACGGCCGCCGTGAGGGTTTCGCCCTCCGGGCGGGAGGCGCGCAGCACGGGCGCGTACCGAACGCCCTCGGCGTCCGTCAGGCAGTCCTGCGCCATGGCGGTGAGCACGGCGTCGGGGCCGAGTTCCAGGAAGGTGGTGGCGCCCTTGTCGGCCAGGGTGTGGACGCCGTCGAGGAAGCGCACCGCGTCGCGGACGTGGCGTACCCAGTACTCGGGCGAGCACAGTTCGTCGGCGGTGGCGGGCCGCCCGGTGACGGTGGAGACGACGGGGATGCGCGGCGGCGCGTACTCCAGCACCTGGGCGACGCGCCGGAACTCGCCGAGCATGCCGTCCATGAGCGGGGAGTGGAAGGCGTGGCTGACCGTGAGCCGCTTGGTCTTGCGGCCCCGCGCCTCGAAGCCAGCCGCGATCTCGACAGCGGCGTCCTCGTCACCCGAGATCACCACCGACGTGGGCCCGTTCACGGCGGCGATGCTCACCCGCTCGGTGAGCAGCGGCAGTACCTCGTCCTCGGACGCCTGCACCGCGACCATCGCGCCACCGGCCGGAAGCTCCTGCATGAGCCGCCCACGCGCCGCCACGAGCGCGGCGGCGTCCTCCAGGGAGAGCACCCCTGCCACATGGGCTGCGGCGATCTCGCCGATCGAGTGTCCGGCGAGCAGGTCGGGGCGCAGTCCCCAGGATTCGACGAGGCGGTAGAGGGCGACCTCGACGGCGAACAGGGCGGGCTGGGTGTAGTCGGTGCGGTCGAGCAGGGCCGCCTCGGGCGAGCCCTCCTCGGCGAAGAGTACGTCGAGGAGCGGGTGTTCCAGCTGCTCCTCGAGGTACCAGCAGGCGTCGTCGAGGGCTTCGGCGAAGACGGGGTACGTGGCGTACAGCTCGCGGCCCATGCCGAGGCGCTGGCTGCCCTGGCCGGTGAACAGCAGGGCGAGCTTTCCGGCGGCGGGGGCGCCCTGGACGACGGACGGGGTGTCGCCGCCCTGGGCGAGGGTGCGCAGCGCGGTGAGGGCGCCGTCGCGGCCGTCGGCGAGGAGCACGGCGCGCTGTTCGAAGGCGGCGCGGGTGGTGGCCAGGGAGTGGCCGATGTCGGTGAGGGCGAGGCCAGGGTGGGCCTCCAGGTGGTGCAGCAGCCGTTCGGCCTGGGCGCGGAGGGCGTCGGTGGTCTTGGCCGACAGGATCCAGGGCAGTACGGCGGGGGCCGGGTCCCCGGCCGTCTCCTCGGCGTCCTCGTCGGCGGCGGGCGGCTGCTCGATGATGGCGTGGGCGTTGGTGCCGCTCATGCCGAACGACGACACGCCCGCGCGGCGCGGGCGGCCGGTCTCCGGCCATTCCCGCGCCTGCGTGAGGAGTTCGATGTCGCCCGTGGCCCAGTCGACGTGCGGGGTGGGCTGGTCGATGTGCAGGCTGCGCGGCAGTTCGCCGTGGCGCATCGCCATGACCATCTTGATGACGCCGCCGACACCGGCCGCGGACTGGGTGTGGCCGATGTTCGACTTGAGCGAGCCGAGCCACAGCGGCCGGCCCTCCGGCCGCTCCTGCCCGTAGGTGGCGAGCAGCGCCTGCGCCTCGATGGGGTCGCCCAGCGTGGTGCCCGTACCGTGCGCCTCCACGGCGTCCACGTCGGCGGGCGAGAGTCCGGCGCCCGCGAGGGCCTGGCGGATGACGCGCTGCTGGGCGGGGCCGCTGGGGGCGGTGAGACCGTTGCTGGCGCCGTCCTGGTTGATGGCGGTGGAGCGGACGACGGCGAGGACGCGGTGGCCGTTGCGCCGCGCGTCGGACAGCCGCTCCACGAGCAGCATGCCGACGCCCTCGCCCCAGGCGGTGCCGTCGGCGGCGGCGGCGAACGGCTTGCAGCGGCCGTCGGGGGCCAGGCCGCGCTGGCGGCTGAAGGCGATGAACGAGCCGGGGTTGGCCATGACGGCGACGCCGCCCGCGAGGGCGAGCGGGCATTCCCCGCCGCGGAGGGCCTGGACGGCGAGGTGGAGCGCCACCAGCGAGCCGGAACACGCGGTGTCGACGGTGACGGTGGGGCCTTCGAAGCCGAAGGTGTAGGCGATGCGGCCGGAGGCGACGCTCGCGGCGTTGCCGGTGACGAGGTAGCCCTCGAAGCCCTGTTCGGCCTCGTGCAGCCGGGGGCCGTAGTCCTGCTGCTCGGCGCCGACGAACACCCCGGCCCGGCCGCCGCGCAGGGCCGCGGGGTCGATGCCCGCCCGCTCGAACGCCTCCCAGGAGGTCTCCAGCAGCAGCCGCTGCTGCGGATCCATCGCCAGGGCCTCGCGCGGTGAAATTCCGAAGAACGCCGGATCGAACTCATCGGCGTCGTGCAGGAATCCGCCCTCGCGGGCATAGCTGCTGCCCGCCTTGTCCGGGTCGGGGTCGTAAAGACCGTCGAGATCCCACCCCCGGCTCACCGGGAATTCGGAGATGACGTCTTTTCCGCCTGCGACGATATCCCACAGCTCTTCGGGCGAGCCGATCGCGCCGGGAAATCGGCAGCTCATTCCGATGATGGCGATGGGCTCGTCGTCGGCTATGGGGCCGCGGTCCGTCTCGGCGGAAGGCAGGTCGTCCCCGGAGTCCGCCCCGAGGAGTTCGGTCCGCAGGTGGCGGGCGAGGTCGGCGGGGGTGGGGTGGTCGAAGGCGAGGGTGACGGGCAGGCGCAGTCCGGTGGCTGCGGTCAGCCGGGCGTGCAGGTCGACGGTGGCGAGGGAGTCGAAGCCCAGGTCGAGGAAGGGGCGCTGGGGGTCGAGGACATCGGGCGCCTTGTCCTTGAGGGCCTGGGCGACGACCTCGCCGACCCACTCGGTGAGGGCCTCGGCGCGCTCGGCCTCGGGCAGTTCGGAGAGCCGCGCCCGCCACGGGGACGCTCCGCCGGGGCCGTTGGAGGCTCCGTCGGGGCCGCTCCCCCGCTTTTCGGTGTGCTCGTGCGTGAAATCCACGGACTCACTCACCATCGCGCGCCCCATTACCCTCGCAGACATAAACCAAACCGTAGGTCAGCCTTACACAGGGCAGTGCGGCAAGAAACCCCTTCAAACCCCCTATGAACCCCTACCGCACCCGGGGAGTCCCTTATCCGCTGGGGGCCACACAATGGCCGCGTTTAATTAACCAGAGTGCATGAGAATTCCGGTGGCGACAAGGAACTCGACGAAATAGAGCACTTCTTGTGAGTTCAGAGGTGGAGGGGCGGCCTCTCGGGCCGCCCCTCCACCTCTCGGGGGATCGCCAGTTGGTTCAGTGGGGGTCAGCGTCCGTCGGGCACCCGCTCGACGAACGGCGCCAGCAGCCGCGGTACGGCGGTCTCGGCGAGGGCGATTCCCTGGCTTTCGGTCAGGTCGTGGACCCTGTAGACGCCGTCGCCCGCGGCGGTGGTGGCGCCGAGGGTGAGCAGCCCCTTCCGGCGCTGGAACGCGGACCGGGTGATGGTCCAGCCGATGATGCCGTCGCGCTGGAGGGCGGCGGTGCGGTGGGCGAACGTACCGCAGGAGGCGACCAGATAGCGGCCGCGGATGCCGTGGCCCAGGGTGCGGTACGCGTCGAGCGCGAACCCGATCAGGATCGGCATCACCACCGCACCGGAGAAGATGCCCGTGACGACGAGCCACGAGCCGAGCCACAGGCCGAGGCCGACCTGGACGGCGGTGATCAGGGCCGTCCAGAGGAGGGCGCGGTTGACCCGGCGCCACATGGCGGCCTGCGGATGCCGGGTGAGCCCCGTACGTTCAAGGAGGCCGGGGCCCGCCGGCAGCGTCTCGGCGGCGACCCGCAGGGCCTCGCCGCGCGGGGTGGGCGGGGTGAGGGCGCGGCGCCTGCGGTTGTCCTCGAGGTTGCCCAGGCCGCTGGCGACGGCGTTGAGTTTGGCGCCCTTGGCCCAGCGCAGCGGGATCGGCTCGACCAGTTCGAGGCCGCGCAGCCGCTGTTCCTCGATGCTCACGGAGCGGGTGGCCAGCAGTCCGCGGCGGACCCGGAGGATTCCGCCGTCCTCGCGGCGCAGTTCGTAGCCGTACCAGTTCTCGATGAAGGTGGCGGTGGAGCCCGCCATGCCGAGGGCGGCGAGGACGACGACGGCCACCAGGATTCCGTACCAGAGGGGGACGGAGCCGAAGCGGTGCTCCAGGTCCTTGACGATGCCCCATTCGAGCGGGTCGACCTGCATCTCGTGCAGGGTGCGGTACACGCTGCTGGCGGCGATGAGGACGCCGCCGACGCCCCAGACGGTCAGCGGGCCGTAGCGCAGCCAGGACCAGTCGAGTTCGCAGAGGCGGCCGTCGCTGTCGGCCACCGGGCGGGCCTGGCCCGCGTCGCGCAGCTCGATGATGCGGCGGCGCAGCTCCCGGGCGTCGGCGCGGGTGATGCCGTCGAGGGAGAACCTGCGCCCGGCGCTGTCGCTCTGTTCCCCGGTGTCGAGCCGCAGGGTGGTGAGGCCGAAGAGCCGGTGCACCGGGTTGGCGGTCATGTCGACGCCGCGGATGCGGGCGACGGAGATCGAGCGCCGGCTGCGGAAGACCAGGCCCGAGTGGAGTTCGAAGCGGTCCTCGGTGAGCCGGTAGCGGGTGGTGAACAGCCGCATCAGCCCGATGCCGCTGATGACCAGGAAGGTCACGAACAGCGAGCCGAGGGTGATGATGATTTGGAGGCTGGTCTTGCCGCCGGTGATCGCGAGGCTGGCGAGGAACATGGCCAGCGGTGCGGCGAGGATGGAGAGGTTGACCAGGAGCAGCCGTCCGTTCAGCCGCTCCCAGTCACGGCCGGCCGCGTGGGCGGGCCGCCGCACGGCGGTGTCGGACATCACGTGGCGTCTCCCGGTACGGCCTGGATGGTCCTGGTCAGGTACTCGACCAGATCCCCGGCGACCTTGTGGTCGATGCCCTTGATCTTCACCGCGGCGGCGGAGGAGGCGGTGGTGACGGTGATGCCGGAGAGGCCGAACATCTGCTGCAGCGGGCCGCGCAGGGTGTCCACCGTCTGGACGCGGGACAGCGGCACGACCCGCCACTGCTGCCAGAGCCACCCGGAGGCCGCGTACACGGCCTGGTCGGTGGCCTCCCAGCGGTGCACCCGGTAGCGCCATGCGGGCATGACCGCCACGTAGAGGATCCCGGGGACCAGCGAGATCAGCGTGGCCCACATGAAGAACGTCCGCGTGGGGGGAATGGTCGCCCACAGGATGCCGAAGGTGAGTGGCAGGGGCAGGGCGAAGAGTGACGACTGCAGCGTCCACCAGCCGAGAGCACGGCGGTCGACCCGGTGGCGAGGAGGCCGGAGCCGCACGTTGTCGTTGTGTTCCACTGCTTCACCCCTGTTCCTGCGTCAGACGTCGTCGCGCCTGCCCCGTCCGGGACTGGTGGACCATGAAACCAGGTCTGGTTCAGACCGAGGCACCGCTGGTGACCGGCTCGGCCGACTGGCCGCCGGTGGTGTTGCCGGTGTCCAGCTTGCGCATCTTGAAGAGCAGGACCGCGGTACGGGTCAGCACCATGGCCAGCGACATGAAGACGAACGCGTTGGCGTAGGTGTCCTGGCCGCTGATCTTGTAGTCGATGGAGAACTTGACCAGGTCCATGGTGAACCAGTGCTCGGCGCCGTAGGCGAAGATGACGCGCCCGCTGGAGAGGACGATCCACACCAAGGCGTAGCCGATGCCACCGATGGTGTACAGCTCGCCGGAGGAGGAGTCCTTGAAGGCGGGCAGCAGCACACCGGCGATCAGGCCGCAGATGACGCCGGTGCCGACGCCGAGGAGCTGCAGGGACAGGTCGTTGCCCTTGGTCGGGAACGAGTTGACGAAGATCGCGATGACCACGGCGACCGCGATGACGGAGCGCGCCATGCGCATCGTGGTGATGCGGCGGCGGCCGATGTCGGTCGCGAGGATGATGATCAGAATGGTGCCGCTCGCGATCAGCGCGGACATGAACTGACTCATCTGTGGCATAGGTGACCTTCTTTCAAGCCAGGGGACGAGGTGCTGCGTGGCTTGACACGTGCTGTCCAACCGACATCAACGCTAGAAGCCCGGCGCGCGCCACGGGACGACCGAACGGTGGGTTCCCGCTGTCAACCGTCCGGTGGACACGGTGGACACGCGTGGTAGTACTGAGGCCGTGCGCACTCACTCTCCGGGGGAGGATTCGGCGACCGGCGCGTATTACGGTCCCGAGTCCGGAACCCGCTGGTTCGGCCTGTGGGACGGCTTCTTCGCCGTCTCCTATCTCGTCACCGCGACCCTGCTGCTGCTCTCCGGCGGCTCCCAGCCGCTCGCCGCCGTGGCGATCGGCTCGTTGACGCTGACGGTGCCCTGGTACGCGGCGCTCGGCCGCGCCCTGATGGTCGAGGACACCTACGGGCCGCGGAACCTGGTCTTCGCGATCGGGCTGGTGGCGCTGTTCTCCCTCACCACCGCGTTCAACCTGGTGGGCGCCTTCGCGCTGTTCGCGGTCATCCCGATGCTGATCATGAGCCTGCCGATGGGCTGGGCCGTCGCGATGGCCACGACGGCCAATCTGTGCCCCGTCCTGGTGGTGTGGGTCAGCGGCGAGGCGCTGGGCCTGAGCGTGTGGGGCGTACTGCCCGTCTCGCTGCTGAGCATCGCGCTCTCGGTGCTGCTGGGCCTGTGGATCAAGCGGGTGGTGCGGCAGAGCAAGGAGCGCGGGCTGCTCATCGAGGAACTGCGGCGCAGCCGGGAGCGGGTGGCCCGGCTGTCCCACGAGGCCGGTATCTCCGCCGAACGCGAGCGGCTGGCCCGGGAGATCCACGACACCCTCGCGCAGGGCCTGACCAGCATCATCAGCCTGGTCCAGGCGGCGGAGTCGGAGGTGTACGGCACACCGGACCAGGCGGTGAACCATCTGTCGCTGGCCGGGCGGGTGGCCAAGGAGTCCCTTGCCGAGGCCCGTGACTTCGTGGCGGCTCTCACCCCGCCCGCGCTGCGCGGCGGCTCGCTGGTGCAGGCGGTGCGGCGGCAGGCGGACGGGCTGATCGCCGAGACCGGCCTGGAGGTGCGGTGCTCGGTCATGGGCGAGGAGCAGCCCATGCCTATGGCGGTGAGCGTCGTGCTGCTGCGCTCGGTGCAGGAGGCCATCGCGAACGTCCGCAAGCACGCCAAGCAGGCCCGTACGGTGGACGTGATCGTGGCCTTCGACGAGTCCGGCGTGCGGCTGCTGATCCACGACGACGGCGAGGGCTTCACCCCGGACGGTACGCAGGAAGGGTACGGGCTGCGCGGAATGCAGGCCCGGATGGAGGAGATCGACGGAATGGCGTCCATCACCAGCAGCCCCGGGCGGGGCACCACCGTCGAGGTGAACGTGCCGGCGACGGCGCTGGCCGGGGAGGCGGCGCATGGCTGAGAAAGCGCCGAACGGGCCGATCAGGGTCCTGCTCGCCGACGACCACCCCGTGGTGCGGGAGGGGTTGAGCGCCATGCTGGAGTCCGCCGACGGCATCACCGTCGTCGGGCAGGCCGGTTCCGGTGAGGAGGCGGTGGTCCAGGCGACGGCGCTGCGACCGGACATCATCCTGCTGGATCTGCGCATGGGCGGCATGGACGGCGTCGAGGCCACCACGCAGATCCTGCGGAAGGAGCCCGGCTGCAAGGTCGTCATCGTGACCACGTACGAGGACGACTCCGACATCCTGCGCGCGGTGGAGGCGGGCGCCGCGGGCTATCTGCTGAAGGGCAGTTCACGCCAGGAGCTGATCGGCGCCGTCCAGACCGCGGCGCGCGGCGAGACGGTGCTCACCCCGTCGCTGGCGGGCAAGCTGCTGCGCACCCGGGTGGCCGAGCCGTCCCCGCTGTCCGGCCGTGAGCGCGAGGTGCTGCGGCTGGTCGGCCAGGGGCTGACCAACGCCGAGATCGGCGCGAAGCTGTTCGTGGCCGAGGCCACGGTCAAGACGCATCTGCTGCGTTCGTATCGGAAGCTCGGCGTCTCCGACCGCACGGCCGCGGTGATGACGGCGATGGAGCGCGGGCTCCTGTCCTGACCGCCTGCTGTCCTGACCGTGCCTATACGGTGCCCGTCAGGCTGCTGTCGGAGAGCTTGGCGGGCAGGTCGCGGCGGCGCTTGACGTTCAGCTTGCGGTAGATGCGGGTGAGGTGCTGCTCCACCGTGCTGACGGTGACGAACAGCTTGGAGGCGATCTCCCGGTTGGTGTTGCCGTGCGCGGCCAGCAGCGCGACCCGCACCTCGGCCTCCGTCAGCGCCTCCACATCGCGCTGCGCCTCGGCGTCGCCGCCCGGCTGGGCGGGGGCGGGGCCGAGTTCGCCGGTCTCCGCCTGCCGGGGCATCAGCTCCCGGCACAGCGGCTCGGCGCCGCAGGTCTTGGCCACGTGCCAGGCCTTGCGGACGAAGACCCGGCCCCGGTTGAAGTCGCCCAGCGCGCGGTAGGCGCGGCCGAGTTCACCGAGGGCGATGGCGAGCTGGATGCGGTCGTCGCCGCCCTCCAGGACCTCGACGGCCTCCTTGAGCCGGGGCAGCCGCCGCCTGAGCTGGTCGGTGCGGGCCAGGACGACCAGCAGGGCGCCGCGCTGCCGGGCGTCACCGGCGCCCCGGCGCAGCTGCTCCTCGGCGAGGGAGCGGGCCTGGGCGGGGTCGCCGAGGGCGAGCCACGCCTCGGCGGCGTCCAGCCGCCACGGCGCCAGCAGGGGCGTGTCCATGCGCCAGGACTCGGCGAGTTCCCCACAGGCCGTGAAGTCGCCGAGGGCGGCGTGGTAGCGGCCGGTGGCCAAGTGGCAGCGGCCACGGGCGCGCAGGTAGTACAGCCCGGGGATGGTGCGGAAGAGCCCGTCGGGGAGCGGCTGTTCGAGCAGCGCCATGGCCTCGTCGTGGTGGCCCATCCCGGTCTCGGCCTGGATCAGGGAGGACAGCAGCAGGCCAAGACCCACGCCCCAGCCCGATGCGGGAATCCGCGCCAGGGCGCCGCGCGCCTGGTGCGCGGCCACCTGCAGATCGCCCTGGCGCAGCGCGATGTCGGCCCGTACGGCGGACAGCATCGCCTGCCAGGCGGGGACGCTGCGGGAGGAGCACTCGCCGAGCAGCCGCTCGCACCAGGACAGGGCGAGGTCCAGGCGGTCCACGACGACGAGCGCGTACAGGGCGATGACCAGCGGCTGGAGGGTGTTGTCGCCGAGGTGGTAGCGCTGCAGGACGCGCTCGGCCTCGATGACCGCCTGGTCGGCCCGGCCCTCGGTGAAGGCGGCGGTCAGGGTGGCGGCGGCGTGCGCATGGGCGAGGTCGGCCACGTCGTGGGGCGAGCCGGTGGTCTTCGTGGTGCCCGCGCCGAGGGTGGGGAGGCGGTCGCGCAGCGGCGGGCTGAGCATCGTCAGCCACTGGACGGAGGCCGAGAGGGCGGCGCACATCGCGGGGTCGCCGCCGTCGCCGGCGCCGGGGCCCGCCGTGCGGCTCAGCACGGTGACGGCGTCGGCGGCCGCGTCCAGCCGCCCCGACCAGGCGAGGTACGAGGTGATGGGGGCGATGTCGCGCGGGGCGAGCCAGCCCTTCTCGGCCTCCTCGGTGAGCGACGGCAGATACCCTTCCGCGACGGCCGGGCCGACCCGCCAGGCGACGCTGACGAGCCGCGCCTTGAGGGCGGTGCGCGTGGGTCCCGGCTCGCACGCGTGGTGGGCGTGTTCGAGGCAGCGGAGCGCGACGTCGAGTTCCTTCTGCACCAGCGCGTATTCGGCGGCCTCGCGCAGCACCGGCACGGTCCAGGGCTCGCCGTCCTGGCGGGCGCGGACCAGATGGCGGGCGACGTCGAGCGCGGAGGCGCCGTCGGCGTGCAGCAGCCGGGCGGCCCGGGTGTGCAGGTCGTGGCGGACGGCGGCGGGGGCCGCGTCGAGCACGGCGGTACGGGCCACCTCGTCGCGGAACCGGCCGTGCTCCAGGACGGCGCACTCGTGGAGGTCCTGGACGCCCTGTTCGACGGTGCCGACGCTCAGGTCGAGCAGGCCGCTCAGCAGCCGGGGGGACCGGGCGTCGCCGAGGACGGCGACACCGCGGGCGATCGTCGCCACATCGGGCTCGCCGCGATACAGACAGTCGATGACGGCCTGGGCGAACGCCTCGCCGGGCGTGGGGCGTTGCAGCGCCTCGCCGTGGTCGCCACCGGCCCGCCAGTCGTCCAGCAGGGCGCGCAGCAGCAGCGGGTTGCCGCCGGAGAGGCGGTGGCATTCGGGGGCGAGCCGGGCGGCGACGGTGGCGGACAGGGTGTTCGACAGCGCCTCGGCGACGCCCGCCTCGGTGAGCATGTGCAGTCGCATGCGCACGCAGTTGGGCTGGCGGAGCAGTTCGGCGTGGAAGGTGAGCTGCCGCTGGCGCAGCCGGGGGGATTCGGTGAGGACGATGAGCACCCTCGCCTGGCGGACCCGGCGGGCGAGGTGGAGCAGGAATTGCAGGGAATGGTCGTCGCCGCAGTGCACATCGTCGACGGCGATCACGAGGGTGCGTTCGTCGACCAGCCGCAGCAGCACCGAGGAAATCTGGGACATCACGTGCATGCGTGCCGCGGCGGTACTCTCCGGCCCGATGCCGGAAAGGAGGGTGACCGCCTCGGAGCGGACTTCCGGGGGCATGGCGGCGTTATCGAAGATCTTTCGGAGAATGCCGAAGGGCAGGTCGCGTTCGGCCCGCGAACCGGTCACTTCGAGGAGCAACGCACCGCTCTCGATTGCGTGTTCGGCAAAGCTGTCCAGCAGCCGGGTCTTACCGCTGGCCACCGCGCCGCTGACGAGCGCCAGCCGGCCTCTGCCCTGCGTCGCGCCGTGCAGCATTTCACGCAGGACGGAGAGGCGGCTCTCCCATTCGAAAAGGTTTGCGGGCACAGAATTCATCCCCCGATGACGCATCACCTCACGCCCTCGGCCGATGGCGCCGAGGGCATGGAAGGTGACGTTTGGCGTTTCGTTCCGTTTCGATCGTGCTGACGAATCGTCCCCCGGACGAGGACCGGGTCAGGACCTCGATACCGAAAGCGCCTCGGACACCAGACTCGTAATCTCCGCTTGATGGTTGGCCAAGAAGAAGTGACCGCCGGGGAACACCCGGATGTCGAACGCGCCGGTGGTGTGCGCCCGCCACGCCTCCGCCTCCTCCAGGCTGGTCCTGGGGTCGCTGTCGCCGGTCAGCACCGTGATCGGCGCGCGGACGGCGGCGCCCGGCTCGGAGCGGTAGGTCTCGATCGCCTTGTAGTCACCGCGAATCGCGGGCATCACCATGCGCAGGATCTCCTCGTCTCCGAGGACCCGCGCGTCGGTGCCGCTCAGCACCTTCATTTCGCGCACGATGCCGTCGTCGTCACGGCGGTGCACATTCTCGTCCCGGTAACGGGACGGCGCCCGGCGGCCCGACGCGAAGAGGGCGACCGGGGAGAACTCCGGGTCCGCCGCCTCCAGTCGGCGCGTCACCTCGAACGCGAGCACGGCGCCCATGCTGTGGCCGAAGAAGGCGATCGGCAGATCGATCCAGGGCTTCAACTCCGCGGCGATGGCGTCCGCGTACTCGCCGATGTTTTCGATCCGCGGGTCAAGACGCCGGTCCTGACGCCCCGGATACTGCAGCGAGAGGACGTCGATGTCCGGCGAAAGCGCCTGGGACACCGGGAAGAAGAACGACGCCGAACCCCCGGCGTGCGGCAGACAGACCAGCCGCACACGGCTGTCGGGTGCCGGATGGAACCGTCGTATCCAGACGCTGTCTTCTCGCTGAGCACCCATGTACGTGAAAAGTCTTTCCCTCATCAGGTTCGCCGTCGCGAACAGCCGCTCAACACACCCGCACGCTTCGGAAGACGAGTCGGAACAGGCTGCCCCTAAATGTTCTAACACGACAATTGATGTAGGGGGCACCCCTAATGCGCGGAGTCACCCCCACGAGTGGGGTTTTGGAGCGCGTGCTGCTGCCGCGCGCCCCCCGCGAGCGCCTGCGCCAGGTCGTCCAGAGCCTCCACCAACAGGTCGGCGCTGCGCACCGCCACCCCCTGCCGCTCCCCGGCGCGCTCCTGCCAGTGCTCCAGCGACTCCTGTACGGCGGTCCAGTCCAGCGGCCGCCGCTCCCGTATCGCCTCCACGGCCTTCGGGACCGCCGTCCGCAGCGCCGCCGCGAACTCCTCGGCCTCCTTCGACGGGGCCGCGTCACGGTCCGGCAGATGCGCCTCCAGCAGCATGGTGACCCGGCCCGTGGTGGACAGCGCGGTCTGCGCCGCCTGCGCCGCCCGGCGGCCGAGACCGCGGTGGCGCACCGGTTCCCGGCGGGCCCGGGCCTCCAGCTGCTCGTAGTCGGTCCGCGCGGCCCGCGCGTCCAGCAGCGCCTCCCGCACCTGACGGGGGCGGCGCTCGGCGGGGCGGGCGTGGGCGTCGAAGACAGCGATGGCGTACTGGCCGTTCCTGTCCAGCCAGTCGGCCAGCCGATCGCGCAGCAACGGGGTCTCCCAGGCGGGGAAGAGCACGTACGCGGCCATCGCCACCAGCCCGCCCAGCAGCGTCAGCGCCACCCGCGCCTGGACGGTCTGGCCGACCGCCGCGCCCGCGATGCCGAGCAGGAAGACGACGTAGGCGCTCACACACGCGGAGGCCACGATGAAGCCGGTGCGCAGCAGCAGATACATGAAGGCCGCGCACACCACGGCCAGCGCCGCGCTGACGTACGGACCGGGATGGGCCAGCGACACCACCACCCCGCCGATCAGCACCCCGGCCAGGGTGCCGCAGAACCGGGCGACGCCGCGCGAGAAGGTCTGGCCGAAGTCCGGGCGCAGCACCATCACCGAGGTCAGCGGCGCCCAGTAGCCGTGGCCGAACGGCAGCACGGCGCCCAGCAGATAGCCGCAGACCGCCACCACGCTCAGGCGCACCGCGTGCCGCAGGATCCGCGAGTCCCAGCGGGCCTCGCGGCGCAGGGCGCGCAGCGCCACCGGCACCAGGCCGGGGACGGTGGGGCGGGGCAGATGACGGCGGTCCTTGGTGCCCTCGGCGGTCACCGCCTCCACCCGCTCGTCCGAGGACTCCACGACATCGTTCACCAGGGCCATCAGCCGCAGCGCGGCGCGGCGGGCCGCCCCGTTGAGCATCGGGCCGCTCTCCGGCACCTCCAGCACCGCCATCGCCCCGGGCGGCAGCCGGACCGGCTTGCTGCGGCGGATGGCGTGGGCCACCGCGTCCAGCACGGTGGCGGTGGCGGCCAGCAGCTCACGCACCCGGTCGCGCTCGGGCCCCAGCATCGGGGCGCCGACCACCGGGTCGGCCATCGAGGCGAGCACCGGCCGGATCCGCTCGGCCAGCAGCCGGTAGCCGCGCAGCTGGCGCGGGCGCCGCTTCGCCGCGCGCGCCGTGACGGCGGCGGCGCTGCGGGCGTCCATCAGCGGCTGCGGGTCGAACGGTGCCTGCGGGTCGTGGCGCAGCCGCCGGGCGTAGTCGGCGACGGCGGCGAGCGCGTCCGCGAGGGCGTCGCGCTGCACACCCCAGGGCCGCACCGGGAAGAGCACGATCAGCACGGCCTGGACGACCCCGCCGAGGCCGATCAGCGCGGCGTGCTCCAGGGCGCCGAGCACCGAGGTGGGGAGCGTGACGGTGACCAGCATCACGGCGACCATCTGGGTCGAGACCAGTCCGGAGACCGGGCCGACCGCCCACGACATGCCGGTCAGCAGCGTCCACACGGCGAGCATCACGACGAAGGTGGCGGTGTGGGCGGCGGCCAGATAGCCGAGGAAGGTGGAGACCGCGAGCAGGGACGCCGCGGCCAGCGCCAGCTCGGGGCGGGGCCGCCAGCTCTTCTGGAAGGTGGCGATTCCGGCGGAGAACGCGCCGAACGCCGACGACACCGCGAGGGTGGGCGAGCCGAACCAGAGGGTCAGTCCGATGACGATGGCCACCCCGCAGGCCCCGCGGGCGGCGACCAGCGGCTCCAGCCGGATGCGCTCGATCGTCAAACCCGTCTGGGCCGTCTGCTTCAGCGCGTGTGACCAGCTCATACGGCGAGACTACGACCTTGATCTGCAAGCGAGGAACCGGCCGTCTTTGGCCGATTCCTCGCTTACCCGCCCTTTCGGCCCTCGTCAGCCCTCAGGTGTTGCGCAGTCCACGTTCAGCAGCTCGATCGGCCGGGACGCGTCGAGGTCGACGTACGCGGTGAAGGAGCTGGGCGAGCCCTGGCCCCAGTACGTGGTGATCGTCGCCCAGCCGACCCGTGCGGACTGGGCCGTGGTCACCTCGCCGACCTCGATGTCCCGCGGCTCGTTCTGGGCGCACAGCAGCAGGTCGTAGTCGGGGGTCTGGGCGATCCGCTCCTTGAGGTAGTCGGAGACCAGGTGCTCGCGCTCCCAGGGGCGGGGCCCGTGGTTGCCGTAGAAGCCCTCCAGGAAGTGGTGGATCTCCTCGGCGGTGAAGCGGCCGTTCGGATCGGTCTTCACACCGTGGGACGCGGCGGCCGCGGGCGAGCCCGCGGCCAGCACGAGCCCGAGGCCGAGCGCGGCCGCGCAGCTACCGGCGACCGCCGCGGAGCGACGAAGGGTACGAAGCATAGGAGATCCCCCTGAATGTGGTCGTGTGCCCATGGTTCGGGCGAACACTCAAGAAGACCTACAAGAGTGGTGGATGGTTGCACTGTGGCGAGGAGAATCCGGCATGGCGAATCCCCCGCCGGTCCGGGACCGGCGGGGGAAGCGACCGTCAGGCGATCAGTGGTTCTTGGGGAACCCCAGGTTGATGCCGACCTCTTCCGACGGCTCCGGCCAGCGGGTGGTGACGACCTTGCCGCGGGTGTAGAACTGCACGCCGTCGTTGCCGTAGATGTGCTGGTCACCGAAGAGCGAGTCCTTCCAGCCGCCGAAGGAGTGGTAGCCCACCGGCACCGGGATCGGCACGTTGACGCCGACCATGCCCGCCTCCACCTCCAGCTGGAAGCGGCGGGCGGCGCCGCCGTCGCGGGTGAAGATCGCGGTGCCGTTGCCCCACTTCGAGGAGTTGATCAGCTCGATGGCCTCGTCGTACGTCTCGGCGCGGACCACGCACAGCACCGGGCCGAAGATCTCGTCGCGGTAGGCGTCGGCGGTGGTGGGGACCTTGTCCAGCAGCGAGACGCCGATGAAGAAGCCGTTCTCGTGGCCATCGACCGTGTAGCCGGTGCCGTCCACGACGACCTCGGCGCCCTGGGCGGCGGCCCCGTGGACGTAACCGGCGACCTTGTCCCGGTGCTCCTTGGTGATCAGCGGGCCCATCTCGGAGGACGGGTCGTTGCCTGGGCCGATCCGGAGCCTGGCCGCGCGGTCGGCGATCTTCTTCACCAGGTCGTCGCCGATGTCGCCGACGGCGACGACGACGGAGACCGCCATGCAGCGCTCACCGGCCGACCCGTAGGCCGCGTTGATCGCGTTGTCCGCGGCGAAGTCCAGGTCGGCGTCGGGCAGCACCAGCATGTGGTTCTTGGCGCCGCCGAGCGCCTGCACCCGCTTGCCGTGCTCGACGGCCTTGGACTGGATGTACTTGGCGATCGGGGTGGAGCCGACGAAGCTGACCGCGGCGACGTCCGGGTGCTCCAGCAGCCGGTCCACGGCCACCTTGTCGCCGTTGACGACGTTGAGCACACCGTCCGGCAGCCCTGCCTCGGCCGCCAGCTCGACCAGCCGGTGGGAGGCCGACGGGTCCTTCTCGCTGGGCTTGAGGACGAAGGTGTTGCCGCAGGCGACGGCCACCGGGAACATCCACATCGGCACCATGGCCGGGAAGTTGAACGGCGTGATGCCCGCGACGACGCCCAGCGGCTGGCGGATCGAGGAGACGTCGACCCCGGTGGAGACCTGGGTGGACAGCTCGCCCTTGAGCTTCTCGGCGATGCCGCAGGCCAGCTCGACGATCTCCAGCCCGCGGGCCACCTCGCCGAGCGCGTCCGAGTGCACCTTCCCGTGCTCGGCGGTGATCAGCTCGGCGATCTCGTCGCGGTGGGCGTCCAGCAGCTCGCGGTACTTGTAGAGGATCGCGGTGCGCTTGGACAGCGAAATGGTGCCCCAGGACCGGAACGCCTCCTTCGCGGCGGCGACGGCCGCGTCGACCTCCTCGACCGAGGCGAGGGCGACCCGGGTGTCCTGGGCGCCGGTGGCGGGGTTGAACACCGGGCCGTGATTGCCGGACGTGCCCTCGACGGACTTCCCGCCGATCCAGTGGTTGACGGTCTTCATGGGTGCGAAGCCTTTCTCTCGAAAAACGTCAGAGGTGGCGGCGGCGGCCGGCGGCGTGCCGGTCGTATTCCTCGCGGGCCTTCACGGCGGCCGGGCGGGTCGCGGTCTCGGCTACGGGCACATCCCACCACGCCTGTGCGTCGGGTGCGCCCGACACTGTGTCGCCCGTTTCGGTCTCCACATAGACACATGTGGGACGGTCCGAGGCGCGGGCCGCCGCAAGGGCCTCCCGCAGCTCGGCCACGGTCTCGGCGCGCAGCACGTCCATGCCGAGCGAGGCGGCATTGGCGGCCAGGTCCACGGGGAGCGGATCGCCGGTGTACGTGCCGTCGGCGGAGCGGAAGCGGTAGGCGGTGCCGAACCGCTCGGCGCCGGTCGTCTCCGACAGGCCGCCGATCGAGGCGTAGCCGTGGTTCTGGAGGAGGACGACGTTGATGTTGATGCCCTCCTGGACCGCGGTGACGATCTCGGTCGGCATCATCAGGTACGTACCGTCCCCGACCAGCGCCCATACCGGGGTGTCGGGGGCCGCGAGCCGTACGCCGATGGCGCCCGGGATCTCGTAGCCCATGCAGGAGTAGCCGTACTCCAGGTGGTACTGGCGGGGCGAGCGGGCCCGCCACAGCTTGTGCAGGTCGCCGGGGAGCGAGCCCGCCGCGTTGATCACCACGTCGTCGTCGCCGACCACCGTGTCCAGCGCGCCCAGCACCTGGGTCTGGGAGGGGCGTACGGAGGCGTCCTCGGCGGCGTACGCGGCGTCCACCCGGCGCTCCCACCGGACCTTGGCCGTCCGGTACTCGGCCTCGTACGTCTCGTCGACCCGGTGACCGGCCAGCTCGGTGGTCAGCGCCTCGAGACCGGCGCGGGCGTCGGCGACCAGCGTGGTGGCGCTCAGCTTGTGGGCGTCGAAGCCGGTGATGTTGAGGTTGAGGAACCGGACGTCCGGGTTGGCGAAGAGGGTCGCGGAGGCGGTGGTGAAGTCGCTGTAGCGGGTGCCGACCCCGATGATCAGGTCGGCGGTGCGGGCCACGTCGTCGGCGACGGCGGTGCCGGTGTGCCCGATGCCGCCGATGTCGGCGGGGTGGTCGTAGCGCAGCGAGCCCTTGCCCGCCTGGGTGGAGGCGACCGGGATGCCGGTGGCGTCGGCGAACGCCCGCAGGGCGCCCTCGGCCTCGCTGTGGTGGACGCCGCCGCCCGCGACGACCAGCGGCCGCCGGGCCGCGCGGATCGCCCGCGCGGCGGCCTCGGTCTCGGCCGCCTCCGGGACGGGGCGGCGCACCCGCCACACCCGGTCGGCGAAGAACTCCTCCGGCCAGTCGAACGCCTCCGCCTGCACGTCCTGCGGCATGGCCAGGGTGACCGCGCCGGTCTCGGCCGGGTCGCTGAGCACCCGCATCGCGGCGAGCGCGGCCGGGATCAGCGCCTCGGGACGTACGACGCGGTCGAAGTAGCGGGAGACCGGGCGCAGCGCGTCGTTGACGGACACATCGCCCGCGTACGCCACCTCCAGCTGCTGGAGCACGGGGTCTGCGGGCCGGGTGGTGAAGATGTCGCCGGGCAGCAGCAGCACCGGCAGCCGGTTGACGGTGGCCAGCGCGGCGCCGGTGACCAGGTTGGTGGCGCCGGGGCCGATGGAGGTGGTGACGGCCTGGGCGGCGAGCCGGTTGGACTGCCGGGCGTAGCCGACCGCGGCGTGCACCATCGCCTGCTCGTTACGGCCCTGCAGGTAGGGCATGGTGTCCTGCCCGGCCTCCAGCAGCGCCTGGCCGATCCCGGCCACATTGCCGTGGCCGAAGATGCCCCAGGTGGCGTTGATCAGGCGGTGCCGCTGCCCGTCCCGCTCGGTGTACTGGTGCGCCAGGAACTCCACCAGGGCCTGGGCGACGGTGAGGCGGCGGGTGGTCATCGGGCGTCTCCTGCGGGAGCTTCAGGGGCTTCGTACAGCGGAAGGCGGGGGTCGACGGGCTGGTCGGGCCAGGTGGAGCGGATCCAGCCGTGGTCGGGGTGGTCGCAGATCAGCCAGGCGCGCTCCTCCCCGGGGCCCGCCATGACGTTGAGGTAGTACATGTCGTGGCCGGGCGCGGCGATGGACGGCCCGTGCCAGCCGTCCGGGATGAGGACCGCGTCGCCGGAGCGGACCTCGGCCAGCACATCGGTGCCGCGGCCGTGGCCGGAGGGCGAGACCCGCTGATAGCCGACGCCCTCGTTGCCGTGGGCCTCGGCGATCTCGAAGTAGTAGATCTCCTCCAGCTCGCTCTCCTCGCCGGGGCGGCACTCGTCGTGCTTGTGCGGCGGGTACGAGGACCAGTTGCCGCCGGGGGTGAGCACCTCGACGGCGATGAGCTTGTCGCACTCGAAGACCCCGGCGGCGCCGAAGTTGTTGACCTGGCGCGAGCAGTTGCCGGTGCCGCGCAGCTCGACGGGGACGGCGGAGGCGGGCCCGTAGCGGGCGGGCAGCCGGCGCTCGCAGCGGGCGCCGGTGAGCGCGAAGCGGCCCCCGGCGCCGCTGGCGATCGTGGCGTGCGCGTCGCGCGGGACGTACGCGAAGTCGCTCACCCCGCTGAACACGCTCTCCCGGCCGTGCAGTTCGAAGGTCTCGCCCTCGGTGATCACCGTGCAGCCGCCGCTGAGCGGCAGCACGATCCACTCGCTGCCGCCGGTGACCAGCTGGTGCGAGCCGCCGGGCGGCAGGTCGAGCACGCGCAGGCTGGAGTAGCCCCAGCCGGCCCGCCCGGGATCGATGTCCAGGACGTACGGACCGTCGGCACCCTTACCGGCCTGCACATGGAAGCCGAGGGACGATTCGTTGGTGGTCATGGCGTCAGTGTTTCCTCCGGTTCCGGGGCCGATTCACAGCGGGCCGACTTTCCCAGCGGGCCGGCTTCACAGCAGGCCGACGGCGGTGTCCACGGCGGTCTCCACGCTGCCCTCCGCCGGGTAGAGCAGCGAGCGGCCGACGACCAGGCCCTGGACGGTGGGCAGCCGCAGCGCCTTGCGCCACTTCTCGTACGCCCCCTCCTGGTCCTTCCCCACCTCACCGCCGAGCAGCACCGCCGGCAGGGTGCTCGTCTCCATGACGGCGGCCATCTCGTCCGGGTCCTCGGTGACCGGCACCTTCAGCCACGTGTACGCGGAGGTCCCGGCGAGCCCGGAGGCGATCGCGATGGACTTGGTGACGGCCTCGGCGCTCAGATCGTTGGAGACCCTGCCGTCTATCCGGCGGGAGATGAACGGCTCGACGAACACCGGCAGCCGCCGCTCGGCCATGTCGTCGATGGCGCGGGCCGTGGTGAGCATGGTGTTGAGCGACCCGGCGTCGTCGTAGTCGACCCGCAGCAGCAGCTTCCCGGCGTCGAAGCCGAGCCGGGCGATGTCCTGCGGGCGGTGGCCGGTGAAGCGGTCGTCCAGCTCGAACGAGGCACCGGCCAGCCCGCCGCGGTTCATCGAGCCCATGACGACCTTGCCGTCGAGGGCCCCGAGCAGCAGCAGGTCCTCCAGGATGTCGGCGGTGGCCAGCACCCCGTCGACGCCCGGGCGGGACAGCGCCACGCACAGCCGCTCCAGCAGATCGGCCCGGTTGGCCATGGCCAGCTTGTGCCCGCCGACGGCGAGGGCGCCGCGCGCCGGGTGGTCGGCGGCCACGATCATCAGTCGGCCGCTGTCGCCGATGAGCGGGCGGCGGACCCGGCGGGCGGCAGCCTCGGCGATGGCCTCGGGATGCCGGCTCCGTACCGTCACGAGGTCGGAGATGCTGATGCTCAAAGCAGGGGTCCTCTCTTCATGTGAGGCTCGGTGGCGACGCGGGCGCCCGCGTCACTCGTGGCTGAGCAGGGCCTCGACCTCGGCCTGGGTGGGCATCGCGGAGGAGCAGGCGAGGCGGGACGCGACGATCGCGCCCGCGGCGTTGGCGTACCGCATGATCCGCTCCGGGTCCCAGCCCGCCAGCAGCCCGTGGCACAGGGCGCCGCCGAACGCGTCGCCCGCGCCGAGTCCGTTGACGACGTCGACCGGGACGGGCGGGACCTCGGTGGCGGTGCCGTCGCGGTGCACGGCGAGGACCCCCTTGGGGCCCTGTTTGACGACGGCCAGCTCCACGCCCGCGTCCAGCAGGGCCTGGGCGCATGCCTTCGGTTCCCGTACACCCGTGGCGATCTCGCACTCGTCCACGTTGCCGACGGCGACGGT
Source organism: Streptomyces sp. NPDC007983 (assembly GCF_042958345.1). Taxonomy (NCBI): domain Bacteria; kingdom Bacillati; phylum Actinomycetota; class Actinomycetes; order Kitasatosporales; family Streptomycetaceae; genus Streptomyces; species Streptomyces sp. NPDC007983. The sequence continues at coordinate 121,780 of NZ_JBIBJI010000010.1, forward strand.
GGCGTGGCGCAGGGCCTCGGCGTAGAAGGGGCGCGCCGTCTCGGGGTCCTTCCAGAACATGGGGCGCCAGTCGAGGTCGAAGACGGTGATGCCGCTCTTGGCGCGGTGGGCGAGGGCGGTGAGGGTGCTGCCGCGGCTGGGCTCCTCACTGAGGCCGGTGCCGGTCATCCAGAAGATCCGGGCGGCGCGGACCGCGTCGAGGTCCAGCTCGTCGGGGTAAATCTCCAGGTCGGGGGCCTTGGGGCGGCGGTAGAAGTAGAGCGGGAAGTCGTCGGGCGGGAAGATCTCGCAGAAGGTGATCGGGGTCGGGTAGTCCTCGACCGGCGTGACGAAGCGGTCGTCCACGCCGAACCCCTGGAGCTCCTGGTGGATGTACTCGCCGAACGGGTCCGCGCCGGTACGGCTGATCACCGCGGAGCGGTGGCCGAAGCGGGCGGCGGCCACCGCGACGTTGGTCGCCGAGCCGCCCAGGAACTTTCCGAATGACTCGACCTGCGGCAGCGGCACTCCGGTCTGGAGCGGGTAGAGGTCCACTCCGATGCGGCCCATCGTGATCAGGTCGTACGGCTCACTCATGCGTGCCCCTTCGGCAAAGTACGCAGCTCAGGGTTGTCGTGGACGAACACCGGGTCCCGCCCGGCCCCTTCAGGTCTAGACGTGCTCACGGCCCCCTGTCAAGGATTTGTCATTACATTCGGACGTAACCACGAGAGCCACCGCGGGGCGCGTTATCGCCTCGTTACGTCCAGATGAAATGTTGTCATGACAAACCCTTGACAGGCAGTGGGCGCGAGGAGTTGGCTCCCCCTCATGCAACGGCCGTGTTAACACCGGACCTGGCTTGAGAGGTGCTGGAAGAGATGGACCTCAGATTCGACCGCCGACGCCACAGAGCGCGACTCGCCACCATCGCCGCCGTAACGGTTCTCCTCGCAACGGGCTGCAGTAGCCAAGGGGGGAAGAAGGCCCAGGACGCCGCGGACGACATCTCCGCAGGCAAGGCCAACACCCCCCGGATGAAGATCGCGATGATCACCCATGCCGCCCCCGGGGACACCTTCTGGGACACGGTCCGCAAGGGCGCCAAGGCGGCCGCGGCCAAGGACAACGTCGATCTGGTCTACTCCAGCAATCCCAACGGCGGCGACCAGGCCAACCTCATCCGGAACGCGATCAACCAGAAGGTTGACGGCATCGCCGTCACCCTCGCCAAGCCCGCCGCGATGAAGGGCGCGATCGCCAAGGCCGAGAAGGCCGGGATCCCCGTCGTCGGCTTCAACTCCGGCCTGGAGGACTGGAAGTCCCAGGGGCTGCTCGAATACTTCGGCCAGGACGAGAACCTCGCCGGACAGGCCTTCGGCAAGCGCCTCAACCAGCTGGGCGCCAAGCACAACATCTGCGTCATCCAGGAGCAGGGCCATGTCGCCCTGGAGGCCCGCTGCGCGGGCGTGAAGAAGACCTTCAAGGGCAAGACGGAGACCCTCTACGTCAACGGCACCGACATGCCGTCGGTCAAGTCCACGATCTCCGCCAAGCTCAAGCAGGATTCGAGCATCGACTACGTGGTCACGCTCGGCGCGCCGTTCGCACTGACCGCCGTGCAGTCCGCCAAGGAGGCGGGCGGCAAGGCCAAGGTCGCCACCTTCGACCTCAACAAGGACCTCATCGCCGCCGTCAAGAGCGGGGACGTGCAGCTCGCGGTGGACCAGCAGCCCTATCTCCAGGGCTATCTGTCCGTCGACTCCCTGTGGCTCTACAAGAACAACGGCAACTTCAGCGGCGGCGGCGAGAAGCCAGTGCTGACCGGCCCCGCGTTCGTCACCAAGGACAACGTGGAGAAGATCGCCAAGTTCGCCGCGAAGGGCACACGGTGATCCGGCCATGACCCAAGCCGCCCCGCCCACCGCCGCCATGCCACCGGCCACCCCGGCGGCGAGCCCCAAGAGCCGCACCACCGAACGCTCGCTGGCCCGCCGGGCCCTCGCCCGGCCGGAGATCGGCGCACTGGTCGCCGCCGTCGGCGTCTACGTCTTCTTCTTCGCCGTCGCCCCGACCTTCCGCCAGGCGGACTCGTTCGCCACCGTGCTCTACCAGGGCTCGACCCTGGGCATCATGGCGCTCGCCGTCTCCCTGCTGATGATCGGCGGCGAGTTCGACCTGTCGGCCGGTGTCGCCGTCACCTCCTCGGCGCTGACCGCGAGCCTGCTCAGCTTCCAGCTCACCGCCAACGTCTGGGTCGGCGTCGGGGTCGCCCTGGTCCTTTCGCTCTCGGTGGGCCTGATCAACGGCCTGCTGCTGATCAAGACCGGGCTGCCCAGCTTCCTGGTCTCGCTCGCCAGCTTCCTGATGCTCCAGGGCCTGAACCTGGCCATCACCAAGCTGCTGACCGACAACGTCGCCACCAACACCATCAACGACATGGACGGCTTCGACTCGGCCAAAGCGGTCTTCGCCTCCGACGTCCCGGTCCTCGGCGTCGATGTGAACATCACCGTGTTCTACTGGCTGGGCTTCGCCGCCCTCGCCACCTGGGTCCTGCTGCGCACCAAGTTCGGCAACTGGATCTTCGCGGCCGGCGGCTCCAAGGAGAGCGCCCGGGCGGTCGGCGTACCGGTGAACCTCACCAAGATCGCGCTCTTCATGACGGTGGGCCTCGCCGCCTGGTTCGTCGGCATGCACCTGCTCTTCGAGTACAACACCGTGCAGGCCGGTGAGGGCGTCGGCAACGAGTTCTACTACATCATCGCCGCGGTGATCGGCGGCTGTCTGCTCACCGGCGGCTACGGCTCCGCGATCGGCGCGCTCCTCGGCGCGTTCATCTTCGGCATGGTCAACCAGGGCATCGTCTACGCCAACTGGAACCCGGACTGGTTCAAGTTCTTCGTCGGCGTGATGCTGCTGCTCGCGACGCTGGTGAATCTGTGGGTGCGCCGTCAGGCCGCCAGGAGGTGATGGGAATGTCCGCCAACGACCTCACGAAGCCCACCCCCGCCGCCGAGGACGGGATGGAGCCGGTCGTCCAGCTCAAGGGCGTCGGCAAGCTCTACGGCAACATCCGGGCCCTGGAGGGCATCGACCTCGACGTCCGGCCGGGCCGGGTGACCTGCGTACTCGGCGACAACGGCGCCGGGAAGTCCACCCTCATCAAGATCATCTCCGGGCTGCACCAGCATGACGAGGGCGAGTACATCGTCGACGGCAAGCCGGTGCGGCTGCACAACCCGCGCGAGGCCCTGGACCTCGGCATCGCCACCGTCTACCAGGACCTGGCCACGGTGCCGCTGATGCCGGTGTGGCGGAACTTCTTCCTCGGCTCCGAGCTGACCCGCGGCCCCTGGCCCATCCGCCGGCTCGACATCGAGCGGATGAAGGAGACCACCCATGCGGAGCTGTCCGCCATGGGCATCCACCTGGACAACCTCGAACAGCCCATCGGCACCCTCTCCGGAGGCCAGCGGCAGTCCGTGGCCATCGCGCGGGCGGTGTACTTCGGCGCCAGGGTGCTGATCCTGGACGAGCCCACCGCGGCGCTGGGCGTCAAGCAGTCCGGCGTCGTCCTGAAGTACATCGCGGCGGCCCGTGAGCGAGGGCTGGGCGTCATCTTCATCACCCACAACCCGCACCATGCGTACATGGTCGGCGACCACTTCTCGGTGCTGAGACTCGGCGCCCTGGAGCTGAACGCCACCCGGGACGACGTCAGCCTGGAGGAACTGACCAACCACATGGCCGGCGGCACGGAGCTGGCCGCTCTCAAGCACGAGCTGGCACAGGTGCGCGGGGTCGATGTGGAGGAGCTTCCCGAGGCCGTCGAGACCCCCTCGCCCTGACCATCCACCGGACATTCCTCCTGACATTACGTCCGAATGTCCTGACGAACTCTTGACGGCCACCGGCCCGGCCCGTAAAGCTGCCCAAACCAGCATGAAACGCGGGCCCCGGACACCACCCAGAGCAAGCGACCCGCACTGCCCCCTTCCCCGGTCCCCAGGGCCGGCGAGAGGAGACCCTCTTCCATGACTGCCGCCGCCTCCCCCGTACCCGCCCTGGACCGCATCCGGGTCGGCTCGGCCCCCGACTCATGGGGGGTGTGGTTCCCCGATGACTCGCAGCAGGTCCCCTGGCAGCGCTTCCTCGACGAGGTCGCGGAGGCCGGCTACGAGTGGATCGAGCTGGGCCCGTACGGCTATCTGCCGACCGACCCCGCCCGGCTCACCGAGGAGATCACCCGCCGGAACCTCACGGTCTCGGCGGGCACGATCTTCACCTCCCTGCATCGCGGCCCCGAGGTCTGGGACGCCACCTGGGAGCACGTCTCCCAGGTGGCGGAGCTGACCCGGGCCATGAACGCGAAGCACCTCGTGGTCATCCCCTCCTTCTGGCGCGACGACAAGACCGCCGAGATCATCGAGCCGCCCGAGCTGACCGCCGAGCAGTGGCGCCACCTGTCCACCGGCATGGAGCGCCTGGGCCGTGAGGTGCGCGAGCGCTTCGGGCTCGACATCGTCGTCCACCCGCACGCCGACACCCACATCGACGGCGAGGAGAACGTGGCCCGATTCCTCGACGCCACCGACTCCGACCTGGTCAACCTCTGCCTGGACACCGGCCACTACGCCTACTGCGGCGGGGACAGCGTCAAGCTCATCGAGACCTACGGCGAGCGCATCGGCTACCTCCACCTCAAGCAGGTCGACCCGGAGATCCTGGCCGACGTGGTCAAGAACGGGGTGCCGTTCGGCCCGGCCGTCAAGCGCGGCGTGATGTGCGAACCGCCCAAGGGCGTCCCGGAGCTGGAACCGGTCCTGGCGGCCGCCCAGAAGCTGGACGTGGACCTGTTCGCCATCGTCGAGCAGGACATGTACCCCTGCCCGCCCGACCAGCCCTTCCCGATCGCCGAGCGCACCCGCCGCTTCCTGCGCTCCTGCGGCGCCTGACCTCCCGCCTCCTCCGATCCCCTTTCGATCCGCCGGACGAGCAGAAAGAGAAAAGAGACACCTATGAGCCAGCAGGGCACGCTCGGGATCGCCGTCATCGGGACCGGCAAGATGGGCGCCGACCACGTCCGCCGCATCAACGACGTGATCAGCGGCGCCCGGGTGGCGGCCGTGGTCGACATCGACGAGGCGCGCGCCAAGGCCGTCGCCGACCTGTCCGAGGGCTGCCAGGCGTTCACCGACCCGGCCGCCGCCATGGCCGCGCCGGGCGTGGACGCGGTACTGATCGCCTCGCCCGGCCCCGCGCACGAGGCCGCGCTGCTCAGCGCGTTCGAGCACGATCTGCCGGTGCTGTGCGAGAAGCCGCTGACCCCGGACTCGGAGTCCGCGCTGCGGGTGCTGGAGGCCGAGCAGCGGCTCGGCCACCGCCGCGTCCAGGTCGGCTTCATGCGCCGCTACGACACCGAGTTCATGAAGCTCAAGTCGCTGCTCGCCTCCGGTGAGCTGGGCCGCCCGCTGCTGATGCACTGCCGCCACCGCAACGCCTCGGTGCACTCGTACTTCACCACCGAGATGCTGATCAACGACTCCGTGGTGCACGAGATGGACCAGTCGCGCTGGCTGCTGGAGCAGGAGATCGCCAACGTCACCGTGCTCAAGCCGACCCCCAACTCGCACGCCCCCGAGGGGCTTGCCGACCCCCAGCTGGTGATCTTCGAGACCACCGGCGGCGCGATCGTCAACGTCGAGATCTTCGCGAGCTGCGGCTTCGGCTACCAGGTCCAGGCCGAGGCGGTCTGCGAGCGCGGCACCGCCCGCGTCGGCGACGCCCACGGCATGCTCGTCAACCGCCCCGGCACCTGGGGCGGCGAGATCGCCCCCGACTTCGTGGCCCGCTTCGAGGAGGCGTACGACCGCGAGGTGCAGGCCTGGGTCAACGCCACCAAGCGCGGCGAGGTCGAGGGCCCGAGCGCCTGGGACGGCTACGCCGCGGCCGCCGTGTGCGAGGCGGGGGTGCGTGCGCAGACCACCGGTGAGCGCACGCCCGTCGACATGATCGTGCGCCCCGCCTTCTACGCCTGACGGCTACGGGCGGGCGGGCCGGCCGGCCGCCGCCACGGCCGGCCCGCCCTGCCTTCCGTACACCCTCACGTTCTGCCTGTTCGAAAGGTTTCCTCCCCCTCATGAAGATCGCACTCGACCCGCACATGCTGCGCAAGGGGCCTCTGCTCGAACTCCCGGCCCTCGTGGCCGAGCTGGGCTTCGAGTACATCGAGCTGTCGCCCCGGGACGACTTCATCCCCTTCTTCAAGCACCCGCGGGTGGACGACGGCACGGTGCGCCAGTTCCGCAAGGCACTGGACGCCGCCGGGGTGAAGATCTCCTCCGTACTGCCGCTGTTCCGCTGGTCCGGCCCGGACGAGGACGAGCGCCAGGCCGCCGTCCGCTACTGGAAGCGGGCCATCCAGATCACCGCCGATCTGGGCGTGGACAGCATGATCTCGGAGTTCAACGGCCGCCCCGAGGACCCCAGCCGCAGCGAGGGCCAGTTCTGGCGGTCGATCGAGGAGCTGCTGCCGGTCTTCGAGCGCGAGTCCATCAAGCTGACGCTGGAGCCGCACCCCGATGACTTCATCGAGGAGGGGTACGAGGCGATCAACATGATCCGGGGCATCAACCACCCCCTGGTCTCCTACCTCTACTGCGCCCCGCACACCTTCCACCACGGCAACGACGCCCCCGGCCTGATCAAGCACGCGGGCGGTCTGCTCACCCATGTGCATCTGGCCGACACCTTCGATCACACCGCGTCCTCGGGGCTGCGCTACATCATCAACCCGCCCGGTTCGACGGCCCGTATCCACCAGCACCTGGACATCGGGCAGGGCGAGGTCGACTTCGACGCGCTGTTCGGCGCGCTGCGCGACAACGACTTCGACGGCACGCTGACCTCCTGCGTCTTCGCCTGGGAGGACCGGGCCCGCGAATCGTCCCTCTTCATGCGCAAGAAGATCGACGAGTACCTCTCCACCTGGAAGTAACACCGGACGTCACGACAGACGGGAACACACCTTCATGCGCATCGGATTCCTCGGCGCGGGCCGCATCGGCACCTTCCACGCCGCCGCCCTGGCCGGTACGGACGGGGTCGACGACCTGCTGATCGGTGACGCCGACGCCGGGCGGGCCGCCGAGGTGGCCGAGCGTGTCGGCGCCCGGGCCGCCGTGTCGGTGGACGCGGTCTTCGAGAGCGGCATCGACGCCCTGGTGATCGCCACCCCGACCGTCACCCACGCCGAGCTGATCACCCGGGCGGCGCGCGCCGGGCTGCCCACGTACTGCGAGAAGCCCATCGCCCTGGACCTCGCGGGCACGGTCCGCGCGCTGGGCGAGGTCGAACGGGCCGGGACCATGCTCCAGATGGGGTTCCAGCGCCGGTTCGACGCCGGATATCTGGCCGCGCGGGAGGCGCTGCGGGACGGGCGGCTCGGCCGGGTGCACACCCTGCGGGCGATCACCTCCGACGCCGCGCCCCCGCCGCCGGAGTTCCTGCCCCACTCGGGCGGGCTCATCCGGGACTGTCTGGTGCACGACTTCGACGCCGTGCGCTGGCTGACGGGCCGCGAGGTGGTGGAGGTGTTCGCCTCCGGTTCGGACGGCGGCGCGGCCTTCTTCCGCGAGGCGGGCGACGTCGACACGGCGGCGGCGCTGCTCACCCTGGACGACGGCACGCTGGTCACCGCGACCGCCACCCGCTACAACGGGGCCGGCTACGACGTACGGATGGAACTGTCCGGGGACCGCGACCAGTTCGTGGTCGGCCTGGACGACCGTACGCCCTTCACCTCGGCCGAACCGGGCGGTCCCCCCGGGCCCGCCCGGCCCTGGGCCAACTTCCTGGAGCGGTTCGAGGCCGCGTACCGGGCGGAGCTGGCCGCCTTCGTCGCGGCGGCCCGGGGCGAGGCGCCCAACCCGTGCTCCGGCCGGCAGGCGCTCTCCGCGCTGCTGGTGGCCGAGGCGTGCGAGCTGTCCCGGCTGGAGCACCGCCCGGTGCGGCTCGCCGAGATCACCAAACGGATGTCCGAGCTGGAGCCCTGAGCCCACGGGGACCGTGCGTCACCCGTCGGTCACAGCCGTCACATCTCCGCGCGGCTTACGTCACAGGTGTTCAACAGCCCCTAGCCGCCCGTCACCCGGCGTCGTTCACCGGACACAGGCCGAGTGAAAGGGCGCGAGTGATGACCGATCGAAGGCTGTGGTCCTACAAGGAGATCGCCGCACATATCGGTGTGCAGACCGACACCGTAAGGTCCTATCGCAAGCACGGTCACATGCCGCCCCCCGACCTGGTGGAGGGCGGCAAGCCGTATTGGTACGCGGACACCATCCGGGGCTGGGTGGCCCGCAGACCCGGCAACCGCCGCGCCCGCCGCGAGGGCAAGGACCAGTGAGTGCCTCGCGGATCGCGCCGGGCGCTGCGGTGGGTCAGCGGGCGCTCACCCGGTCCCGGCGGCGGCCCTTCTCGTCCCCGGAGGCCGCGCCCCCGTCCGCCTTCCCGCCGGGGTCTTCGGAGGTGCCGCCCGAGCCACCGCCACCCGGAGAGGCACCGGAGGGAGCGCAGGACGAGGGTGCGGACTCCCCTTCGCTCAGCCCGAACCGGGTGTGCAGCCGCCGCAGCGGGCCCGGGGCCCACCAGGTGGCCCGGCCGGTCAGCTTCATCACCGCCGGTACCAGCAGACTGCGCACCACCATCGCGTCCATCAGCACGGCCAGGGCGATACCGAGGCCGAGCATCTTGGTGTTGGTGACCCGGGAGGTGCCGATGGCCACCATGACCACGGCCAGGATCAGCGCCGCCGCCGTGATCAGCCCGCCGGTGCGCCGCAGTCCGAACTCCACCGCCGCCTCATGGTCCCCCGTGCGCTCGTACTCCTCCTTGATCCGGGAGAGCAGGAAGACGCCGTAGTCCATGGAGAGACCGAAGGCGACGCAGAACATCAGCACCGGCAGGGTGGTCTCTATGTCGCCGGAGCTGGTGAACGACAGCGGCCCGGACAGGTGCCCCTCCTGGAAGACCCACACCATGGCGCCGAACATCGCGGTGAGGCTGAGCGCGTTGAGCAGCACGGCCTGGAGCGGGATCAGCACGCTTCCGGTGAGCAGGAAGACCAGCAGCAGGGTGACGGCGATGATGATCGCGCCCGCCCAGGGGACGCGGTCGCCCAGGGACTCCTTGGTGTCCACCAGGACGGCGGCGGTGCCGGTCACCGAGGCGCGGAACGGGGGACTCTGGGCCCGGATGTCCCGCACCAGGTCCTGGGTGGCGGGCTCCACGCCCTCGCCCTTGGGCTGCACGCTGAGATACGCCGCGCCGCCCGCCGCGCGCGCCGCCTCGGCCGGGCCGGGCCTGCCCACCTGGCGGCCGTCCGCGAAGTGCCCGGCCGGGCTGTCCACCCGCAGCACTCCGGGGAGGGCGGAGACCTTGGCGCTGTAGTCGGCGAGCGCGGCGGCACCGGGCTTGCCCTCGGCGAGGATCTCCACCCCGCCGCCGGGTCCGCCCGCGAAGCCGTCCCGGATGTGCTGCTGGACCACGTGGGACTCGGCGCCGGAGGGCAGCTGGCGGTCGTCCGCGGTGCCGAACTCCACCCGCAGGAAGGGCAGCCCCAGCGCCACCAGCCCGGCGACGGTGGCCAGCGCGAAGACCGGGGCGCGCCGCATGACCAGCCGGGCGAACCGCCCCCAGCCCGCGCCCGGTTCGGCCCGGTCGGCGGCGGCCCCGGTGGCCGCCCCGTCGGCGGCCCCGCCGGCGGTCCCGCCGGCCGCTCGACCGGCGGGGCGGCCGCGGCGCAGCAGCCGGGTGAGGTCCCACTTGTTGACCCGGTCGCCGAGCAGGACGAGCGCGGCGGGCAGCACGACCAGGGCGGCGGCCGCGGCGATGAGCACCACGGCGATGCCCGCGTAGGCGAAGGAGCGCAGGAAGTACTGCGGGAAGACCATCATCGCGGCGAGCGAGACGGCGACGGTCAGCGCCGAGAAGAGCACGGTCCGCCCGGCGGTGCGCAGGGTGGCGGCGACGGCCGGAAGCGTCTCCCCGCCCGCCGACAGCTCTTCGCGGAAGCGCCGCACGATGAACAGGGCGTAGTCGATGGCGAGCCCGAGGCCGAGCGCGGTGGTCAGGTTCTGCGCGAAGACCGAGACATCGGTGAACTCGGTGAGCACGCGCAGCACGGCGTCGGTGCCCAGGATGGCGATGACGCCGATGCCGAGCGGCAGCAGGGCGGCCACCGCGCTGCCGAAGACCATGACGAGCAGCACCAGGGTGACGGGCAGGGCCATCATCTCGGCGCGCAGCAGGTCTTCCTGAATGGTGGTCTGCATCTCCTGCTTGACCGCGACCGGTCCGCCGACGGAGACCTCGACCGGTCCGTGCTGTCCGCGGAAGTCGGGGGCGATGCGCTCCAGCGCCTTGCCCGCGGCGGTCTCGTCGCCGGTGATGCGCGCGGCGATGATCGCCTCACCGCGGTCCTTGCTGCGCAGGGCGGACGCGCCGGTGTCCCAGTAGGAGGTGACGCCGGTGACCGCCTTCTCGCCCGCGAGCTTCTTGGCGAGCGCCCGGGCCTCGGCGGCGACCGCCGGGTCGTCCACCTTCTTGCCGCCGCTGTCGACGAGCAGGATGAGGTTGGGCTGGGAGGCGGGGAAGCGCTTCTCCAGCGCCTTGGTGGCGTACGAGGACTGGGACGCCGGGTCCTCCCAGCCGCCGCCGGACAGCCGGTCGGCGACTCCGCTCCCGGCCACGACGGCGAGCGCCGTGAAGAGCAGGGCGACCAGCAGGGACAGCCGCGGCCTGGCGGTGACCAGGCGGGTCCATCCTCCGGTCCGCTCGCCGGGCGGCCGATTGACATCGGTCATGACGCGGTGTCCCCTTCACCTGTGCCCATGCGGCCGGCCCCCGCTCGGGCAGGCAGGCAGCATGGGTCGCTGATTGCCACGGAGCGGCAAACACGAGCGACCGCTCGCATTTCTCAAGAATGCGAGCGGCCACTCGTGTTTGTCAATCGCACATGGGAAGCTGTGGATTGTGACCGAGAGCCAGGTGGACCGACCCGCGAACCCTCGCCGCAGGCAGGCACGCGGCGAGCGCCGGATCCAGCAGCTGCTGGACGCCGCCGCCAGCGTCTTCTGCCGCACCGGCTACACCTCCGCGAGCACCAACGCGATCGCCCGCGAGGCCGGGGTCTCCCCCGGCACGCTGTACCAGTTCTTCCCGAACAAGGAGGCCATCGCCGTCGAGCTGGGCGACCGCCTCACCCGGCAGATGCGGGACGCCCACGGCGTGGCCTTCACCGACGAGAACGCCGCACTGCCGCTCGGCGAGATGCTGGACGTGGTCCTCGACCCGTTGATCGAGTTCAACCGCGCCAACCCCGTCTTCCTCACCCTGATCTGCTCCTCCGACACCCCGGGCGCGGTCGCCGAGGAGCACGCCGCGCTCCACACCGCGCTGCAGACCCGGGTCGAGGAGCTGATCGGCACCTACGCCCCCGAGCTGCCCGCGGAGCGCCGCACGCGCATCGCGAACATGGCGTTCGCGTTGTTCAAGGCCGGGCTGGAGCTGATCCTCTCCCACGAGGGCGAGGAGCAGGCGGCATACATCACCGAGATGAAGGCCTGCCTTTACGGGTACCTGGCCCCGGCCATCGGCACCAAGGCGGCACCCGCCCGGCACTGACCGCCACCGGCCGTGACACCCCCAGGGCGTATCGCGGCCATCGCGCGACGCCCCCTGTCGAGAGCGGGCGCACCCCCGGCTTCCGGGAATACCCCCTAGGGGTATAGAGTTGAAAAGGTCAGGAGGCGCTGCGCCAACCGGCGCCCCTCGCGTACCGTCAGCCACTCCCCCACAGAGGAGAAGTCCATGAGCTCCGAGGCGAACACCGTCACCGCCGTCTACCAGGTGACCGGCATGACCTGCGGCCACTGCGAGGGTGCCGTCGCCGAGGAAATCGGCGCCCTCGACGGCGTCAGCTCCGTCAAGGCCGTGGCCTCCACCGGCCAGGTCACCGTCGTCTCGGCCGCCCCGCTGGACGACGAGGCGGTCCGCGCCGCCGTCGACGAAGCGGGGTACGAGCTCGCATGACCATCACGGCTCCCGCCGCCGGGCACGAGGCGCGGGTCGAACTGGCCATCGGCGGTATGACCTGCGCTTCCTGCGCGGCGCGCATCGAGAAGAAGCTCAACCGGCTGGACGGCGTCACCGCCACGGTGAACTTCGCCACCGAGAAGGCCCAGGTGTCCTACGGCAGCGGCGTCGAGGTCGCGGACCTCATCGCCACGGTCATCAAGACCGGCTACACCGCCGAGGAGCCGCCCCCCGCCGAGCCGGAGCCCGAGCCCGCCCCCGACAGCCCCGAGGCCGCGGCCCCGGCGCCGGGCGAGCACGACCCGCTGCGCCACCGCGTGCTCGTCTCGCTCGTCCTGTCCCTGCCCGTCGTGGTGCTGGCGATGATGCCCTCACTCCAGTTCGACAACTGGCAGTGGCTCTCCCTCACCCTCGCCGCGCCGGTCGTCGTCTGGGGCGGCGCCCCCTTCCACAAGGCCGCCTGGACCAATGCCCGGCACGGCGCGGCCACCATGGACACCCTGGTCTCCCTCGGCACCCTCGCGGCGCTCGGCTGGTCCCTGTGGGCCCTGTTCTTCGGCGACGCGGGCATGACCGGCATGCGGCACGGCTTCGACCTCACCGTCACCCGTGCCAACGGCTCGTCCTCGATCTATCTGGAGGCGGCCGCCGGGGTCACCACCTTCATCCTCATCGGCCGCTATCTGGAGGCGAAGTCCAAGCGGCGGGCGGGGGCGGCGCTGCGCGCCCTGCTGGAGCTGGGCGCCAAGGACGTCGCCGTCCTGCGCGGAGGCAAGGAAGTACGGATCCCGGTGCGCGAACTGGCGGTCGGGGACCGCTTCGTCGTACGCCCCGGCGAGAAGATCGCCACCGATGGCACGGTGGCCGAGGGCAGCTCCGCCGTCGACGCCTCGATGCTGACCGGCGAATCCGTACCGGTGGACGTCGCGGTCGGCGACACGGTCGCGGGCGCCACCGTCAACATGGCGGGCCGCATCGTCGTGGAGGCCACCCGGGTGGGCGCCGACACCCAGCTGTCCCGGATGGCCCGCCTGGTGGAGGACGCGCAGAACGGCAAGGCCGAGGTGCAGCGGCTCGCCGACCGGGTCTCCGGCGTCTTCGTGCCGATCGTGCTGCTGATCGCCGTGGGCACCCTGCTGGCCTGGTGGCTGACGACGAACGACGCCACCGCCGCCTTCACCGCCGCCGTCGCCGTCCTGATCATCGCCTGCCCGTGCGCCCTGGGCCTGGCCACCCCGACCGCGCTCATGGTCGGCACCGGCCGCGGCGCCCAGCTGGGCATCCTCATCAAGGGCCCCGAAGTGCTGGAGTCGACCCGCCGGGTGGACACCGTCGTCCTCGACAAGACCGGCACCGTGACCACCGGCAGGATGCGGCTGCACCAGATCATCCCCGCCCAGCGCACCGGCGAGAACGAGCTGCTGCGGCTCGCGGGCGCCGTGGAGCACGCCAGTGAGCACCCCATCGCCCGCGCCATCGCGGACGGCGCGGCCGAGCGCGCCGGGGCGCTCCCGGCGCCGGAGAGCTTCGCATCGGTGCCCGGGCTCGGCGTCCAGGGCGTCGTCGACGGACACGCCGTGCTCGTCGGCCGCGACACGCTGCTCGCCCAGTGGTCCATCGACCTGCCGGAGGATCTGGCGACCGCCAAGGCCGCGGCCGAAGCGGAAGGCCATACGGCGGTCGCCGTCGCCTGGGACGGGCACGCCCGCGGCGTCCTCACCGTCGCCGACGCCGTCAAGGAGACCAGCGCCGAAGCCGTCACCCAGCTGCGCGCCCTCGGCCTCACCCCGGTGCTGCTGACCGGCGACAACCGGCGGGTGGCCGAGTCGGTCGCCCGCGAGGTCGGCATCGACGAGGTCATCGCCGGCGTCCTGCCGCAGGACAAGGTCGACGTCGTGAAGCGGCTGCAGGACGAGGGCCGGACGGTCGCCATGGTCGGCGACGGGGTCAACGACGCCGCCGCCCTGGCCACCGCCGACCTCGGCCTCGCCATGGGCACCGGGACGGACGCGGCGATCGAGGCCGGTGACCTCACCCTCGTCCGGGGCGACCTGCGCGTGGCCGCCGACGCGATCCGGCTGGCCCGCCGGACCCTCGCCACCATCAAGGGCAACCTGTTCTGGGCGTTCGGCTACAACGTCGCCGCGCTGCCGCTCGCCGCGGCCGGTCTGCTCAACCCGATGATCGCGGGCGCCGCGATGGCGTTCTCCTCCGTGTTCGTCGTCAGCAACAGCCTGCGACTGCGTTCCTTCACGGCGTCCACGGTCTCCACCAAGTCCCCATAAGCCGCACAACACCCATACACAAGAGCCTCGAATTTTGAATCGGGGCTCTTGCCCTTTTACGCCCCCATATGGCAAGAGACGCAGATCACAGACAACCCAACGTAACCATTGAGGGGGGTCGCGAGTCTAATGGGGCGGTGGGGATACGTCTTGGGGGACGCATCCTGCTACGCGTGGCCGGGGCGACGTACCCGGGGAGCTTTGAGCGGCCCTCCCGTACGTACGCGTCCCGGCAGATCGCGTCCGTACGAGCCCGTACGGCCCACAGAACGCCCGGGCCGGATCCCGTGGGGGGAATCCGAACCGGGACAAGGGAAGCGCCCCGCTCCGACCCGTGGGGGGATCGGCAGCGGGGCGCTTCTCGCTTTGTTCGGCGCCGCCTTCAGGGCCGCGCTTCAGCGCCGTCTCTAGCGCTGCTCCACCGGGATGAAGTCGCGCTCGACGACGCCCGTGTAGATCTGGCGCGGGCGGCCGATGCGGGAGCCCGGCTCCTTGATCATCTCGTGCCACTGGGCGATCCAGCCCGGCAGCCGGCCGAGCGCGAACAGCACGGTGAACATCTCGGTCGGGAAGCCCATCGCCCGGTAGATCAGACCGGTGTAGAAGTCCACGTTCGGGTAGAGCTTGCGCTCCACGAAGTAGTCGTCGGCGAGCGCGTGCTCCTCGAGCTTGAGCGCGATGTCGAGCAGCTCGTCGGACTTGCCGAGCGCGGAGAGGACATCGTGCGCCGCCGACTTGATGATCTTCGCCCGGGGGTCGAAGTTCTTGTAGACGCGGTGCCCGAAGCCCATGAGCTTCACGCCGTCTTCCTTGTTCTTCACCTTGCGGATGAAGGTGTCGACATCGCTGCCGGACGCCTGGATGCCCTCCAGCATCTCCAGCACCGACTGGTTGGCGCCGCCGTGCAGGGGGCCCCACAGGGCGTTGATGCCCGCCGAGATGGAGGCGAACATGTTGGCCTGCGAGGAGCCGACGAGCCGGACCGTCGAGGTCGAACAGTTCTGCTCATGGTCGGCGTGCAGGATCAGCAGCTTGTCGAGCGCGCTGACCACGACCGGGTCCAGCTCGTACTCCTGCGCCGGGACCGAGAAGGTCATGCGCAGGAAGTTCTCGACGTAACCGAGGTCGTTGCGCGGGTAGACGAACGGATGGCCGACCGACTTCTTGTACGCGTACGCCGCGATGGTCGGCAGCTTGGCCAGCAGCCGGATCGTCGACAGGTTGCGCTGCTTCTCGTCGAACGGGTTGTGGCTGTCCTGGTAGAACGTCGACAGCGCGCTGACCACGGAGGACAGCATCGCCATCGGGTGCGCGTCCCGCGGGAAGCCGTCGTAGAACCGTTTGACGTCCTCGTGGAGCAGCGTGTGGCGGGTGATGTCCTCACGGAACGCGGCCAGTTCGTCGACCGTCGGCAGCTCACCGTTGATCAGAAGGAAGGCGGTCTCCAGGAAGGAGGCGCGCTCCGCCAGCTGCTCGATGGGGTACCCGCGGTACCGCAGGATGCCCTGCTCACCGTCCAGGTAGGTGATGCCGGACTTGTACGCGGCGGTGTTGCCGTAACCGGAGTCCAGGGTCACCAGACCGGTCTGGGCGCGCAGCTTGCCGATGTCGAAGCCCTTGTCGCCGACGGTGCTGTCGACCACCGGGTAGGTGTATTCGTCGTCTCCGTACCGCAGTACTACAGAGTTGTCGCTCACGTCATCCCTCACCGACGTCTGGTTCTCTTCCTCGAGGTGCCCTGACTCCCCCCACCTTCCCCTACTCGGGTGATGAACGTGCACTCGGG
Source organism: Streptomyces sp. NPDC007983 (assembly GCF_042958345.1). Lineage (NCBI taxonomy): Bacteria > Bacillati > Actinomycetota > Actinomycetes > Kitasatosporales > Streptomycetaceae > Streptomyces > Streptomyces sp. NPDC007983. The sequence continues at coordinate 137,929 of NZ_JBIBJI010000010.1, forward strand.
GTCGACTGAAGGGCCTTTTGGCGGCACTCAGTGCCGCCTACACGGCCATCCTGCCCCGTCCGTCACCGTTCGGAAACCCTCTTGACACACTCGACTCCTATGCCCCGCCGAGCCGGTGATCCAGCGCCGTACAGCGTCTGCCCGCCGAGACGGTACGCACCGCCTGCCCGAGCGCGCGGCGCGATCCGACCAGCACCACAAGGCGCTTGGCCCGGGTCACCGCCGTGTACAGCAGGTTCCGCTGCAACATCATCCAGGCCCCGGTGGTCACCGGAATCACGACGGCCGGGTACTCACTGCCCTGGGAGCGGTGGATGGTCACCGCATAGGCGTGAGCCAGCTCGTCCAGCTCGTCGAAGTCGTACGGCACCTCCTCGTCCTCGTCCGTCAGCACGGTCAGCCGCTGCTCGTCGGTGTCGAGGGAGGTGACGACTCCAACCGTGCCGTTGAAGACCCCGTTGGCCCCTTTCTCATAATTGTTGCGGATCTGCGTCACCTTGTCGCCGACACGGAAGACCCGGCCGCCGAAACGCCGCTCCGGCAGGTCCGGCCGGGCCGGGGTGATGGCCTGCTGCAACAGTCCGTTGAGCGTGCCCGCGCCCGCCGGGCCGCGGTGCATCGGGGCGAGGACCTGCACGTCACGGCGGGGGTCGAGGCCGAACTTCGCGGGCACGCGGCGGGCCGCGACATCCACGGTCAGCCGCCCGGCCTCCTCCGTGTCGTCCTCCACGAAGAGGAAGAAGTCCGACAGGCCCTGCGTGATCGGCGGGGCGCCGGAATTGATCCGGTGGGCGTTGGTGACCACCCCGGACTGCTGCGCCTGGCGGAAGATCCGGGTCAGCCGGACGGCCGGCACCGGGCTGCCGTCGGCCAGCAGATCCCGCAGCACCTCCCCGGCGCCGACGCTCGGCAGCTGGTCCACATCCCCCACGAACAGCAGATGGGCGCCCGGCGGGACCGCCTTGGCCAGCTTGTTGGCCAGCAGCAGATCGAGCATCGACGCCTCGTCGACGACCACGAGGTCGGCGTCCAGCGGGCGGTCCTTGTCGTACGCCGCGTCCCCGCCGGGCTTCAGCTCCAGCAGCCGGTGCACGGTGGACGCCTCGACCCCGGTCAGCTCGGCGAGCCGCTTGGCGGCCCGGCCGGTGGGGGCCGCGAGCACCACCTTGGCCTTCTTGGCGCGGGCCAGCTCCACCACGGACCGCACGGTGAAGGACTTGCCGCAGCCGGGGCCGCCGGTGAGCACCGCGACCTTCTCCGTGAGCGCGAGCCGCACCGCCTGGCTCTGCTCGGGCGCCAGGTCGGCGCCGGTGCGCTTGGCGAGCCAGCCCAGCGCCGCGTCCCAGTCCACGCCCTGGAAGGCGGGCATCCGGTCCTCCTCGGTGCGCAGCAGCCGCCGCACCTGACCGGCCAGCGAGATCTCGGCGCGGTGGAAGGGCACCAGATAGACCGCCGAGACCGGCTCGCCGTCCTCCGGGCCCGGTACCGGCTCGCGCACCACGCCCTCGTCCTCGGCCGCCAGCTCGCCCAGGCAGTCGATGACCAGGCCGGTGTCGACCTGGAGCAACTTCACGGCGTCGGCGATCAGTTGCTCCTCGGGGAGGTAGCAGTGGCCCTGGTCGGCGGACTGGGACAGCGCGTACTGCAGACCGGCCTTGACCCGGTCGGGGCTGTCGTGCGGGATGCCGACCGATTGGGCGATCTTGTCGGCGGTGAGGAAGCCGATGCCCCAGACGTCGGCGGCCAGCCGATACGGCTCGTTCTTCACTATCGCGATCGACGCGTCGCCGTACTTCTTGTAGATCCGCACCGCGATGGATGTGGAGACGCCGACGCCCTGGAGGAAGACCATCACCTCCTTGATGGCCTTCTGCTCCTCCCAGGCCGCGGCGATCATCTTCGTCCGCTTGGGGCCGAGGCCGGGGACCTCGATCAGCCGCTTCGGCTGCTCTTCGATGACATCGAGGGTGTCGACACCGAAGTGCTCGGTGATCCGGTCGGCGATCCGGGGGCCGATGCCCTTGATGAGGCCCGATCCGAGATAGCGCCGGATGCCCTGCACCGTGGCGGGCAGCACGGTCTGGTAGTTCTCGACGGTGAACTGTTTGCCATATTGCGGGTGGGAACCCCAGCGGCCCTCCATCCGCAGCGACTCGCCCGGCTGCGCGCCCAGCAGCGAGCCGACGACGGTCAGCAGATCGCCCGAACCACGGCCGGTGTCGACCCGGGCGACCGTGTACCCGTTCTCCTCATTGGCGTAGGTGATCCGCTCCAGAACCCCTTCGACCACCGCGAGTTTGAGCATGCACCGACCGTACCGCCGGGGGCGGACACCGGGTCAGGGTGCGAAGCGAGCCTGTGGATAACCCGGAGGGCCCGCGGTGACGGTTCGGGCGGAGCGGAACATCACGATCCGATTGCGGCCCGCTCCGGCATCTTGCCCCGCCCTCGTGTAATCGATTCCAATCTCCCTCGGCGTCATCGATGTAATCGATTCCACGAGGAGGTGGGGCGATGCCGGCCATCAAGGACGTGGCGCAGCGCGCCGGGGTCTCCGTCGCGACGGTCTCCCGGGTGCTCAACGACCACCCGTCCGTACGGACGGACACCCGGGACAAGGTGCTCGCCGCCGTCGCCGACCTCGGCTACCGGCCCAACGCCGTCGCCCGCTCGCTGCGCACCCATCAGACCCGCGCCCTCGGGCTGGTCATCAGCGATGTGCTGAACCCTTTCTTCACCGAGCTGGCCCGCTCGGTCGAGGACGCGGCCCGGGACCGGGGCTACAGCGTGGTCATCGGCAACGCCGACGAGCGGCCCGACCTCCAGGACCACCACGTCCGCACCCTGGTGGACCGCCGCATCGACGGCCTGCTGGTCAGCCCCACCGACGGCGGCTCCCCGCTGATGCTGGACGCCGCCCGCAACGGCACGCCCATGGTCTTCGTCGACCGCTGGATCGAGGGCGAGGGACTGGACGAGGTGCCCGTCGTGCGCACCGACGGCCGGGGCGCGGTCCGCGATCTGGTCGCTCATCTGCACGCCCTCGGCCACCGCCGGCTCGCCATCATCGCGGGCCCGGCTGCCACCACCACCGGGCGCGAACGGGTGGACGCCTTCCGCTCCGCCCTGCGCGAGTTCGGTCTCGCCCTGTCCGCCGACCACATCGGCCAGGGCGACTTCCAGGCCGACAGCGGGCGGCGGGTGACCGCCCGCTTCCTGGATCTGCCCGACCCGCCGGAGGCGATCTTCGCCGCCGACAATCTGATGGCGCTCGGCGCGATGGACGAGATCCGCTCCCGCGGGCTGCGGGTGCCCGACGACGTGGCGCTCGCCGCGTTCGACGACATCCCGTGGTTCGTCCACACCGATCCGCCGATCACCGCCATCGCCCAGCCCACCGGAGACCTCGGCCACGCAGCCATCGGCGCGCTGATCGACCGCGTCGAGGGGCGGACGGCCGCATCGGTGACCCTGTCCGCCCGCCTGGTCCCCCGCCGCTCCTGCGGCGAGCCCGAAGGGAGCACGCCATGACCACGACGCCCAGCCCCGAGCCGGAACCGGCGGACCACGGGGCGGAGATCCTGCGGATGGAGGGGGTCCGCAAGACGTTTCCCGGCGTGGTCGCGCTGGACGGCGTCGACTTCGACCTCCGCCGGGGCGAGGTGCACGTCCTCCTCGGCGAGAACGGCGCGGGCAAGAGCACGCTGATCAAGATGCTGTCCGGCGCGCACCGCCCCGACGGGGGACGCGTGCTGGTCGACGGCGGTCCGGTCCGTATCCACGGGGCGCAGGACGCCGAGCGGTTGGGCATCGCCACCATCCACCAGGAGTTCAACCTCGTCCCCGACCTCAGCGTCGCCGAGAACATCTTCCTGGGCCGTCAGCCGCGCCGCTTCGGGCTGATCGACCGTACGGCGATGGACGAGCGGGCCGCCGAACTCCTCACCCGCGTCGGCGTGGACGTCTCCCCCCGTACGCGCGTCCGCGACCTGGGAATCGCCCGGCTGCAGATGGTCGAGATCGCCAAGGCGCTCAGCCTGAACGCCCGCGTCCTGATCATGGACGAGCCGACCGCCGTGCTCACCACGGAGGAGGTCGACAAGCTCTTCCGGATCGTCCGCACGCTGCGCGCGGACGGGGTGGGCGTCGTCTTCATCACCCACCACCTGGAGGAGATCGCCGCCCTGGGCGACCGCGTGACCGTCCTGCGCGACGGCCGCAGCGTCACCCAGGTCCCGGCCACCACCGATCAGGACGAACTGGTGCGGCTGATGGTCGGACGGTCCATCGAGCAGCAGTACCCGAGGGAGCGCCCGGCGTCCGGCAGCGCTTCCGGGAGTGCGGGCGAGCCGTTGCTGAAGGTCCGGGGACTCGGCCGCGGCGGCAGCTTCCAGGACATCGACTTCGACGTGCGTGCCGGGGAGGTGGTCGGCCTCGCCGGTCTCGTCGGGGCGGGCCGTACGGAGGTCGTACGGGCCCTCTTCGGCGCCGATCCGTACGACACCGGCACCGTCGAGGTCGCGGGCGTGCCGCTGCCCCGCCATGACGTGGTCGCCGCGATGGACGCCGGGATCGGCCTCGTACCGGAGGACCGCAAGGGCCAGGGGCTCGTCCTGGACGCGTCCGTGCAGGAGAACCTGGGCCTGGTCACGCTGCGCGGCACCACCCGCGCCGGGTTCGTCGACCGGGCCGGGCAGCGCCGCGCGGCGGAGCGGATCGCCGAGCAGCTGGCGGTCCGGATGGCCGGACTCGACCAGCACGTGCGCACCCTCTCCGGCGGCAACCAGCAGAAGGTCGTCATCGGCAAGTGGCTGCTCGCCGACAGCAAGGTGCTCATCCTCGACGAGCCGACCCGCGGCATCGACGTGGGCGCCAAGGTCGAGATCTATCAGCTCATCAACGAACTCACCGCCTCCGGCCACGCCGTCCTGATGATCTCCAGCGACCTCCCCGAGGTGCTGGGCATGAGCGACCGCGTCCTGGTCATGGCGCAGGGCCGGATCGCCGGAGAGCTGACGGCGCGGGAAGCGACCCAGGACGCCGTCATGGCCCTGGCGGTGAAGGACGTCAAGGGCGTCGAAGGAAGCACAGACGGCGCCGTCGAAGGAGTCGGCGTCAACGAAAAGGAGGGCTCCCGTGGCCACTGACACGCTCGCGTCCACGAAGGACCCCGGGGGCCCGGCCGTACTGCGCCGCGTGCTGCTCGACAACGGCGCGCTGAGCGCCCTGGTGCTGCTGGTGGCGGCGATGTCGCTGCTGTCCGGCGACTTCCTCACCACCGACAATCTCCTCAACGTCGGCGTCCAGGCGGCGGTCACCGCGATCCTCGCCTTCGGCGTCACCTTCGTCATCGTCTCCGCGGGCATCGACCTGTCTGTCGGCTCGGTGGCCGCGCTGTCCGCCACGGTGCTCGCCTGGTCGGCCAGTTCGCAGGGGCTGCCGGTGTGGCTCGCGGCGCTGCTCGCCGTCGCCACCGGCGTCGCGTGCGGCCTGGTCAGCGGGGCGCTGGTGTCGTTCGGCAAGCTGCCGCCGTTCATCGCCACGCTCGCGATGCTGTCGGTCGGCCGGGGCCTCGCCCTGGTCATCTCGCAGGGCAGCCCCATCTCCGTCCCGGACTCGGTGTCCGGCCTCGGCGACACGCTCGGCGGCTGGCTGCCGGTCCCGGTGCTCGTGATGATCGCCATGGGCCTGATCACCTCCGCGGTACTGGGCCGCACGTACGCGGGCCGCGCCATGTACGCGATCGGCGGCAACGAGGAGGCGGCCCGGCTCTCCGGCATCCGGGTGGGCCGTCAGAAGCTGGTCATCTACGCCCTGTCCGGCGGCTTCGCCGCGATCGCGGGCATCGTGCTCGCCTCCCGGCTGTCCTCCGCGCAGCCGCAGGCGGCGGTCGGCTACGAACTGGACGCGATCGCCGCGGTCGTCATCGGCGGCGCGAGCCTGTCCGGCGGCGTCGGCAAGGCGTCCGGCACGCTCATCGGCGCGCTGATCCTGGCCGTGCTGCGCAACGGGCTCAACCTGCTGGAGGTCTCCGCCTTCTGGCAGCAGGTCGTCATCGGCGTCGTCATCGCGCTCGCGGTGCTGCTCGACACGGTGCGCCGGCGCGCCGGGGCCCGGCCCGCGGCGCCGGGCGCGTCGGCGGGCGGTCCCTCCGGTGGCGGCCGTAAGGCGGCCGTGAACGCAGGGAAGTTCGCGGTGGCCGCCGTGGTCGTCGCCGCGTTCGCCTTCGGCTCGTCCCTGTGGCACTCCGGTTCGGACAGCGGCGCGAAGACCAAGGTGGGGCTGTCGGTCTCGACCCTCAACAACCCCTTCTTCGTCCAGCTCAAGGCGGGCGCGCAGGCCGAGGCCAAGCGCGCCGGGATCAGCCTCACCGTCACCGACGCCCAGAACGACGCCTCCCAGCAGGCCAATCAGATACAGAACTTCACCAGCCAGAACATGAAGTCGATCATCATCAACCCGGTCGACTCCGACGCGGCGAGCCCGTCCGTCAAGGCGGCCAACAAGGCCGGTATACCGGTGCTCGCGGCCGACCGCACCGTCAACAAGGCGGACGTCGCGTCCCTGGTGGCCTCCGACAACATTGCGGGCGGCAAGCTCGCCGCCAGGACGCTGGCCGAGCGGCTGGGCGGCAAGGGCCGGATCCTGGTCCTCCAGGGCGTCGCCGGTACGTCCGCCTCGCGCGAGCGCGGCCAGGGCTTCGCGGAGGGACTGAAGGCGTACCCGGGCATCAAGGTCGTCGGCAAGCAGCCCGCGGACTTCGACCGCACCAAGGCCCTGGACGTGACCACCAACCTGCTCCAGGCCCACTCCGGCGTCGACGGCGTCTTCGCCGAGAACGACGAGATGGCGCTCGGCGCGATCAAGGCGCTGGGCTCCAAGGCGGGCAAGTCCGTCAAGGTCGTCGGCTTCGACGGCGAACCGGACGGTCTCAAGGCGGTACGGAACGGCACGCTCACCGCGACCGTCGCCCAGCAGCCCGAGCAGCTGGGGCGGCTGGTCGTACGGAACGCGATCAAGGCCGCGAAGGGTCAGAAGATCGCGGGTGCGGTCAAGGTCCCGGTGAAGGTCGTCGCGGCGAAGTGAACGGCTCACCGGCTGACACGTAACAGATGACAGGTGTCGGCTGACGACCAACGGCTGGCGGGTATCGGCTGACAGGTATCAGCTGACAGGTATCAGCTGACAAGTGACGGCTGACGAATGACGGCTGACAAAATCGCCCGTCTGAAAGGACATACCGCATGCACGACTACGACCTGCTGGTCGTGGGCTCGGCCAACGCCGATCTGGTGGTCGGCGTCGACCGCCGCCCCGGGGCCGGGGAGACCGTCCTCGGCTCCGACCTGGCCGTCCACCCGGGCGGCAAGGGCGCCAACCAGGCCGTCGCCGCCGGTCGGCTGGGGGCCCGTACGGCCCTGCTGGCCCGGGTCGGCGACGACGCCTACGGCCGGCTGCTGCTGGACTCGCAGCGGGAGGCCGGGGTCGACACCGTCGGCGTCCTGGTCGGCGGCGCGCCCACCGGAGTCGCGCTGATCACGGTGGACCCCTCGGGCGACAACAGCATCGTGGTCTCCCCCGGCGCCAACTCCCGGCTCACCCCCGAGGACGTGCGCGGCGCCGGGAGCCTGCTGGCCGCCGCCCGCGTCGTCTCCCTCCAGCTGGAGATCCCGCTGGAGACGGTCGCCGAGGTGGTGCGCACCGCTGACGGGGGCTTCGGCGACCGGCCCGGGCCGCGCGTGGTGCTCAACCCCTCGCCGCCCGCGCCCCTCCCCGCCGAGGTGCTGGCCGCGTGCGATCCCCTCGTCGTCAACGAGCACGAGGCGCGGTATCTGCTGAGCGACGATCCGGCCGGGGACGCCACGGACCCCGAGGCGTGGGCGTCGGCGCTGCTGGCGCGCGGCCCGCGCTCGGTGGTGGTCACCCTGGGCGGCGCGGGCGCGCTCGTCGCCGACGGCGACCGTACGGTCCGGGTGCCCAGCCTGCCGGTCGACGCCGTGGACACCACGGGCGCCGGTGACGCCTTCACCGGCGCGCTCGCCTGGCGCCTGGGCGTCGGCGACGACCTGGAGACCGCGGTCCGGTACGCCGTACGCGTCGGCGCGGCCGCGGTGACCCGGGCCGGGGCGCAGGTGTCGTTCCCGACCGCCGACGAGGTGGCCGCACTGTGAAGCGTGCGGGGATCCTCAACCGTCATCTGAGCGCGGGCATCGCGCTGCTGGGCCACACCGACACGGTGATGGTGTGCGACGCGGGCCTGCCCATACCGTCCTCCGTTCCCGTCGTCGTCGACCTCGCCTTCAGGGCGGGCGTGCCGTCCTTCGAGCAGGTGCTGACCGGGCTGCTGGACGAGCTGGTGACCGAGGGGGCGGTCGCGGCGCAGGAGGTGAGCGAGCACAACCCGGCGGCGATGGCCCTGCTCGACGCCTGCTTCCCGTACCCCGCTCTGGATCTCGTGTCCCACGAGGAGCTGAAGTCCCGGACGGCCACGGCGAAGCTGGTCGTACGGACCGGCGAGGCACGGCCGTACGCGAACGTGCTGCTGCGGTGCGGCGTGCCGTTCTGACGGTGCCCGGACGCGTTTCGAGGGGCCCGGTCCGTCGACCAGGCCCCTCGTTTCCCCTCCCCAGGGCTTCCTCTGAAATCCCCCCAGATCCCCTCCAGGAAGCCCGATGCCAGGTACGACCGGCCAGGGTGCGGAAGGGTTGCACGATTTTCGGAAGTTATTGATCCGTTACTTCAGGTCCGCAGAACTCCGCCTCGATCACCTCGAAGTAGCGGGACGAGTCCGGGAGCCGGTCTCCGTTGGCGTTGAACGCCAGCTGATGCGTGCCGTCCTCCGTGCCCACCACCGCCGACAGCGAACCATTGGTGCGGCCGCTCTTGCCCACCACGGTCACCCCACAGGACAAGGTGGCCACTTCGACCCCCAGCCCGTACCCGATCCCGCTCGAGGGCACCTCGTCCAGCATCTCGTCCAGCTGGGCGCGGGGCAGCAGTCGGCCGCGCATCAGGGCGCGGTCGAAACGGTTGAGGTCACCGGCGGTGGATATCAGCTCGCCCGCCGCGCCCAGCCAGCTCATGTTCTGCTCGGTGGCGTCGTGGACCGGCGCATCGGGGGAGTCGTCGTGGAGCCATGAGTACGCGACGGGGTGCGGCCTGGGCATTCGCGGGTCGGTGCCGGGGAACGACGTTTCGCGCAGCTTCAGCGGCTTGATGATCCGCCGCGTCGCCTCCTGCGCGTAGGAGTGTCCCGTCACCTTCTCGATGACCATCCCCGCGAGGACGTAGTTGGTGTTCGAGTACCACGGCTCCCCGCCCGGCGCGGAGTGCGGCGGATGCTTCATCGCGACCGCCACCAGGTCCTCGGGCGTGTAGGTGTCGTAGCGGTGCTCGGGGAAGCCGCTGCCGGAGGTGTTGACCTGGAAGTCCGGGTCATCGGTGTAGTTGTAGAGGCCGCTGGTGTGGTTGAGCAGGCGCCGCAGGGTGATTCCGCCGCCGTCGTTGCCGTTGCCCCGCACCACCCCGGGCAGCCACTTCCCGACCGGGTCGTCCAGGCTCAGCCGTCCCTCCGCCTCCAGTTGGAGGAGGACGGTCGCGATGAACGGCTTGGTAATGCTCGCCGCCCGGAAGTGGTCATCGAGCGACCGTTTCCGACCGGTATCGGTGTCCGCATACCCCGCCGACCCGAACCAGGTCTTCTCGCCGTCCCGCACCATGGCCGCCACCCCGGGCATCCCGCCCTCCTCCACCCACTCCCGCAGCGCGTCACGCGTGGCCTCGTGGCCGTCCGTCGTGGCGGCGTGCGCGGGCGTGAGGATGGCGGCGCCCAGGGCCAGGCTCACCACCAGTGCGCATAAGCCGCCGCGTGCCGCTCTCTGTCTCATCCGTAGACCTCCGGGTCACGTGGGGGCCTGGGTGGCCCCCGCGGTGTGAGTGACGCGGCCCGCGCCCCGGGGGTTGATCGGCTTGCTCCGGCGCCGCGGAGAGGTGACCCCGCCGTCGCGGAAAAATTTCCGGGTGGCCGCGACAACCTCGGGTGGGGCCGCACGTCTGGTGGGGTGAAGGCGGGTTTCCGGGGCGGGTCTTCCGGCCCCCGGCGCCGCCTGACCCGTCAGTGTTCCCTCGACCTCTTGGAGGCGTCCCCATGCGGCACATCCGCGCACAGAAGCCGAACCGCCCCGCGCGCACCTGGGTTCTGGGGTCGGCCGCCGGTATCGCCCTGCTCGTGGGCGGCGGCATGGCCGCCCAGGCGGCCACCGCCGACCACTCGCGACCGGCCACCACATCGAGCACGTCCACCCCGGTGCCGGTGCCGTCCGCGCCCGAATCGGCAGCGCCCAAGCCGGTGCCGTCCGCTCCGGGTGACACCGAGCCCAAGCCCGTGCCATCCGCTCCGGGTGACACCGAGCCCAAGCCGGTGCCCTCCATCCCGGGTGACACTCAGCCCAAGCCCGTGCCGTCCGCCCCGGACGACACCGAGCCCAAGCCGGTGCCCTCCGTCCCGGGTGACACTCAGCCCAAGCCCGTGCCGAGCACGCCCGAATCCACCCGGCCCAGGCCCGTCCCCTCCGTCCCCGGTTCCGCGCACCCCAAGCCGGTGCCCTCCGCTCCGGCCCACCGCTAGCCGTCAGTCCCGGATGGGTCAGGGCCGGATCCGGAGCCGGCCCCGGCCCACCGATGAGGTGAACGAGGACGATGCAGCTCACTCATGTCCTGCCGTGGTGGGTCCGGCTGCTCCGCCGTACCCGGACGACCGCCTCGCCGCCGGGCGTGGAACCGCCACCCGCGCGGCGGCGGTTCCGGCTGCTCAAGCCGGCGGACGACGGCCAGGACGGCCGGGACAGCCGGGGGCCGAGCCCCACGCTGGCCGATCTGTACCGGGCCCGGCGGCTGGACATGGTCCGACTTGCTGTGTTCCTGGTGGACGACCAGCACACCGCCGAGGATGTCGTCCAGGACGCCTTCGCCGCGGTGTGCCGCAGGCACGGTTCCGCGTTGGACAGCCTGGAGGACGCACACGCCTATCTGCACACCGCTGTCGTCAACGCCGCCCGCTCCGTGCTGCGCAGACGCCGCACGGCGCGCGCGTACACCCCGCCCCACCAGGGGCAGGGCGCACCGGTCGACGAGCGGCTGCTGCTCGCCGAGGAGCACCGCCAGGTTCTGGACGCGCTGGCGAAACTCACCCGGCGTCAGCGTGAGGTGCTGGTGCTGCGCTACTGGTCGGACCTGACCGAGGCGCAGATAGCCGAGACCCTGGGCGTGTCCCGTGGAACGGTGAAGTCCACCGCGAGCCGCGCGCTGGACACCCTCGAGAAGCTGCTGGAGGCGGCCCGATGACAACGACGCGTCCCGCTGTCGAACGACGGCTGCGCACCGCCCTCGATGCCCGTGCGCGGCTCATCACCGCCCACGACCTGTCACCGGCGCGGCCTCCCACGGGCCGGGCCTGGGGAACCCGCCGGATCTGGCGGACCACCTCCCTCGTCGTCGCGGCCGCGGCCGCCACCGCCGTCCTCTGCTTCCTGCTCCTTCCCGGCTCCCCGGAGCGAAGCCGTCCGGAGCCACCGGCCCACCACCCCCGCGTCTCCGACACCCCCACCCCCACCCCCACCTCCACCCCGAGCGACAGCACCCGCCCCCGGCCGTCCCCCTCGAAACCGGCCCCGGGACTGCCGCGCTGACCGGTACGGGCTCGTGGTCAGCGCGCCTGGTAGCGAGCCGTGTTCTGCTCGGGTCGGGTGCTGTGGCGCTGGAAGCCGGACTTCTCCAGCACTCTGATGGAGGGCGGGTTCGACAGTTCGACTGTGGCGTGGACCGTGTGGACGCCCGGTGCGGCCAGGGCGAAGGCGGTGAGGGCGCGGGTGGCCTCGGGGGCGTAGCCGTGGCCTCGGGGGGGAAGTCATCGGCCCAGTGCGGGTGCCGTGCGCGGGCCGGACGAGGGCAGGCCGATGAGGGCTGGTGGCAGCCATATTCATCAAGCTTCCTCGTCACCGATGAGCACGCGTCTCTCGCGGCGCCGCGACCGTAGCCACACTTCGCCGCCCGCGCAACGGAGTTACGGGCATCAGCGCCGTAGAGCCATGACCGCACCCCATCCGGCTCACCTGCTAGCTTCCGGAAGCGTGAACGACAGCGTGTACGTAGGCAACGCGGGCAAGGACGCGGCACTGGACCGGGGGTGGATCCTCGGGCACTTCAAGGAGGCCGACGACCCCCGCCACAGCGAGGACGTGGAGATCAAGTGGGGCGTCCACCCGCCCGGGGACGAGCGGGCGGAGTGGGTGCGGGGCGAGGAGCGGACGGCTCTGCTGGCGCTCATCAGCGGCCGCTTCCGCGTCGAGCTGCCCGGCCGCAGCGTCCTCCTGGAGCAGCAGGGTGATTACGTCGTGTGGGGGCGCGGGGTCGACCACTCCTGGTGCGCGGAGGAGGAGTCGGTGGTGTTGACGGTGCGGTGGCCGTCGGTGCCCGGATACGCGGTGACCCCAGCGGTGACCCCAGCGGTGACCCCATAGGCGAACGGGCAGCCGACGGCGGTCGCTACAGCACCAGCGCGCGGTAGCGGTCGGCCACCTCCGCCAGGACCTCGGCGCCGTCGCGGGCCCAGAGGTCCGGGTTGAAGATCTCGACCTCGATGGGGCCGTCGTAGCCGGTCGCGTCGACCTGTTCGCGGAACCAGCGGAAGTCGACCGCGCCGTCGCCGAGCTGGCCCCGGCCCAGCAGCACGCCCTCCGGCAGTGGTGTGATCCAGTCGGCGAGCTGGAAGGCGGCGATGCGGCCCTCGGCGCCCGCGCGGGCGATCTGGCCGGCGATGGTGTCGTCCCACCACAGGTGGTAGGTGTCCACGACGACGCCGACCTGGTCGGCCGGGAAGCGGGTCGCCAGGTCGATGGCCTGGGCGAGGGTGGAGACCACGCAGCGGTCGGATGCGTACATCGGGTGCAGGGGCTCGATGGCCAGGCGGACGCCACGCTCGGCGGCGTACGGGCCCAGCTCGCCCAGAGCGTCGGCGATGCGCTCGCGGGCGGCGAACAGGTCGCGGCTGCCGGGCGGGAGGCCGCCGGAGACCAGGACCAGGGTGTCGGTGCCGAGGGTGGCGGCCTCGTCGATGGCGGCGCGGTTGTCGGCGAGGGCCGCGGCGCGCTCATCGGGATCGAGCGCGGTGAAGAATCCGCCGCGGCACAGCGAGGTGACGGTCAGGCCCGCGTCGCGGATGAGCCGGGCGGCGGCCTCCACGCCGTACTTCTGGACCGGTTCGCGCCACAGACCGACGCCCATGACGCCCGCCTTGACGCAGCCCTCCGCCAGCTCCGGCAGCGACCACTGCTTGATCGTTTCCTGGTTCAGGCTCAGGCGCGGCACGGCATTCACTGGGCGACTCCATGAACGGACAGCAGGTGCTTCATACGGGACTCCGCCAGCGCCGGGTCCGGGAACAGGCCGAGGCCGTCGGCCAGTTCGTACGCCCGCGCCAGGTGCGGCAGCGAACGGGCCGACTGCAGGCCGCCCACCATCGTGAAGTGCGACTGGTGGCCCGCCAGCCAGGCCAGGAAGACCACGCCGGTCTTGTAGTAGCGGGTCGGGGTCCGGAAGAGGTGGCGGGAGAGTTCCACGGTGGGGTCGAGCAGGGCGCGGAAGCCCGCGGTGTCGCCGGTGTCCAGGCGGCGTACGGCCTCGGCGGCGAGCGGGCCCAGCGGGTCGAAGATGCCCAGCAGGGCGTGGCTGAAGCCGCGGTCGTCGCCCGCGATCAGCTCGGGGTAGTTGAAGTCGTCGCCGGTGTAGCAGCGCACTCCGTCGGGGAGCTTGCGCCGCAGGTCGATCTCGCGCTGCGCGTCGAGCAGGGAGACCTTGATGCCGTCGACCTTGTCGGGGTGGGCGGCGATCACGTCGAGGAAGGTACGGGTGGCGGCGTCCAGGTCGGCGCTGCCCCAGTAGCCCTCCAGGGCCGGGTCGAACATCGGGCCCAGCCAGTGCAGGACGACCGGCTCGGTGGCCTGGCGCAGCAGATGGCCGTAGACGTCGAGGTAGTCGTCCGGGGTCTTGGCGGCGGCGCACAGGGCGCGGGAGGCCATCAGGATGGCCTGGGCGCCGGAGGCCTCGACGACGGCGAGCTGTTCCTCGTAGGCGGCGCGGACCTCGTCCAGGGTGCGGTCGCCGGGGGGCAGCTGGTCGGTGCCGACGCCGCAGGCGATGCGGCCGCCGACCGCCGTGGCCTCGGCCGACGAGCGGCGGATCAGCTCGGCGGCGCCCGCCCAGTCCAGTCCCATGCCGCGCTGGGCGGTGTCCATGGCCTCGGCGACGCCGAGCCCGTGCGACCACAGGTGGCGGCGGAAGGCGAGGGTGGCGTCCCAGTCGACGGCGGCGGGGCTGTCGGGGCTGACGTCGGCGTACGGGTCGGCGACCACATGGGCGGCCGAGAACACGACGCGGGAGGTGAGCGGGGCGCCGGTCGTCAGGGAGAGGGGCTCGGTGCGGGGTGCGTAGGGGCGGGTCGTACCGCCCGGCCCGGGCAGGTGGAGGGTCACAGGCTCAGCTCCGGTACGTCCAGCCGACGGCCCTCCGCCGAGGACGCGAGGCCCAGCTCGGCGAGCTGCACACCGCGCGCACCGGCCAGCAGGTCCCAGCGCCAGGGCTCGTCCAGCGCGACGTGGCGCAGGAACAGCTCCCACTGGGCCTTGAAGCCGTTGTCGAACTCCTCGTTGTCCGGGATCTCCTGCCACTGGTCGCGGAAGGACTCGGTGGCCGGGAGGTCCGGGTTCCAGACCGGCTTGGGGGTGGCCGAGCGGTGCTGGACGCGGCAGTTGCGCAGGCCCGCGACGGCCGAGCCCTCGGTGCCGTCGACCTGGAACTCGACCAGCTCGTCGCGGTTGACGCGGACCGCCCAGGAGGAGTTGATCTGGGCGATGGCGCCGCCCTCGAGCTGGAAGATGCCGTAGGCCGCGTCGTCGGCGGTGGCGTCGTACGGCTTGCCCTGCTCGTCCCAGCGGTGCGGGATGTGGGTGGTGGCCTGGGCCTGGACGGTGCGGACGGGGCCGAACAGCTCGTGCAGGACGTACTCCCAGTGCGGGAACATGTCGACGACGATGCCGCCGCCGTCCTCGGCGCGGTAGTTCCACGAGGGGCGCTGGGCGCTCTGCCAGTCGCCCTCGAAGACCCAGTAGCCGAACTCGCCGCGGATCGAGAGGATCTTCCCGAAGAAGCCGCCGTCGATGAGGCGCTTGAGCTTCAGCAGCCCCGGCAGGAAGATCTTGTCCTGGACGACGCCGTGCTTGATGCCCGCGGCCTGGGCGAGCCGGGCCAGTTCGAGGGCGCCGTCGAGGCCGGTGGCGGTCGGCTTCTCGGTGTAGATGTGCTTGCCCGCCGCGACGGCCTTCTTGATGGCCTCTTCGCGGGCGGCGGTGACCTGCGCGTCGAAGTAGATGTCGACGCTGTCGTCGGCGAGCACGGCGTCCAGGTCGGTGGAGACGTCGGCGACGGGGTCGAGGCCGTGGCGCTCGGCCATCTCCTTCAGGGCGTGCTCGCGGCGGCCGACGAGCAGCGGTTCGGGCCACAGCACACTGCCGTCGCCGAGGTCGACGCCGCCTTGTTCGCGGATGGCGAGGAGCGACCGGACGAGGTGTTGGCGGTATCCCATCCGGCCGGTCACACCGTTCATGGCGATCCGCACGGTCTTGCGTGTCACGTGGCTTCGTCTCCTCACCAGAGTCACCAGATCCACCGGAGGTGGTGGTAAGCGTCGCAGTAAGCGCTTCACAGTAAGCGCTTACTAAAGGCTACGCTAGCCGCCCCGGCCACCCCTGTACAGGGCATGCACAGGGGTGGGACAGGGGCGGTCAGCGCTTCATCACGGAGTCACCGCGGAGTCACCGCAGAGTCAAGCGATACGCGAGCGGCGAGCGCCCGGTGATCAGCACGCGCAGCCCGGACACGGGCAGATCGCCGCCCATCCAGGTGTAGCGCTCCCCCGGGTCCACGACGGCGGGCTGGCGCGGGCCGCTGCCGTTGCCCGGGCCGAAGGTGATCACGTCATCGCCCGACGTATAGGTTCCGTACCCCTTGACCAGCTGATACGTGTCCTTCTGGCCCGGTACGGGCTCGACGCCGCTCAGCGTGCCCCCGGCCCGGAAGCACAGTTCGAAGGCGAGCGGGACCTCGGACTCGCCGACCTCGACGTCCAGGTTCCAGCCGCCGTCCGCCTCGCTCGCCCGCACCTCGGTGTGCAGGGTGCGCCACTGCTTGGGACGGTGCGGGAAGTCCATCGCAGACCAGAAGCGGCCGTCGTCGGTCAGCGGGTAGCGGCCGTCGGGGCGGCGGTGCTGCGGCGGCAGCGGCAGATGGTATCCGGCGCGGACGTCCGCCCACAGCCGCCAGCCGTCCGCCGTCCGCTCGACGTTCTCGGCGCGGAAGTGGCCGAGCGAGAAGAACTGCGGGGACAGCCGCAGCGAGTCCAGGATCGCGGCGCCCTTGCGCCACTTGAAGAAGGTCGGGTTGGTGGACAGGCCCGAGGAGATCGCGTGGACGTCGGGGAAGTCCGTACCGCCGAAGAGGGACGTACGGGTGGCGCCCCGGCCGATCCGCACCAGCCCGCTGTCCTTGTCGTGCCAGGTGAACTCGGCGGGCACGGCGGTGGCCTTCGGCAGCGGCGCGGCCAGCTCCGGTTCGTCCAGCACCTCGGCGAGGAAGTCCCCGAGCGGGGTCTCGTCGAAGGTCTGGTCCGCCCCGCGCCGCTGGACGGTTTCGGCCATGGCCGCGAAGCGCCCGTCCTTCTCCCGTATCGCCAGCGCCCGGTACTGGAGCCAGTACTCGGACAGATGCTTGACCGTCTTCTGGTCCTGGCGGCGCGAATGCACCGTCTCCACATCGCCGTTGGGCTCCACCAGGTGGAGCGTGGCCTCCAGGTTGCGGCGCACCGTGTCGTACAGCTTCGGGCGGTCGGTGAGCCGGGCGAGGGTCAGCAGCGCGGGGTTGGTGACGATGGGCGCGTACGTGGCGCTGCGCTCGCTGTACTGGCCCGCCTCGTACTGGTCGATGCCCTCGGCCAGCCAGGCGTCGATGCGGCGGGTGTAGCGGGCGTCGGGCCAGAAGGAGTTGATACGGGCGAGCGCGGCGCACACCTTCCAGCGGTGGTTGGGGGTGTGCAGCCCGCCGGTGGAGAGCCCCGATCCGGCCTTGCGGAGGATCTTCTTCAGGGTGGCGCGGACCTTCGCGGTGGACGGGTGGTCGTCGTCGTCCAGCAGGCCGTACAGCAGGCCCAGGTCGACGATCGAGAAGGCGGTGTCCGGCGGGGAGTGCACCGCGCCCTGGTCGAAGAGGCCGTCGTCGAACTGGGCGGCGGCCAGCGCGTCGGCGAGCCGGGTCATCGGCGCGACGAGCGCCGCGTCGTGGTGGTGCTCGGCGTCGGCCCACACATGGACGGAGGTCAGCAGCCGCAGGCTGCGGGCGGCCGGGCGGGCCTGGCCGAGGTTGTTCAGCTGGGCGAGGGTGGCGTCGAGTCCGTCCACCACCTCGGCCACCCGCTTGTCGGCGGCCTTGGTGAGCAGTTCCAGGAACGGCTTGTCGGTACGGCCCCGAGCGGCGGCCGCGGCCTGGGGCGCGCCGGCGGCGAACACCCCGCTGACGGAGGCTCCGCCGGCGGCGGTTCCGGCGAGGAAGTGACGGCGGGGCAGGCTCATGGGTGGTGCTCCGTGGCTCTGGCGGCGATCGCGAGCGGGCCGGGGACGAGGAAGAGGAGGGGCGGGTAGGCCCAGGCGCAGACGGCGGCGGTGGCCACGGCCAGCAGCAGGACGAGGCTCGCGCGGGGCGTGCGCACACTGGCGTACGCGGCCGAGCGTAGCGCGGTGCGCCAGCTCGTGCCCGATTCGGGGCGGGCGCAGGCCCGCAGCAGGACGACCGTGAGCAGCCCGGCCACCACGAGCAGGGCGGGCCGGAAGGCGACCGCGCCGGGCAGCCCCGCCCCGGACGCGAGCGCGTTGAACAGCAGCAGCGCGCCACCGGCCAGCATCCCGGCCCCGGCCAGCAGATCGCCGGTGCGCAGCCGGGACCGCAGGGCGCGGAGGTAGCCGCCCGCGGTGGCGGGGGCGTCCTCCCGTACCCGCCGGTCGAGGACGGCGCAGGCCGTGGACATGGCGGCAGGGGCGGTGATCAGCGGCAGCGAGGCGGCGGCGGTGGCCAGCCCCACCGCCAGGACGTCGGCGAAGAGGGCGAAGCGCGGGCCGGTCAGCTCGCCCGGTTCACGGGTGGTCGCGGAGGACGGCATGGCGGCTCACCCCTTCAGCCCGGAGCTGGCCATGCCCTCGACCAGGAAGCGCTGGAAGGCGAGGAAGAAGAGCACGATGGGCAGCAGGGCGAAGACCGACATCGCGAACATCGGGCCGAACGCCGACTGGCTGGAGGCGTCCACGAAGGAGCGCAGGGCCAGGGTCAGGGTGAACTTCTCCGGCTCGAAGAGGTAGATGAGCTGGGTGAAGAAGTCGTTCCAGGTCCAGATGAAGGTGAAGATCGCGGTGGTGATCAGTGCGGGCCTGGTCAGCGGCAGGATGACGCTGAAGAAGGAGCGGAACGGCCCGCAGCCGTCGATCCGGGCCGCCTCCTCCAGCTCGCGCGGCAGCCCGCGCATGAACTGGACGATGAGGAAGACGAAGAAGGCGTCGGTGGCCAGGAATTTCGGCAGGATCATCGGCCAGTAGGTGTTCACCATGCCGAGCTGGTTGAAGATGATGTACTGCGGGATGAGGATCGCGTGGTGCGGCAGCATGATCGTGGCGATCATGAAGGCGAACAGCGGTCCGCGCATCCGGAACCGCAGCCGGGCGAAGGCGTACGCGGCGAGCGAGCAGCTGATGACGTTGCCGAGGACGGCGCCGCACGCGATGAGCAGCGAGTTCCACAGCAGCCGCCCGACGCTGACCTCGTCGACCCCGTCCAGGGCGGTCGAGTAGTTGCCCCATTCGAAGTGGCTGGGCAGCAATTTGAGGCTGGCGATGACCTCGTCGGCCGGTTTGAACGAGGTCGCCACCATCCAGGCCAGCGGATAGAGCATCACCAGCAGCGCGGCGATGAGGCAGACGTGCAGGACGATCCGACGGACGGGCGCGGGGCGCTTGGGCGCCGCGGCCGTGGTGGTGATCGGGGCGGTGGTCATCGGCCCCCCTCGGTGTTGTCGTTGGCGTAGAAGACCCAGGCGCGGGAGGTGCGGAAGAGCACGGCGGTGACGACCGCGATGGCCAGCAGCAGCACCCATGCCATGGCGGAGGCGTAGCCCATGCGGGAGGCCACGAAGCCACGGTCGTAGAGGTAGAGCGTGTAGAAGAGGGTGGAGTCGGCGGGTCCGCCCTGCCCGCCGCTGACCGCGAAGGCGGGAGTGAAGACCTGGAACGCCTGGATCATCTGGAGCACCAGGTTGAAGAAGAGCACCGGCGACAGCATCGGGATGGTGATCGAGCGGAACTGCCGCCACCAGCTCGCCCCGTCCACGGCCGCCGCCTCGTACAGCTCGACGGGTATCTGCTGGAGCCCGGCCAGGAAGATCACCATGGGGGCGCCGAACTGCCATACGGTCAGCAGCGCGACCGCGAGCAGCGCCCAGCCCGGCTTGGTGGTCCAGCCTCCGATGTGGATGCCGATGCCGGAGAGGAGATTGTCGACGGTGCCGCCGTTGTTGAAGATCGCCCGCCAGACGAGGGCGATGGACATGGACGCGCCGAGCAGCGAGGGCGCGTAGAACGCCGAGCGGTAGAAGCTTTTGCCCCGCTTGACGGACTTCAGCACGAGCGCCACGGCGAGGGCCACCGCCAGTTGCAGCGGCACCGCGACCACGACGTACGTCAGGGTCGTGGTGACCGACCGCCAGTAGCGGGGGTCCTCGGTGAACATCTGGGTGTAGTTGCGGAAGCCCACCCAGCTCGGCGAGTCGAACATGTCGTAGTCGGTGAACGACAGATACAGCGACACGGCCATGGGCAGCAGCGTCAGCACGGCCGCGCCGATCACCCACGGGGACAGGAACACCCACGCTGCGCCCTGCCGTTCGCGCTTCGGCGCCCGCCTCTCGCCGGTACGGGCCGAAGCGCCGCCCTCGGAGCGGGTCATGGTCGCGCTCATTGCCTCAGCTCCGCCTTCGCCTCGGTGATGTATTCCTCGGCCGCCTCACGCGGCGACATCCGCTCGTAACTCACCTGGTCGTAGTCGCGCTGGAAGGTGGTCTGGAGGGAGGCGTCACCCTTGGGCGGAGCTTTTGGTGGGGCGTCGAGCTTGCCCTCGAACTGCTTCTGGAAGTCGAAGACGACCTTGTCGAAGCCCCCGAGCTTGGGCAGTACCCGTTCCCGGAGGGACCCGTTGGCCGGGATGCCCCGGGAGGCGCCGAGGATGGCCCCCGCCTCCGGGTCGTTGAGCAGGAAGTCGATGAACCGGGCCGCCTCCTTGGGGTGTGCCGTTTTGGCGGACGCCCCGTAGAACATCGACGACTTGTAGTACTGGCCCCGCCTCCCGCTCGAGTCGACCGGCAGCGCCGCGAGCCGCACCCCCTCGCCGACGATCGCCTGATAGCCGCTGGCCGCGCTGTCCCAGTTGAAACTGGAGACTGCCTTGCGGAGGCCGAGCGCGGTGGTCTCCACCGATCCGTCCATCTGCGTGGTCACCTCGGCGGGGGCCACCGAACCCTCCTTGCGGAGCTTGGTGCACCACTCCCAGTAGCGCGTCAGATCGTCGGCGGTGAAGCCGAGGCGGGTGCCGCCATGGGTGTAGAGGGACTTGCCCCGCCCGCGCAGCCAGACCTCGAAGATGTCCTCGCTCTGGCCCGGGTCGGTGGAGCCGGCCTGGCCCTTGACGGCCTTCGCCTTCGACTTCGACAGCTTGAGCATCGCGTCGGCCCAGTCGTCCCAGGTCCAGTCGAGGGTCGGCTCGGGGACGCCCGCCGCGCGCCACAGCGCCGCGTCGTACGCCACGGTCTCGGTGTTGCGGGCCACCGGGATCGCGTACCGCTTGCCCTTCACCACCCCGGTGGCCAGCAGCCTCTTGTCGATCTCCGCGGTCCGCAGCTCCGGGTGCTTGCCCAGGTCCAGCAGGATCCCGGAGGTCGAGTACTGGTTGATCTGCCGGTAGTCGAGCTGCATCACATCGGGTGCGTCGCCGCCCGCCGCCTGGGTGGCGAGCTTCGCCTTGTACGTGTCGAAGCCCGCGAACGACGTGCTGATGTCGATGTCGGGGTGGCGCTTCTCGAACAGCTTGACGGCCTGTTCCGTACGGGCCGCCCGGTCGGGGTTGCCCCACCAGGTGAACCGCAGGGTGACCTTGCCGCCCGAGCCACCGCCGCCCTCGCCGCCGCAGCCCGTGAGAGTCCCGCCGAGCGTGAGGACGAGCGCCAGGGCGCAGGACACCGTTGTCCTGTTTCCGCGCATACCGGGGCCGACCTCCCTCCTGTGGTTGTGCGAATGTGCCTTGCCGTGTGTGTGAGGGGGAATGCCGGTGGTTATTCGCCGTAGTACGGGAGCGTCACACCGGGCAGTTCGTACTCGTCCCGGCGCCCGCACATGCCGTAGCCGCCGCGGCGGCTGGGCCCGGTCGCGGTGACCCGCGCCTCGGCGAGGTGGGCCGGATCGCCCTCGGCGAGCGCGGTCAGCTGCTCACCGGTGCGCCGGGCCGCGGCGAGCGCGCCGTCCCGCCAGCGCGGTTCCCAGTCCTTGACCTTGGGGGCGACGATCCGCACCGCCGCCTCGTGGAAGGCGCGCAGCGGTGCGTCGTCGCCCTTCTCGGCGGCGGCCCGCAGGGTGAGGTAGCCCTCGATCGCGAGGTCCCGGCGGCGCCGGGCGGCCGCCTCCGCCTCCGGGCCCTCCTTGGCGGGCAGTGCGGCGGCCGCCGCGTAACGCTCGGGGTCGGCCAGCACCTCCGGCGGGAACGTGAACACCGCGTCCCCGGCCTCGGGCAGCCCGCTGTTCTGCATCAGCACGGTCACCTTCAGGCCGCCGCCCTGCACCATGCGGTGCACGGTGCCCGGGGTGAACCACACCACCGCGCCCGGCTCCAGCGGCGTCTCGGTGAAGCCGTCGGCCACAGTCAGGGTCTGGACGGCGCCGCGCCCGGCGGTGACCACGTACGCCTCGGTGCAGGCGAGGTGGAGGTGGGGGCTGCCGCCGCAGACGCCGTCGGCCGCCTCCCACTCGTACGCGCTGATGTGGGACATCCCCACGCCGCCCGGCAGCGGGGCGGGCATCGCAGAAGACGCAGCCATCTCGCTCACCACCCGTGGTTCTTGAGGTAGCTCTCGGCGCGCGTCCGGTCCCACGCGCCGTCGGCGACCACCACGCGGTAGCGGTAGCCGAAGGACTCCCCCGGCGGCAGCTCGAACTCCTCGAAGAACGCCCACGAGGGGGCGACCGAGGGGATCGGCTCGGAGCGCACGAACCAGTGGGAGGCGTGGATCGCCTCCGCGTCGTCGAGGTTTTCCGGCGCGTGTGCGAACAGCAGCGTCGAGTGCGCGTCGACGTCGTCGTGCTCGGCGGTGAAGGCGATCCAGGGGGCGTCGGCGGCCGGGGTGCCCATCAGGTCCGAGGCGCCCGCCTCGCCCTCGCCGCCGCGCCCGTCCGGGCCGAAGGCGTCGCCGCCGGTGAAGTCGCGGGGGCCGCGCCAGTTGAGCCCGGTGTACCCGGCCATCTCGCGGCCCGCGGTGGTCGGGGAGCCGAAGTGCAGCGCCTCACCACGGATGTTGGTGAGCCGGATGGACCAGTCCAGGGCCCAGCTGCCCTCGTCCGGCTCGACCGAGTGCAGCTCGATGGATCGCAGCTCGCGCGCCCACTCCTGGCCCCCGTTCTCGACCCAGGTGAGCTTCTCGGTGAAGCGCAGCCGGTCGTCGGTGACCGTGAACTCCTCGAAGCCGTCGTGCCGCATGGAGCCGACCCGCTCCTCGACCCGCTGGTAGCCCTGGTCGGGGCCGAGGTAGGAGTTGCCGCCCCAGAAGTTCTGGCCGGACAGATGGCTGGAGGTCATCTGCAGGCCCTTGTGCCAGCGGTGGTCGTTGGGCCGGTAACCGGAGACCGGGCTTCCGGCGAGGGTGCGCAGCGGGTGGGCGTACGGCTTACGGGCCTCGAAGGCGTCCGGGTCGGGCTTGTAGACGTAGGCCATCAGCTCGACGCCGCCGGAGGCGACCGAGATCCGCTCGCCGTGTGTGTGGGTGACGGTGATCTGCTGGGTCATGACGGCCTCAGCTCTCCTTCTTCGGGGCCTGCGGGGCCTTCGGCGCCCACTCGGGGTGGTTTCCGTGCATGGCGTCGTAGTACGGGTCGCCGGGCGCGATCTCTCCCGCGTGCACGGGCTGCCCGGTGAAGGCCGCCTTGTAGAGCGCGGCGATGAATTCGAGGGTGCGGCGGGCGTCCGGGCCGCTGCCCGGGGGCCGTACGCCGTCCCGCATGGCGTCCAGCAGCCCGGTCAGCTGGGCGGCGTGCGAGCTGGGCAGATCGGCGGCGGGGGTGCGCCAGTGCTCCTGCCGGGCGGGCTCGTCGCGGACGTGCGGGGCGGGGGTGTAGACCCAGTCGTCGTTGCGGTGGCCGTAGAGGTGGGTCAGCTCGACGGTGGCGTCCGCGCAGTCGATGCGGATGCGGCTGACCTCGTCGGGCGAGAGCACGCTGTTGACGACGGTGGCCATCGCGCCGTTCTCGAAGCGGACCAGCGCGGTGGAGACGTCCTCGCTCTCCACGTCGTGGACCAGCCGCCCGGCCATGGCGCGGATCTCGGTCCAGTCGCCGAGGAGGTGGAGCAGCAGATCCATCTGGTGGATGCCGTGGCCCATGGAGGGGCCGCCGCCCTCGCTGTCCCAGCGGCCGCGCCAGGGCACGGCGTAGTAGGCGGTGTCCCGGTGCCAGGTGGTCTGGCAGTGGGCCACCAGCGGGCGGCCGAGGGCACCGGTGGTCAGCAGGTCCTGGGCGTGGACGGCGCCCGAGCCGTAGCGGTGCTGGAAGACCACGGACGCGTACGGGCCGCCCGCCTCCCGCTCCGCCGCCGCGATCTCGTCGTACTCGGCGAGCGTGAGGCACAGCGGCTTCTCGCACAGCACCCACGCGCCCGCCGTGAGCGCGGCCACCGTCTGCTCACGGTGGAGGGACGGCGGGGTGCCGATGAGGACCAGGTCGGGGCGCTCGGCCCGCAGCATCGCGGGCACATCGGGATATCCGGCGACGGTGAATCCGGCGCTCTCGGCGGCCGTCGCACGGAACGCGTCGAGGCGTTCCTCGTCCACATCGACGGCGGCGACCAGGTCGACCCGGTCGGCGTGATCGCGCAGGGCGGGCAGATGGCTGCCCGTGACGATGGCTCCGGTGCCGATGACCGCGGCACGGATACGGGCGGTGGCTGCTGCGGCGGCGGACTGCGGTGTCGCCATGGAGTGAGGCTCCTCGCCAACGGGACGGAAAGCGCTTGCTGAGGGTCGACCCTAGGCAGGGCCCGGATGTCAGGACAAGACCCCGGCGAACAGATTCCCGCGCCCGTTCCCGGTTCGATATGCGATGGCCGCGGCGGTGCTGACCAGTGAGAGCATGGACCCGGCCCCACCAGCGCACGCGATGCCCCACCAGGCGACCCAGGTGACCATCCAACGGAGGAAACATGGCAGTGACCCTGGCCGATGTGGCCGCACGGGCTCGGGTCTCGGCGGCCACCGTGTCGCGCGTCCTGAGCGGCAACTACCCGGTCGCCGAATCGACCCGGGCCCGGGTGCTGCGCGCCGTCGAGGACCTGGAGTATGTGGTCAACGGCCCGGCAAGCGCTCTCGCCGCCGCCACGTCCGATCTGGTCGGGGTGCTGGTCAACGACATCGCGGACCCCTTCTTCGGCATCATCGCGGGCGCCGTGCAGTCCGAGATGGGCGCCCCGGGCGGCAACGGCGGCGAGCCCGGGCGCGGCGCCGAGAAGCTGGCCGTCATCTGCAATACGGGCGGGTCGCCCGAGCGCGAGCTGAACTACCTCACCCTCCTCCAGCGTCAGCGCGCCGCCGCCGTCGTCCTCACCGGCGGCGCGGTCGAAGACCCCGACCACGCCGCCGCGGTCACCGCCAAGGCGTCCCGGCTCGCCGCCTCCGGCACCCGAGTGGTGCTGTGCGGGCGACCCCCCATCGAGGACGCGATCACCCTCACCTTCGACAACCGCGGCGGCGCCCGCAGGCTCACCGAACACCTGCTGACCCTCGGCCACCGCCGCATCGGCTACGTCGCGGGCCCCGCCGAGCGCACCACCACCCGCCACCGGCTGGAGGGCCACCGGGAGGCCCTGGCCGCGGCCGGACTCGACGGGGACGCGGAGCAGCTGACCGTCCACGGCCTCTACGACCGCGCCTCCGGTTACGACGCGACCCTCGAACTCCTGCGCCGCAACGCCGGTCTGACCGCCGTCGTGGCCGCCAACGACACCATCGCCCTCGGCGTCTGCGCGGCGCTGCGCGACCGGGAGCTGCGGATCCCCGAGGACGTATCGGTGGCGGGCTTCGACGACCTCCCCTTCAGCGCCGACGCCGTCCCCGCCCTGACCACGGTGCGGCTGCCGCTGCACGAGGCGGGCGCACGGGCCGGACGGCTGGCGCTCGGCCGCGAACCGCAGCCGCCGGGCGGGGTGGCCATGGTGCGCGCCGAACTCATGGCCCGGGCCTCGACGGCCCCGCCGAGGCGCTGAGGCAGGTGGCTGACGACATGGCGAAGGTCCGGCTACGCGACCCCGGCCCCGGCGACCTGGGCTGGATCGTCCACCGGCACGGCGTGGTGTACGCCCAGGAGTACGGCTGGCACGCCGAGTTCGAGGCCCTGGTCGCCCGTATCGTCGGCGACTTCGGCACCCGGCACGACCCGGCGCACGAGCGGACGTGGATCGCCGAGCGCGACGGCCGGCCCGTCGGCTCGGTGATGTGCGTACGGGACGAGGCCCCCGCGACGGCCCGGCTGCGGCTGCTCTTCGTCGAACCGGACGCACGCGGCCTGCGGCTCGGCGAGCGGCTGGTGGCGGCGTGCGTGGACTTCGCCCGCGGGGCCGGCTACCGCGAGCTGGTGCTGTGGACCACCGACGTCCAGGCCACCGCCCGCCGGATCTACCAGCGGGCGGGGTTCGAGCTGACCGCCGAGGAGCCGCACCCCGGGTACGGCGCGGGTCCGGTGACCGCCCAGGACTGGCGCCTCGCGCCGCTGGCGTAGCGGGTCACCCGCCGGGGAAGACCACATCGCCGCACGAGTAGAACGTCTGGTCGAAGTGGCTGGCCTGCCAGATCATGGCGGGGTGTCATCGGGGCGGAAAGACCGCCATGCCGGCGATCTCGCCCGGGTCACCCGCGGTCACCGCCCCCGCCGAGCCCCGCAAGCTCTTGTGTCGGCGGGGGCGATCACCACGACCGCCCGTCAGGGCCGCCCGAGCGCCCGGTACTCCCATCCCACCGCGCGCCAGCGCGCCGCGTCGAGGGCGTCGCGGCCGTCGACGATGCGGCGGTGGGCGACGACAGAGCCCATGATCTCCGGGTCGATCTCCTGGAACTGGGCCCATTCGGTGAGCAGGACGACCACGTCGGCGTCGATGGCGGCGGAGATCGCGTCCGTGCCGTAATCCAACTCGGGATGGACACGGCGGGCGTTCTCCGTGGCCTGCGGGTCGACGACGGTGACGTGGGCGCCCAGCCGGTGCAGGGCGGAGGCGACGTCGAGGGCGGGGGCGTCGCGGATGTCGTCCGAGTTGGGCTTGAAGGCGGCGCCGAGCGCGGCCACGCGAACGCCGGTGAGGTCGCCGCCGGTGACGCCGGCGAGCTCGCGCACCAGGTCGACCGTGCGGGAGCGGCGGCGCTTGTTGATGGCGTCGACCTCGCGCAGAAAGGCGACGGCCTGGCCGACGCCGAGTTCCTCGGCGCGGTGGGCGAACGCGCGGATGTCCTTGGGCAGGCAGCCGCCGCCGAAGCCCAGTCCCGGCTTGAGGAAACGGCCTCCGATGCGATCGTCGTAGGCGAGTGCCTCGGCAAGGCCGCGCACGTCGCCCCCGGTGGCCTCGCAGACCTCGGCCATGGCGTTGATGTACGAGATCTTGGTGGCGAGGAAGGAGTTGGCGGCGACCTTGACCAGTTCGGCCGTGGTCAGATCGGTGACGACCACCGGGGTGCCGGTGGCGACGATGGGCGCGAACGCGGCACGCAGCCGCTCCTCGGCCCAGGCGGAGGAGACACCGAAGACCAGCCGGTCGGGGCGGAGGGTGTCATCGACGGCGTAGCCCTCGCGGAGGAACTCGGGGTTCCAGGCGAGTTCCACCTGGTCGCCCGCCGGGGCGAGGCGCTGGACGAGCTCGGTCAGCCGGGCGGCGGTGCCCACCGGCACGGTGGACTTGCCGACCACGAGCGTACGGCGGCACAGGTGCTGCGCGAGGGCGGTCACCGCGCTGTCGACGTACCGCAGGTCCGCCGCGTCGGACCCCTCCTGCTGGGGGGTGCCGACGCAGATGAAGTGGACGTCGCCGAACTCGGCCGCTTCCTCGAAGCTGGTGGTGAACCGCAGTCGGCCGGAGTCCATGGCCTTGGCCAGCAGTTCGGGCAGGCCAGGCTCGAAGAAGGGCACCTCACCCTCGTTGAGCCGTTTGATCTTGGACTCGTCCACGTCGACGCCCAGGACGTCGAAGCCGAGATCGGCCATGCAGATCGCGTGGGTGGCACCGAGGTAGCCAGTGCCGATGACGGTCAGGCGGGGGGCCGGCACGTCGCTGTCGTCGCCGGGCCTCGGGCCGGTTGTCTCCTCCGGTCCTGCGATGGCTGCCATGTATACCTCCAGACTTGATCGTGCTCAGGGTCGGGCCAGGAAGATGAGGACCTGCGGGTCCTCCACAACTAAGGTGCGGACAGGGCCTCTACCGTTTTTTCTTTGTCTCGTCGCCGTTTCAGGTAGCGATTTCCGGCCACCGTTCCCAGAACGCCAAGGGTCACGCTCACATGGCCCAAGGTCGTGAGGACTCGGCTCAGCAGCAGCAGCGTGACCAGGTTCGGACCACTGATCAGAACTCCGAGCGTGAGGCCGAGCACTGCCTCACGCACCCCGATACCAGCAGGTGCCAGCGACAACGTTCCGGCAACCGCGCTGAGCGTGAAACCGCCCACGCCCAGCGTTATCGCGGATATCGGAGGTGCGCCGAGGGCAATCGCGATGATCGCCGCATGCATGCCGTTGCAGCACCATCCGAGGATGCTGAAAGCGATCATTCCCATGGAATCCCTGCGAGCAGGCAGTGCGATCTCAGCATCCCCTTGCCGCACTATGCGTTGCCCAAAGCCGAGCAGTCGCGTGAGCAGGCGCGGCGCCAGCATGACCGCACCGGCGGAGAGCAATATGGGGAGCATGAGCCACCACATGGGATCGTCCGCCACCAGGCGTGGGAGCGCCAGCACACCGACCATGCCGCCACTGAGGGCGGTCAGGACGACAGCGACCAGACCGGTCGTCATGAATGTGCCCGTTGGTGCTCCGACTCTCCTCGCGAGCGCGACTTGCGTGACAGCAGGCCAGATCGCGCCAGGAAGATAGCGCGTCGCCCCGGACACGAAGTAGATCCAAGCCGCGTCGGCATGAGTCAGTCGCACACCGGAACCGGTTACCAGTAGCCGCCATCCGAAGAAGCCGGGAAACTGGGATATCGCGGTGAAAGCGGTCGCGAAAGCAACGGCTTTCCAGCCAATGGATCCTATGCTGTTGCCAAGTCCGTCTCGCACGCTCCAGACCTGCCAGCACAGGAATATCACCATGGCCGAATAGACGACCACCCGCAGAAGCTTGAGTATGCGCTGGCGGTTCGACAATGAACTCGCCATCATCGCATGAGCGTGTTCTGGCGCTGCGCACCGATCACCGAGCCGTCCCTCATGGGGGTGATCTGATGGAACAGCTCCTCGTACGCGTCGAGGGAAGTCTCCACACTGTAGAGCTCCCGGGCCCGGCGACCTCCCTCGGCGCGTTCTTCGGGAGTCAGAGCGGCCAGCTCGGTGATCGCGCGGGCCAACGCGGCCGGGTCACGTGGCGGAATCCGGCGTCCGAATCCCGTTTCCAGAACGGGCGAACGCCCTCCTGGAAGGTTCGTGGTGACCGATGGAACGTCGACCATCATCGCTTCGGCCTGGACGGTGCCGAAGGACTCGGCAACGGATGGCAGAGCGAAGACATCGATCGACGCGTAGAAATTGTCGATCTGACTTCCGCTCAGCAGGCCGAGCATTTGCACCCGCTTGTCGTCGCCGATGAGCGGACGAAGCCGATCTTCGATGCCGCCACCGGCCACCTTGATCCAATCGCCACCGATCAGCAATCGAGCATCGGGATCACCGAGCGACTGAAATGCTCTGATCAGGTATTCGATTCCCTTGTCCTCGACAATGCGCCCGAGGAACCCGATGTGCAGGCCGCTTCCGTCACGATAACTGGGCTCACCACCACGCCGGTCAAGGCATGGCGGTGCGATTCCTCGCCAGTTCCTCCGTTTGATCAGGGGCCACAGCTTTGAACCACGTGCTTGATCGGTGCTGTTCACCACGACCGCGTCAGAAAGCCGCAGCGCGGACCACGTGGACACATCGACCGCGCGCCTCGCGACCGTGTTGACCACGCCTGACGGCAGCCAGAGGTCCATATGGTGCGTCGTCACCAGTGGCCGGTCCCGCACACCCATCGCGATGGGTCCCACTTCAAGCATCGGTGCGTGCGGGTTGACGATCGCCGACGTACGGGCGACGTGTCGCGCAAGTGATACGAACTGCGGACTCACCAGCCCTCGGCCAATGGTATGGCGGACCGGAGCGCGAAAAACCGAGACGCCGGCGCGGACCTCTCGAAGAGGCAGCGTCTTGTCGTGCTGAGCGGCCACGACCGCGACGCGGTACCCTCGTTCGGCCAACCCCTCGGCAATCCGCTGGGTGTGTATGGTCAGTCCACTGACGTACGGCGCGTAGTAGTTGATGATGATCGCTACATCGAATTCGTGGTCTTTCATGACAGCTCCCCTTCGACTGTTGACGATGTGCGGCTTTCTCATCCGTGTGCCTCACACAAGTCGGCCGACGGCCAGACAGGCCAGCCACAGAACGGCGTTGATCACGAGCGGCGCATCCGTGAGCACGTCCCGGCCCGGTTCCCCACCGCTGCGGTGCACCGACAGCAGCTGCATGTACCGGCACAGGGCGAAGATGGCGAAGGGCACGGTGACGACGGCCAGCACGGCGGCGTGCGGATGCGGTGCGGAGAGAACGTACAGTTCGTAACTCATCAGCGTGGCAGCCAGCAGCACGGCTATGAGCTGGTCGAGCAGGGGTACCGAGTACCCCGCGAGCGCGGGCCGCTGCGCGGCTGCCTGTCCCCGGAGGTTCGCGGTCACCAGCTCGTGCCGCCGCTTGCCGATCGACATCAGCAGGCAGGTGCAGTACACGCAGATGGTCAGGGTGGGGTTGAAGGGCGCTCCCACCGCCAGACAGCCCGCCACGGCACGAAGGACGAAGCCGACTGCCACCAGGCTGACATCGACCAGCGGGTAGTGCTTCAACGCCAGGCAGTAGGCCAGGTTGAGAACCACATACCCCGCGATGACAACCCGCACCGCCGGTGGCAGCAGTGCTCCCGCGGTCGCTGTCATCGCCAGACAGCCCGCGCCCAGCAGCAGCGCGCCGAGTGGACCGACCTGCCCGCTGGCCAATGGCCGATGACGTTTGACCGGGTGGAGCCGATCCTGCTCCCGGTCGAGCCAGTCGTTGAGGACGTAGACCGCGCCGGAGGCCGCCGTGAACGCGACCACGGTGGCCAGCGCCCATGCGATGTGGCGCGCGAGCATCGCAGGGTCCACGGCCAACGGGACGATGAGGACGAAGACGTTCTTCACCCATTGGTGGGGGCGCAGCAGCACCAGCGGCGCCGGTAACGGGGAGCGCCGGGGCTTGGCGCCTGGGGTGCCCTCCAGGAGCGGACCGTGCGACCCGTTCGTGGCGCGGACCGGTTCGAGGACCGGTTCGAGGGAGGGCATCGTCGGTGCCGTGGGGGGCACGGCCGCTCGGGGGCCGTGCGACGCGGTCGCAGCCGGGCCGCCCGGGTCACCCACGGTGTCTTCGCTGTCCAGCCCCTTCATGACCGGGAACCGCTCAGGAGTCGCCGGAACGGCTCTCCGTGCGCATCGAGGCGGCGTAGCCGGGCCATGTGTCCGCCGCCCGCCCTGGGTGGGGAGTCCCCCGCTTCCGTCGGACCACCCGCGTACGGGGTGGAGCAGTCGAGCATCACCATCACATCGAACCTGTCGGGTTGCGCCACAGTGCGTCCCTTTCTGGTCTCCTGGGGTGTGCGTGGAATGTGCGGAGCGCGCCCTGTCCGGGACGACCACATGGATCTCTGAGCCGCGTGGTCGGGAACTCCACGCCGCCGCTGCCGGGAAACGGCCAGGTCGTCATGGGTGAACAGCCAGTCCAGGCGCCATGGCCGGGGCAAGGCGGAATCGGAGTCCTGGGCGAGTTGAAGTCGTCGGCCATCACGGCCGGATGGGATTACCGGCCAGATCCCGCGGAGCGCGCCCGGTCCGGGACGACCACGCGGATTTCCTGGGCCATGTGGTCCGAGAAGTCCGCGCCGCCACTGCCGAAGCGGTATCGGGAAACGGCCAGGTCGTCATCGGTGAACAGCCAGTCCAGGCGCCACAGCCGGGGCAGTGCGAAACCGGAGAGCGGCCAGGAGCGAGCGGGCAGCCACGAGCCGGTGGGGTTGTGCAGGCTGGTGCCGGCTCCCAAGGGGGACAGCCCCATCCAGGACGAGTTGAAGTCACCGGTCACCACGGCCGGATGGGAGTTACCGGCCAGATCCGCGCGCAGCTTGCGCAGCTCACCGGTCCACCAGAGGCCATGGTTCCGGTGGAACCGGTAGGTACTGCCTTTCAGGGGGTTGCCGAGGTGAAAGGGCACCGGAAGGTGCACGTTGTAGAAGGAGAGCGTCCGCCCGCCGACCCGGATGTCGGTGCGCTGAAACTTCCTCCCCTTCCAGTACCAGTTGTTGCCTTTGGGGGAAACGTGTTGGTGGTAGGCCTTCACGATGGGAAGCCGGGAGAGGGTGATCAACTCGCCCTCCACGGACATCCGGTAGCCGGGGAACTCCGCGCGCAGCCGGGCCGAGTCGTCGATGCGGACCGGCTTGCTCCCCTTCCAGTACAGGTACTCCTGGAGGAGGTACACGTCGCTGTCCTGCCGGCGGAGGAAGGCGTAGAAGGCGTCCTTGTCGTCGGCCATCTGCCAGTAGCGGGTGCTCCAGGCGAAGACCTTGACCGGCGTACCGGCGGGGTTGGCGGCGGCGGTGCCCCACCCTGGGCCGAATCCGGCCAGGTGGGCCCCGGCCAACAGCAGCACGACCAACGCGGCGGAGAGCCGGCGGCGCGCCGGCCGCGCGAGCGGCACGAGGAGGAGCAGCAGCAGGGGCACCGCCACCAGGGTCAGCGGTGGGATGTTCTGGACGACGTACCACGGCCACCAGCGGCCGGTGAGCAGGACGAGCAGGACGAGGAAGATCGCCCAAGCCGCCGTGGCCGCCACCAGCAGGCGCGTGATTCTGCGCCGGCGTCCTGTTCGCGGCCTGTCCGGCGGGCCGTCCCGGAGCACGTCCCGATGGCCGGCCGGGGGTAAGGACGGGTCGTTGTCCGGCGCTCCGACCCCGATGGCCGGCATGTCAGAAGAACGCTTTCGCCAGTGTCAGCATGCCTTGCCGCCAGGGGTCGCCGCTGGTTCGTCCGACGCCGACCGCCGCCGAGCCGGACGCGGCAGCCGCCCGCTGGGTGCGCCACCAGTCGTAGGACTGCAGGATGGCGTCCCGGTTGGACAACCGGGGACGATAACCGAGCTTGTCGCGGGCCTTGTCGATACTGACGTAGGAATCGGCGAGCAGCTTGAGTATCAGCCGGTCGTACACCGGCGACAGCTTGGCCCGTGACAAGGTGCGCAGTACCGCTACCGCGGGCTTACTCGGTATCGACACCACCCGCTTGCCGTGCCCTGCCGCGTCCAGCACGCACTGGAAGTCTTCCCGCAGGGTGCCGAACTCGGCAGCACCGATGTTGTAGGTGTCGCGGGCCACCTCGTCCGGGGCGCACAGCGCCAGCAGCACCGCGTCCACGAGGTCGTCGACCGCCAGCATCTGGGTGCGCACGTCCCCCTTGCCGAGCACGGGAAAGTGCCTGCCCTCCTCGGCCCACTGGAAGAGCATGTCGAACAACCCCATCCGGGTCGGGCCCAGGAAGGTCTTGGGCCGCAGCACCGACAGGCTCATCCCCTCGGCCCGGAACCGCTCGGCGACCTTCTCCGCTGCCGCCTTCGCGGAGCTGTAGGGGTCCACGGGCTTCTTCGGGTAGTCCTCGGGAGTGGGCACCATCCGGGGCAGTCCGTAAACGGCGGTCGTGGAGATGTGCACCACTCGGGGCACGGCGGCGGCACGGGCCGCCTCCAGCACGGTGGTGGTGCCCTCGATGACGATCGACCGTATGTCGGCCGCGGGGTAGCTGGGCACCGCGGAGGCGGAGTGCACCACGGCGTCGGCGCCCCGGAACACCTCGGCGAGGGCCGCCGGGTCGCGGATGTCCCCCGTGAACGTCGTGACCCCGGGTCTGCCGGGCACCGGCCGCAGGTCCAACGCCCGGACCTGGCAGCCGGAGTCCACCAGGCGGTCCACCAGGTTGACGCCGAGCACACCGGCGGCACCGGTGACGGCGACGCTGGCGGGGAGCGCGGGGCGGTCCGTGTGCGGTGGCGTATCCGGGGCGTTGGTCACCACGAGGCCGCCC
The DNA here is from genome assembly GCF_042958345.1 of Streptomyces sp. NPDC007983. Classification (NCBI taxonomy): domain Bacteria; kingdom Bacillati; phylum Actinomycetota; class Actinomycetes; order Kitasatosporales; family Streptomycetaceae; genus Streptomyces; species Streptomyces sp. NPDC007983. Next base: position 171,709 of record NZ_JBIBJI010000010.1, read on the forward strand.
GCTTTCGTATGACGGCTCGATGGGGCTGGTGCGCGTCCTCGATATCCAGTTTCTCAGTCTCTTTGAGGTTCATGAGATTCATGCGTCTCTTTCTCCCCTCTGGTCTCGATGTACACGACAATGACATGCCTATGACCACGCAACAAGAGCCACTTACGTGACCGGCGAGCGGGGGTGCATTGATCAAGCCAAATGTCAAAAAACGGCATAGACAAGGGAGTTCCTTAGGACAAACGCGGATGCGACGGGACTGGTGCGGGTGAATCACACGGACACACGTTTGGAGGCGGTCCTACGGCCTGATGCCGACAGCCCGCGATCCACGGTCAAGGGGGTTCGGGCGCCACCGTCATGGAAAATTGCTCGCGCCGGGGCGCCCGCACCGGAAGGATCACTCCATACGCACCGCAGGTGCGAACGGCACGAGAGCAAAGGGTGTGCCCCCTGAGTACGCAGGACCTCATCGAGTGGACCGACGACGGCCGGGACCAGGCCGCCCAGTGGCGTTCCGAGAGTGGCGCGCCGCCGCCCCGGCGGGTTGTGCTCGCGGACGACCGGATGACGGCCGACGCCGCGTACCGCCTCGTCTGCGAGGGCACCGCGCTGCTGTGGCGCGGTGACTACCAGGGCGCCCGGCAGCTGCTCGCCGCGCTGGCGCGGCGGGTCGACCGGGGGCCGCGGCGGCCCCGGGGGCGGCGCGGACCGGCGGAGAGCGCGGCGGAGGCGTTCCACCGGCACCGCCAGGAACAGGGGCGGCGGGCCCGGCTGCTGGGCATGCTGCTGGTGCCGCTGGACGCCGACCTCGCCGTACCGCTGCGCCGCGCGCCCGACGTACGGGAGGCGTGTACGCAGGTGTACGGCGCGGCGCAGGGCCCCTCGGTGATCTCGCTGCGGGAATTACTGGGGCTGATCGGCGCGCACGAGTGGCGGGAGAAGGGCGTCGAGATCCCGGCGCTCGGCGGCGACCGCGTCCATCCGTACTACGGGGTCTTCTCGCCGGTGCGCGGCGAATACGTCGACCTGGTGGCCGAAGCCCCGCTGCCCGCGTCCCCCACGGCCGCCTTCGACATCGGCACCGGTACGGGCGTGCTGGCCGCCGTGCTCGCGCGGCGCGGTGTGGAGCGCGTGGTGGCCACGGACCAGGACGCGCGGGCGCTGGCCTGCGCGCGGGAGAACGCGGAGCGGCTGGGCGTCGCCGAGCGGGTGGAGGTGGTCCGCGCGGACCTCTTCCCGCCGGGCCGCGCCCCGCTGATCGTCTGCAACCCGCCCTGGGTCCCGGCGCGCCCCAGCTCGCCGGTCGAGTACGCGGTGTACGACCCCGGCAGCCGCATGCTGCACGGCTTCCTGAACGGGCTCGCCGACGCCCTCACCCCCGGCGGCGAGGGCTGGCTCATCCTCTCCGACCTCGCCGAACACCTGGGGCTGCGGACCCGCGAGGAGTTGCTGGGCGCCTTCGAGGCCGCCGGACTGCGGGTCGTCGACCGGCTGGACACCCGGCCCGTCCACCCCCGCGCCACCGACTCCGCCGACCCACTGCACCGGGCCCGCGCGGCGGAGGTGACGTCCCTGTGGCGGCTGGCAGTGGGGTGAGGGAACGCCCACGTACGTACCGCGGATGAGTTGTGCGCCGCCTGGAGAGACCCGCCGGGCGCCGCGCACCCACCCGTCAGGCGTCGAAGCGGTGGCGCGCGCCCTCGATGTGACCGAGGTACCGGTGCGTCCAGCCGCAGAGGGCGTCGACCGTGGCGCGCAGGGCCCGGCCCGGCTCGGTGAGGGTGTACTCGACCCGCGGCGGCACAGTGGGGTGCACCTTCCGGTCGACCAGACCGTTGCGCTCCAGCATGCGCAGGTTCTGGGTGAGCATCTTGTGGCTGACGCCCTCGACCTCGTTCCGCAGTTCGCTGAAGCGCAGGGTGCGCTCGCCGAGCGCCTCGATGACCAGGAGCGCCCACTTGTTGGCGACGTCCGAGAAGATCTCCCGCGCCAGGGAGTCCGCGCGCCTCAGGTCCGCGTCCTCGGGCAGGCCCTTGAGCTGCTGCTTGGTCACCATCAGGTTCCTCAGTCACCGAAAAGTGCGTTCTTCCAGGTCAGCGGTCACTCTCCTACAGTTTCCGAGTAACCGCAAGAGAGTGGAACAGAAGGGCGAGACTGTTGGCCACCATCGATGTCTTCAACCATGACGTGCCGGCCGAGAGCGACTTCGGCTACTCACAGGCGATCAAGTCCGGCGATCTGATCCATGTTTCCGGACAGCTCTCGCTCGACGAGGCGGGCGAGTTCCGCCACGCGGACGACTTCGCCGCCCAGCTCACGCAGACCTACGGCGCCATGGACAAGGTCCTGGACCACTACGGCGTCACCCGGAACCAGGTCGTCTCGCAGACGCTGTACGTGGTGAACCTGCGGCGCAGCGCCGCGGCGGCGGCAGAGGGCAACCGGGCGTACTTCGGCGACCACCGCCCGGCCAGCACGGTCCTCGGTGTCACCGAACTGACCTTCCCCGGCCAGGTCATCGAGATCAGCTTCGTCGTCGACACGAAGCTGCCCGCCTGAGTTCTCGCGGTCAGAGCCGGAACGCCGCGGTCACCTGCTCGGCGAGTTCGTCTTCCGTCGTCGTCGTGCCGACCTGAATGGCACGCAGCCGCAGACGCCCGGTTTCCTCCCGAAGGCGTCGCGTGAACATGTGGTCCCGTTCGGCGAGGTTGCGGCCGGCCCGCGCCGGATCGCTGGTCCTCCACACGAACCCCTCCCCCGGTACCGACCGGCTCCGGAAGGCGGCCTGGCGGAAATCGGGGGAGGGAAGAAGCCAGACGGCGTGCTCGGGAGCGGCGAGCAGAGGCTTCACCAAGCGCGGCAGCAACCGGAATCCCTCCACGATGACGCACGGCTCCCGCGGCAGGCGAAGGAGGTCTTCGACGATCAGGCCGAAGCCCTCACCCCGAAACCAATGGAACGTCTCGAGCATGAGCTCCGGAGAGCGGTTCACCCATCGCTCGTCCATGTCCATGGCCATGAACTCGTGCAAGTAGGGGGCCTCCTCGGGGGTGGCCCGCCCGGCGTGATCGCGCATCACGTCGTCGGTCGCGTAGAGGCGCCAGCCGTAGCGCTCGGCGAGCCGGCCGGCGATCGTCGACTTTCCGGCGCCGCTGCCCCCGCCGATCCAGTACACGTGCCGCAGCCGGGCGGCAAGCTCCGCGGCGTCGGCCACCTCTCCACCATGTCCGGGCTGCATCCCTCTCCTCCCTCTCCTCTCGCCTCTCCGCCGCTCAGTCGAGGCGGACCGGTCCATCCTGCCCGCTGAATCGGCACCCGAAGGTGCCGTCCGTCGGCGCGAGGGAGGGTTTGGGGTCGCCGGTGCCGGGTTACGGGTCTTCGGCACGGCAGGATTGACCCCGCCGGATCGTCCCCGCCCTCTGCTGAGCCCCCACGACCCACGGAGTCCGCCATGAAGCTCGCCTTCTCGACCCTCGGCGTCCCCGGTATGCCCATGACCGATGTCGCCCGGCTCGCCGCCGGGAACGGGTATCACGGCGTCGAGCTGCGCGCGCACCCCGAGGAGCCGGTGCATCCCGGGATCGGGGCGGACGAACGCGCCCGGGTGGCCGGGGAGTTCCGGGACGCCGGGGTGGACATCCTGACCGTCGCCGGGTACGTACGGGTCGCGGCGGAGGGCCCCGACGAGCCGGTCCGGACCGGGCTGCGGGAGCTCCTCGCGCTCGCCCACGACCTGGGCGCGCGGTACGTCCGCGTCTTCCCCGGCGGCGGCGACCAGAGCCCCGACGAGGCCGACGCGACGGCCGCCCGCCGCCTGGGAGCCATCGCGCCGCACGCCGCCGATCTGGGCGTACGGCTGCTGCTGGAGACCCACGACTCGCACCGCACCGGCGCCGACGCGGCCCGCGTCCTCGGGCCGGTCGGGCACGGCAGCGTCGGCGCGATCTGGGACGTGATGCACCCCTGGCTGGGCGGCGAGGACCCCGCCACCAGCTACGCGGCGCTCTCCCCGCACCTGGGCTACGTCCAGGTCAAGGACATCGCCTCCGCCGAGGACACCACCCCGCTGCCCCTGGGCACGGGCGTGCTGCCGCTGACCGAGTGCGTGGAGCTGCTCAGCCGTGAGGGGTGGGACGGCTGGCTGTGCTGGGAGTACGAGAAGCGGTGGTACCCGGCGGCGCGGGAGCTGCCGGAGCTGCTGGCGCCGGGCCGGGACCACCTGCTGCGGCTGCTCGCCGACGCGGCCTGAGCCCGGTTCAGGGCCCGGCCGCGGCGCAGCGGCTTCCGTCGCCCGGCACCTTCAGCGCCGTGAGGTACGCGTCGGCCGCGCCGCGCGTGCAGTCACTGCGCCCGTAGACGCTGTGGCCCGCGCCCTCGTAGGTCAGCAGGACCGTCGTCCCGCGCGTCTGCCGGTGCACGTTGGTCACCCATGAGTAGTGGTTCGCCGGGTCGTGGCGGGAGTGCATCAGCAGGATCTTGGGGGCTTTGGTGATGCGCAGGCGGCGTTGCGGGTTGTTCACCTCGTCCGGCCAGCCGATGCATCGGGCCACCGCGTCGTGGATGCGGGGTGAGCCGCGCATGTGGGGCGCGGCCCGTAGTTCGGCCGCGGTCACACGGGCGTAGTCCGCGTAGTCCCCGGCCCGGATGCGCCAGTCCTGGCAGAACACCGCTGCGAAGGGGTCCGCCGCAGTCGACGCCTCCCGCGCCGTGTTCGGGGGCGTGGACGGCCCCGACGGTGCCGCGGCTGTCTGCGCGTCGAGTTCGGCCACGTACGTCGCCAGTCGGCTCCAGTCCGGACCGTAGAACGTGCCGAAGGCTTCCCGGGTGATCGCGTTCGCGGTGAGGGCCCGGTCCGGATGGTCCGGGTCCCGTATCTCGCCGCGGTCGGCCCTGGCGAGCAGGCCGTCCCATACGGCGGTGACGTCCCGGCCGTTCAGTGCGCAGGAGCGCGAGCGGTCGCACCACTTCACGAACTGGTGGAAGGAGTCCTCGGCGGTGGTCGCCGCGGAGACGAGGAAGTCCCGGGTACCGAGGCTGTGGTCGATGTTCGCGGTGAGGGCCATGGCGCGGATCCGGTCGCCGTACAGCTCCGCGTACTGCTCGCCGATCAGCGTGCCGTAGGAGTGCCCAAAGTAGTTGATCTTCTGCTCGCCGAGTGATCTGCGGAGGGCTTCCATGTCCCGGACGACGCCGAGCGTGTCGGCGTGGTCGAACATCGCACCGGTGTGCCGGCGGCAGTCCTCGCGCAGCTCTCGGTTGTAGGCGACCAGCCGGCCGAACTCCGCCTGGTCGCGCGGGTACGGCGATGGCCGCCGGTCGAGCAGCTCCTGCGAGCACGTCACCGGCCGGCTGGCTCCGATACCCCGCGGGTCGAAACCGATGATGTCGAACTTCGCCCGCACGTCCGCGCTGAAGTACGTCGTGGCGCGGTCGAGCGCGAAGTCGACCCCCGATTCGCCCGGTCCTCCCGGGTTGACCAGGAGCACACCGACCCGGCGTTCCGAGTCGGTCGCCTTGCGACGGGCCACCGCCAGGTCGAACTTCTCACCGCCCGGGCGTGCCCAGTCGACGGGCAGGCGCAGGGTTCCGCACTCGGCCGCACGGTCCTCGGGGCACGGTTTCCAGTCGACCGGGGGCGGCGGCCCCGGGCTTGTCGAGGATGAACTCCCCGCTCCCACTGACGGCTCGGCGTCCGCCACGCCCGCGCCGAGCATCAGCGCTCCGGCGGCGAGCGCTGCGGCGAGCGCCTTGGCTAACGGTTGCACAGGTTCCTCCCGATGGTCCTTCGCACGTGGATCTCAGGAGTGGCCACCCCGCGACGACCCTCGCAGCGCGCCGAGGGGGCCACAACCGTCCAGCACCGGGATCAGGGGGCAACCAGGGAATGCCCGGAGCGGGAGTCGGGGTTGCGCGGGCGTGCGGTCGGGAGCGACGTCAGCGCCACGCCGCCCACCAGCAGGGCCGCCGCCAGCCAGCGCAGCGGACTGATCCCCTCCCCCAGCACCAGCGCCGCCGAGGACATGCCGAAGACCGGTACCAGCAGGGAGAAGGGGGCCACCGCGGAGGCGTCGTACGTGCGCAGCAGGAAGCCCCAGAGGCCGAAGCCCAGCACGGTGGAGAGCCAGGCGACGTAGACGATGGCGCCCGCCCCGGCCCAGTCGAGGGCGGCCAGCGCGTGCAGGCCGGGGTCCGCGCCCTCGAACATCAGCGACAGGCCGAGCAGCGGCAGTACGGGTACCACGCTCACCCACACCATGAAGCTCAGCGGGTCGGGCGGGGCGGCCTTGCGGGTGAGGACGTTCGAGACGCCCCAGAAGGCCGCCGCCGCGATGACGAGGACGAAGCCGAGCAACGGGCCCGAGGTGCCCTCGTCGACGGCGGCCACGGCGATACCGGCGAGCGCCACCGCCATGCCCAGCAGCCGTCGGCGGCCGGGGCGTTCGGCGAGGACGACGGCCGCGAACAGCGCGGTGAACACCGCCTGGATCTGCAGCACCAGCGAGGACAGCCCGGCGGGCATCCCCTCGTGCATCCCGATGAACAGCAGCCCGAACTTCGCCACGCCCAGTGCGAGTCCGACGCCCACGATCCACCGCCAGGAGACCCGCGGCGGGCCGACGAGGAAGATCGCGGGCACCGCCGCCACCAGGAAGCGGAGGGAGCAGAAGAGGAGGGGCGGGAAGTGGTCGAGGCCGACGTCGATGACCACGAAGTTGACGCCCCACAGGGCCGTGACGAGCACGGCGAGGCCGATGTGCGCAGGTCGCATGCGTCGAGCATCACGTGACCCGACCTTGTAGCACCAGCGCGGATGGCTTCATGGTTGGATGCAGCATTCGTAAAGAGTGAGGGAGCGGTCGATGCTGGATCTGTCCCGGCTGCGGGCGCTGCACGCGGTGGCCGTGCACGGTTCGGTCAGCGCGGCCGCCATCGCGCTCGGCTACACGCCGTCCGCCGTCTCGCAGCAGATCGCCAAGTTGGAGCGGGAGACCCGGACGACGCTGCTGGAGCGGCAGGGCCGCGGCGTCGTCCTGACCGACGCGGCCCAGCACCTGGCCGCCACCGCCCAGCAGCTCCTCGCGATCGTCGAACAGGCGGAAACCAGCCTGGAGGAGCGGCGGGGGCGGCCGACCGGGCGGCTGGTGATCGGCGCGTTCCCGTCCGCGGCGCGGGGGCTGATGCCCGCCGTCCTGGCCCGGCTCGCCGCCGAGCACCCCTCGCTGGACGCCCGGCTCGTCGAGATCGACCCGCATCTGTCGGTGGACCTGGCGGCGCAGGGCGTCATCGACCTGGCCGTCACCCACGACTGGGACATCGCACCGCTGCCCGCCCCGGACGGTCTCGGCCGGGCGCGGATCGGGGACGACCTGTGCGATGTCCTCGCACCGGTGGGGCATCCGCTGGCGGGGCGGGGGACGTTGCGGCGGGAGGATCTGCCGGGGCAGCGGTGGATCTGCCAGCCGCCCGGGACGGTGTGCCACGACTGGCTCGTACGGACGCTGCGGGCGTCGGGCAGCGAACCGGACCTGGCCTACCAGGCGGCGGAGAACCACACCCAGATCGCCCTGGTGGCGGCGGGCCTGGGCATCGCCCTGATGCCGCGCCTGGGGCGGGGCCCCCTGCCGGAGGGGGTGCGGGCGGTGCCCCTGGAGCCGGTGCCGGTACGCCGCCTCTACGCCCTCTGGCGCGAGGGCGCCGCGCGCCGCCCCGCGATCACGGAGACGGTCGCGGTGCTGGCCGACGAGTGGCCGCGGCGCGCCGCCGCCGTGTGACGCCTCCGGCGGAAGATCCCCCACCCCGCCCCTTCCCGAACCGGGGGACGCCCCCGGGCCCCCACGCGCGGGCCGCGCCCCCGGGGGGCTGTACGCCCGAGGCTGGGAGGAGGGCCGGGGCCCGCGCGCGGCGATTCGTGCCGTAGGGCGGGTACGTGGAAGGCGGGCGCCGCGCCGAGGGGCACCGTGCTACGGGGTGCGCGCGCCGCCGACACGCTCGCGGTGCCCGCGGAGGAACGGCCGCTGCGCTGCCTGAGTCTCCGGCCGAACCCGTTCCCGAACCAGCGGCGCCCCGGCCCCCAGGCCCTGGGCCGGGATGGGGCCCGGGCCCGCACGGCGGCGATGTGTGCGCGGCGCCGGTGTCACCATGGGCGCATGTATCACCGTACGCACCGATTCGCGAAGTCGGGCTCGGCCGTGGAACCGGACCGGTCGGCGGGTCGTCCAAGCGGCGTGCTGATGGGGAGTCTCCGCATCGCGGTATCGGCCTCGCTGCTGGCTGCGTCGCTGACCACCCTCCTCGCCGCCTGCGGCCATCAGCGCCCCGCCGCCGGCGCGCACCCCTCCCAGAGCGTCGGCGGCACGGGCCGCGTCGATACGGGGCTCGCCTATGTGACCAGCACGACCGGCGCCGTGCCCGAAGCGCATGCCGTGCTGCGGAACGAGGGTCAGCTCGCCGCCTTCGCCCGGCGCTTCGGGAAGCGGGGCGAGGCGATTCTCGCCGAGGCCGGGAAGAACGACTTCGGCCGCAACGCGCTCGTCGGCTGGTCCGCGACCACCGGATGCGCCAAGTGGCCGTCCGCCACGCTGCATCGTCCCGGGGGCGGGGATCGGCTCACGCTGGTCGCGGCCGCGCATCCCACGCCGCCGCCGGAGTGCTTCGCGCCGTTCCACATCGTCGCCGTCTTCACCGTGCCGAAGGACCGGCTGCCCGCACGGCCGCGATTCGTCGCCCCGTGACGACTCATCACGACCGAAGGCGCCCACTCATGAACGAAGTTGAAGCGAATCACCGGTTCCCATTGACCGGGCCCCACCGGGCACACCAGCGTGTCATATGAACGCCAGTCACCCCCTCCGAAGCTCATGGAAGGAGTGCGGGTGCCCAAGCCGACCTCGCGCCGCGCCCTGCTCGCCGCGGCGACCGCCGCCGTCGCCACCGCCTGCAGCCCGCGGACGCTCAGCTCGCCGGAGACGTCCGGGTCGACGTCCGCCTCACCGTCCTCGTCGCCCTCCGCGTCGGCGGCACCGCACCGGCCCGCGCCCACCCGCCCCAGCGATCGGGACCGCGCCGCGGACCTGCTCGGACGCATGACGCTGGACCAGAAGATCGGCCAGCTCTTCGTCCTGTCGGTGTACGGCCACTCCGCCACCGCTCCCGACCCGGCCGACGCCGCGGCCAACCGTAAGAAGTACGGCGTCGGCAGCGCCGCCGAGCTGGTGGCCAGGTACCACCTCGGCGGGATCATGTACACCGAGTGGGCGCACAACGTCCGCGACCCCCGGCAGATCGCCGCGCTCTCCAACGGTCTGCAGAAGGCCGCCCTGGACGGTTCGGCGGGCGTGCCGCTGCTCCTCGCGACCGACCAGGAGCACGGCATGGTGGCCCGGATCGGGGCGCCCGCCACGCTGCTGCCGGGGGCGATGGCGCTCGGCGCGGGCGGCAGCGTGCCGGACGTACGGGCGGCGGCCCGGATCGCCGGGGCGGAGCTGGCCGCGCTCGGCATCCGGCAGGACTACGCGCCGGACGCGGACGTCAACGTCGACCCGGCCAACCCGGTGATCGGCATCCGCTCCTTCGGCGCCGACCCCAAGGCGGTCGCCCGGCTGGTCGCGGCCCAGGTCCAGGGCTATCAGGGCGCCGGGGTCGCGGCCACCGCCAAGCACTTCCCGGGGCACGGCGACACCTCCGTGGACAGCCATGTCGGGCTGCCGACCATCACCCACTCCCGCAAGGAGTGGGAGCGGCTGGACGCGCCGCCGTTCCGGGCCGCCATCGCCGCCGGGATCGACTCGGTCATGACCGCGCATCTGCTGTTCCCCGCGCTCGACCCGGCCGACGACCCGGCCACCCTCTCCCGCCCCATCATCACCGGCGTTCTGCGCGACGAACTCGGCTACGACGGCGTCGTGATCACCGACTCCCTCGGCATGCAGGGCGTGCGCGAGAAGTACGGCGACGGCCGGGTGCCGGTGCTCGCGCTGAAGGCGGGTGTGGACCAGCTGCTGACCCCGCCCGATCTGCCCGCCGCCTGGAACAGCGTGCGTACGGCGGTGCGGAAGGGCGAGATCAGCGAGGCCCGGCTCGACGCGTCGGTGCTGCGCGTCCTGCGGCTCAAGGCGCGCCGGGGGCTGCTGGACGAGCCGTACACCAGCGGCCGCGCGGTGGACCGTACGGTGGGCACCCGCGCGCACGCCGCCACCGCCGCCCGGATCGCGGACCGCACCACCACACTGATCACCAACCGCGGCGGGCTGCTGCCGCTGTCGCCCCGCCGCCACCGCAGGCTGCTCGTGGTCGGCGTGGACCCCGCCGCCCCGACCGGCACCGGCGGTCCGCCGACGGCCGTCCTCGCCCGTGCCCTCGGCGCGCTCGGCTTCACGGCGAAGGCGCTGTCCACCGGCACCGGCAGCGCGCCCGATCCGTCGCCGGGGCGGATCGACGAGGCCGTGGCGGCGGCGCGCGAGCGGGACGCGGTGATCGTCCTGACGCGCGACGTCGACGCCGGGTCCGGTCAGCGGCGGCTGGTCTCCGAGGTGTCCGCGACCGGGATGCCGGTGGTGCACGTGGCGATCAAGGACCCGTACGACATCGCCCAGTTGGGCAACGACCCCGGCGCGTCGCTGGCCACCTACGGCTGGACGGACGTCGAAGTACGCGCCGCCGCCCGGGTCATCGCCGGTGAGCGGGACCCGCGCGGACGGCTGCCGGTGGCGGTGCGCCGCGCGGATGCCCCGCACCGGGTGCTGTACCCGATCGGGCACGGGCTCTCGTACTAGCGAAGCCTCCTGCCCCGCCCCGGACGGAACTGGGGCGGGGCAGGAGGCCGGGCAGGAGCGTTACGGCCTCAGGGCCGGCTCGCGCTCCACCTCCCGCTGGTCCAGCTTCGCGTCGTGGCGGGCCAGCGGCTTGGACGAGGCCGGGACACCCGCCCACTTCTGGACCGCGGCCGTGGCCTTCGCCTTCTCGTCCGCCGTCAGCTGGGCGATGTTGGAGCCGTGGTTGCCGCCGGGGGCGGTGTAGACGTAGGAGTCGCGCGCGCCCTTGCCCAGGCGGAACGGTTCGGCGCCCCACGGGTCGTTCTCCCCGTAGACGAACAGCATCCGCCGCGCGTCATGGCGGACCCAGCGGTCCACGTCCCGCATCGCGGCCGGCTTGAAGCGCATCGGGATGTCGCGCGGGACGTAGTTGCGCGGGTTGTAGATGCCCGGGTAGCGCAGCAGACCGTCCAGGTGGGGGGTCTTGAAGGTGGGTGCGCCCAGTTCGGTGCCCGCCTGGTAGTAGTACGGGGTGTAGGTCTCCAGGCCCTGGTCGGTGTAGGCGGAGAAGCCGGAGATGTCGTCGATGAACTTGTACAGCTCATCGGTGGAGGCCGTGGTGGCGGGGACGTCCGCGCAGTCCTTGAGCAGGTGGTACTGCCAGAAGGCCCACACCAGGTCGAGAACGACGTTCTCGTACGCCTTGTCGGCGCTGCCGACGACCGTGAAGGTCTGCTTCTCCTCGTCGGCCCACTTCTGGTAGCGCGCCACGATCTCGTCGCGCCGCACGAGCGCCTCGCGCTGGACCGCGTTCAGCTTGGTGCGGCACTCGGCGGTGCCGACGCCCGCGAAGAAGCGGTCGTAGGCCGAATCCTCGTTGTTGACGACGTCGTTGGGGGCGACGTAGGCGATGGTGCCCGCCATGTCGTGCGGGTAGAAGCGGCGGTAGTAGGTGGCGGTCATGCCGCCCTTGCTGCCGCCGGTGGCGAGCCAGTTCTTGCCGTAGACGCGGTGCAGCGCCCGGTACAGCCGGTGCTGGTCGCTGGCGGCCTGCCAGATGTCCAGCTTCGACCAGTCGGCGGGCTGGGGCCGCGACGGCGTGAAGAACCGATACTCCATGGACACCTGGTTGCCGTCCACGAGCTGCGTGGGCTCGCTGCGGCGCGGCGCGGTGGTCACGTTGTAGCCGGAGGTGTAGAAGACCGTCGGCCGGTCGGTGGCCTTGTGCAGCAGGGTGAACCGCTGCTCGAAGGTGCCCTTGGACGGATGCCGGTGGTCGACCGGCTGCCGGTAGGTGAAGACGAGGAAGCGGTAGCCGTCGTACGGCTGCTCCTCGACGAAGCTCATCCCGGGTATCGCCAGGACGCGTTCCTTGATGTCCGGCCCGCTCGCGGGGGCGGCCGCTGCCGCCGGTGCGCTGCCCGCACCGGCGCCGACCGCCCCCACGATTATCACGAGCGACAACAGCCATCTGAGCCCCTTGCCCATTCGCCCTCCCCTTGGGTGCACATCACCTGCGTGCACATCAATCGCACAGGTCGCCGAGAACCTATCGGGGCACAGACGACAGTGGCTAGAGGCTTCCGATCACGCCAACCGGCCGCCGAATACGGAGAGTTGTTGCCGTCACCCCCTTTCGTAGCGGGCTGTGATGGCGCATCCTGCTGACATGGACCGAGACGAACGGCACGACCGGAGCGAACGGGCCGAGCGGCTGACGCAGTATCTGACCGAATTGCAGGAACGAATCGATCCTCGCTCGCTGGAGCTGCTCATGCGGCTGCTGCGCGAGCTGAGCACCTCCCCCGCCGTCCGCGGGGGGACGTACGAACTCGGCATGGGGCCCGAGGAGAAAGAGCTGTTCACCCCCGCCCTGCAGGCCGAGCTGCTGGTGTTGTTCGGCCTGCTCACCTCCCAGGACGAGCGGGTGGTCGTCGACCTCGGCGACAGCCCGCACGCCAAGGGCATGAAGGTGCTGGTGCCCCAGGACCGGGCCCAGGACCCCGACTTCCTGCACCGCCACAAGCAGCGCGTGGCGGCCGAGGCGGAGCAGCGGGAGGCGGACCGGCGCGAGGTGGAGGGCATCGCGAGGGCGAGCGGCATGGAACCGTGACGTCACGGTACGTGATGAGCGGCGAACGCCGAGAGTTACCGGCCGTATAGTTCACGGCCGGACGGCGCACTCATGAGGCGGCGGAACCCGCCCCGAAGGCGGGGGCGTTACGCCCCCACCGGGGCCGTCTCTCCCGTGAAGGTGCGCCACAGCTCGGCATACCGGCCGTCAGGCCGTGCCACCAGCTCCTGGTGCGTACCGTCCTCGACCACCCGTCCGTGGTCCAGGACCACCACCCGGTCCGCGCGGGCCGCGGTGGTCAGCCGGTGCGCGACGACCAGCGTGGTGCGCCGGCCCGCGAGCCGGTCCGTGGCCTGGTTGACCAGGCCCTCGGTGGCCAGGTCGAGCGCGGCCGTGGCCTCGTCGAGCAGCAGGATGTCCGGGTCGACCAGCTCGGCGCGCGCGAGCGCGATCAGCTGGCGCTGCCCGGCCGACAGATTGCGCCCGCGCTCGGAGACCGCGTGCAGATAGCCGCCGTCGAGCGAGGCCACCATGGCGTGGGCGCCGACCGCCCGTGCGGCCGCCTCCACTTCGGCGTCGCTCGCGCCGGGGCGCCCGTAGGCGATGGCGTCGCGCACGGTACCCGGGAAGAGATACGGCTCCTGCGGGACGACGCCCAGCCGGTTGCGGTAGGCGGTGAGGTCCAGCTCACGCAGATCCGTGCCGTCGACCCGTACGGCGCCGCCGGTGGGGTCGTAGAAGCGGGCGACCAGCTTGACCAGCGTGGACTTGCCCGCGCCCGTCTCCCCCACGAACGCCACCGTCTGCCCGGCCGGGATGGTGAGGTCGATGCCCGACAGGGCCTCCTCGGCGGCCCCCGCCTCGTCGCCGCCGTACCGGAAGCGCACGTCCTCGAAGGCGACCTCGCCGCGGACCGTCCGCACCGCGCGCGGGTTCTTCGCCGCCGGGGTGGTGGTCGGCTCCCGCAGCAGCTCCTGGATGCGGCCCAGCGACACCGTGGCCTGCTGATAGCCGTCGAACACCTGGGAGAGCTGCTGGACGGGCGCGAAGAACAGGTCGATGTAGAGCAGATAGGCGACCAGCGCGCCCGCCGTCAGCGTCCCGTCGCTCACCCGCCCGGAGCCGACGATCAGCACCAGCGCGGCGGCGGTGGACGACAGCAGCTGGACGAACGGGAAGTACACCGAGATCAGCCACTGGCCGCGCACCCGCGCCTGCCGGTACGCGTCGCTGCGCGCGGCGAACCGCTCCCGGCCGACGCGCTCGCGCCGGAACGCCTGCACGATCCGCAGCCCCGCCACGCTCTCCTGGAGGTCGGCGTTGACGGTGCCCACGCGCTCGCGGGCGAGTTCGTACGCCTTGACGCTCTTGCGGCGGAAGACGAACGTGCCGATGATCAGCGGCGGCAGGGTCGCGAACACCACCAGCGCGAGCTGGACGTCGATCACCAGGAGCGCGACCAGGATCCCGAAGAAGGTCAGCAGGCTGACGACGGCGGTGACCAGACCGGTCTGCAGGAACGACGACAAGGCGTCCACGTCGGTGGTCATCCGCGTCATGATCTTGCCGGTCAGCTCGCGCTCGTAGTAGTCGAGCCCGAGCCGCTGCAACTGCGCGAAGATCTTGACCCGCAGGGCGTACAGCATGCGCTCGCCGGTGCGGCCGGTCAGCCGCGTCTCGCCGAACTGCGCGGCCCACTGCGCGAGGACGACGACCAGCGCCAGCCCGGACGCCGCCCACACCGCGCCGAGCGCGAGGCGCTGGACGCCCTGGTCGATGCCGTGCCGGATGAGCACGGGCAGCAGCAGCCCGGACACCGCGTCGACCGCCACCAGCAGCAGGCAGAACAGCAGCGGCGCCCTGAACCCGCGCAGCAACTGCCGCAGTCCGTACGCCCCTTCGGGCCGCGCGGCCCGCTCCTCGTCCACCTCGGGCGTGTCGGTGGCGGGCGGCAGGGCCTCCACCTTGGCCAGCAGGTCGGGCGTGGCGGGCATCCCGGTCAGCGCCCCGGCCATCCCGGGGGCGGGCGTGGCGGTGGAGCGCGCCTCCGGGGCGGTCCGGTCGTCCCCGTCGCGCCGCACCCACAGCTCGGGGGTCACGCTGTCCGCGCGCGGTGCGGCATGCTCGGGGTCGTCGCCGCCGCGCGCCACCGGCCGGTCGCCGTTCCCGTGAGTGGCGCCGTTCGCGTGGGCCGCGCCGTTCCCGTCTGCGGCGCCGTTTCCGTCTGCCGCGCCGTCATGGCACGGCTCGACCAGCCCGGTGGCGGCGGCCTCTCCGCCGAACGACCCGGCGAGCCCCGCCACCGCCGGACCCGCGTGCTCCGGGTCGTCCCCGCCGCGCGGCCGCACGGCCAGGCGCCCGGCCGGGTCGCGGGCGATGCCGCTCAGCTCGTCCGGGTCCGTCAGCAGGCGGCGGTACAGCGCACAGCGCTTGCGCAGTTCCTCGTCCGTGCCGAGGTCCACCAGGCGGCCGCCGTCCAGGACGGCGATGCGGTCGGCGAGGGCGAGGGTGGACAGGCGGTGGGCGATGAGGAGGGTCGTACGGCCCGCCATGACGCCGCGCAGCGCCTCGTGGATCTCGTGCTCCACGCGTGCGTCGACCGCCGAGGTGGCGTCGTCGAGGACGAGCAGCCGGGGGTCGGTGAGGATCGCGCGGGCCAGGGCCATGCGCTGGCGCTGGCCGCCGGAGAGGGTGAGGCCCTGCTCGCCGACCTGGGTGTCGTAGCCGTCGGGGAGGGCGGAGATGAAGCCGTCGGCCTGGGCGGCGCGGGCGGCGGCCCTGATCTGCTCGTCGTCGGCGTCCGGAAGCCCGTAGGCGAGGTTGGCGCGCACGGTGTCGGAGAAGAGGAAGCTGTCCTCGGGGACGAGCCCGATGGCGGCACGCAGCGAGGCGTATGTCAGCTCGCGGACGTCGTGGCCGCCGATCCGCACCGCGCCATCCGTCACGTCGTAGAAGCGGGGCAGCAGCATGGACAGGGTGGATTTGCCGCTGCCCGAGGCGCCGACCACGGCGACCGTCTCGCCCGGTTCGATGCGCAGTGACACCTCGGAGAGCACGGGCCGGTCGGCGTCGTAGCCGAAGGTGACGTGATCGAATTCGACCGTCGCGGGTGCGTCGGCGGGCAGTTCGCGCGCGTCCGGGCGCTCCTGGATGACCGGTTCGGTGTCGATGAGTTCGTAGACCCGCTCGACTCCGGCACGGGCCTGCTGGCCGACGGTCAGCATCATGGTGAGCATCCGCACCGGACCGACGAGCTGCGCGAGGTAGGTCGAGAAGGCGACGAAGGTGCCGAGGGTGATCTGCCCGCGGGTGGCCATCCAGCCGCCGAGCGCCAGCATCGCGACCTGGCCGAGGGCGGGGACGGCCTGGAGGGCGGGGGTGTAGCGGGCGTTGAGCCGGACCGTGCGCAGCCGGGCGGCGAAGAGCTTACGGCCGACCTCGCGGAGCTTGCCCGTCTCCTGGGCCTCCTGGCCGAAGCCCTTGACGACGCGGACGCCGGTGACGGCCCCGTCCACGACCCCGGCGACGGCGGCGGCCTGCCCCTGGGCGTACCAAGTGGCGGGGAAGAGCCGGACGCGGCTGCGCGAGGCGATGACCCACAGGGCGGGGGCGACGGCGAGGGCGACGACGGTGAGCAGCGGGGAGAGCACGGCCATCACGACGAGGGAGACCAGGAAGAGCAGCACGTTGCCGATCATCATCGGCACCATGAAGAGCAGGCCCTGGATCAGCTGGAGGTCGCTGGTGGCGCGGCCGACGATCTGGCCGGTGGACAGCTCGTCCTGGCGCCTGCCGTCGAGGCGGGCGAGCGAGTCGTACATCTCGGTCCGCAGATCGTGCTGGACGTCGAGCGCGAGCCGTCCGCCGTAGAAGCGGCGGACGTAGGTGAGGGCGTAGACGACGAGGGCCGCGACGATCAGCAGGACCGCCCAGGGCGCGAGCGCCCGGTCGTGCCGGACGATCACCTCGTCGATGATCAGCTTGGTGACGAGCGGGACCAGCGCCATGACGCCCATCCCGGCGAGCGAGGCCCCGAGCGCGAGCAGCACATTGCGGCGGTACCGCATGCTGTGGCGGATCAGCCGCCGTGCCCAGCCGGACCCCGCGCCGGTATCAGTTGTGTCGCCGTTGCCGCCCTTGCCGCCTTTGTCGCCCTTGCCGTCCGCCACTCGTGACCTCCCGGTTTTCCACTGCTACCGGAAGGCCCAACACACAGGTGTGCGGATTTCATCCTTCCGCAACAAACGGGCCGGGGGCCGGGGCCCTTACGCCGCCTCGTCGCGCGGCGCCTCCTCCGGGATGGTGACCGCGGCACAGCGCGCCGCGATGTCGTCCAGCCGCAGGCCGAGGGCGGTGGCCAGGGCGGCGATGGTGAAGAAGGCGGGGGTGGGGGCCCGACCGGTCTCGATCTTGCGGAGGGTCTCGGCCGAGATCCCGGCCCCGGCGGCGACGTCCGCCATGCTGCGTTCGCCGCGGGCCTGCCGCAGCAGGGCGCCGAGGAAGCGGCCGCGTTCGCGTTCCAGCGGAGTGAGAGGAGTGCGCACCATGACCGTGATACTAATGCCGGTATAAGAATTGGTCCACGCTCAGTTGGTCCACGCCCAGGAGGACCGCAGCGGGACGCCACGCGGCGCCGGCGTACCGCGGTACGCCGGCGCCGCGCTGCCCGGTCCCCGGGTCACCGGTCCCGCGTCACCTTCAGCTCCTCGATGCCCGCGCGCTTCTTGTCGTCCGCAGAGCGCAGCGTGACGCGGACGTAGCGGGCCGGGCCCGCCGTCCCGTCGCGCCAGTGCCTGCCGTCGAGCGAGGTCTCGACGCGGTGCGAGGCGGGCCGGGTGGTGGTCCACCGCGGGGTGACCTCGCCGATCCGTACGGTCCGGCCGAGGTCGGCGGTGAGCGTGCCCTGGGCCGCGTCGGGCACCCAGGCGGTGGCCGCGTTGCCGTCGAGGGCGGCGCCCGGCTCCATGCCCGGCTCCCGCGAACTCGCCGTCGCCTCCTGGCAGCGGGCGAGGTTGGTGGTCGGAGTGAGGTCCGGGCGGCGGGTCTTGAGGACGGCGGGGGCGCCCTCGCTCACGACCTGCTTCCCGCCCTGCGGCGTCTCGATGTCGAACGGCGCACCGGCGGTCAGCCGCACCGTCGTCTCGTGCGGGCCGATCGCCACGTCGTACGTACGGCCCTGCCAGCGCAGGCCGCGCAGGCGTACGCCGTCGCGCAGCTGCGGCGGCAGCGTGGGGTCGAGCCGTACGGCGTCCTCGCGCATCCGCATCCCGGTCAGGCCGTGGGTGAAGACCTGGAGGAAGCCGCCCTTGCCGGTGAGGAAGTCCTGGGCGGGCGACCCGGCCAGCGGGTCCTCGGCGCCCGCCTTCTCGCCGCGCGCCTCCGAGAACTGGTCGAACGAGCCGCGCACGAACGGCTTGATGGAGCGCATCAGATACGTGTACGAGGAGCAGCCGGGCTCCCCGATGGACGCGGCGTCGATCGCGTGGACCGAGTCGGTCATGGCCGGGCCGTCCGGGTCGGTGCGCGCCGCGTAGTAGTCGAGCGTCTTGGCGGCGGCCTCCCGGGACATCGGCCACTCCAGCGGATGCATGAGCAGCACGGTGTCCGCCTGCTTGATCAGCGAACCCTTGTAGCCGTCGTACTGCTGGAAGACCTGCTTCTTCTTGTCGTACGGGATGCGCAGCTTGTCCGCGATCCGGGTCCAGGCGGCGGGGGGCTTCTCACCGAGGACGCGGGCGGCGCGGGCGGCGTCGCGCAGGGCGGTGGCGGCTCCGGCGTTGGTGAACACCGCGTCGTCCACGCCGTTGCTGTACTCGTCGGGGCCCGCGACGTTTTTGATGGAGTAGCTGCCGTCGGCGTTGTGGGTGACGCGTCCGGCCCAGAACTCGGCGATCCCCTTGAGCACCGGCCAGCCGCGCTCGCGCAGCCAGGTGGCGTCCCCGGTGGCCTGGAAGTACTGCCAGGCCGCGAGGGCGATATCGCTCTGCAGGTGGTTCTGGGTGCGGCAGTGCGGCGGGTCCCAGCTGTGGCACTCGGTCCACAGCCCGCCCTTGCTCGCGCTGGTCCAGGGGTAGAAGAGGCCGGGGTAGCCGAGCTTGCGCGCGTTCGTACGGGCGCCCGCGCGGGTCTTGTAGCGGTACTCGACTACGGACTTGGCCAGTTCGGGGTGGCTCGCCAGCAGCCCCGGGTACATCCAGGTCTCGGCGTCCCAGAAGATCAGGCCGCCGTAGTTGTCGCTGGTCAGCCCGGTCGGGGAGATGCTGTTGCGGGAGCCCGCGCGGGTGGCGGACAGCAGCCCGTACTGCGCGGAGCGCACCCAGTCCTGCAGATCGCGCTGCCGGCGGCCGCCGATCTCGATGTCGGAGCGCCAGAGCTTCCGCCAGGCGGCGGTGTGCTCGGCGAACAGCGCGGGCCAGCCGCGGTCGGCGGCCCGCCGGGAGGCGGCGACGGCGTCGGCGCGCGGGGCGTGGGAGGTCAGCGCGGTGTCGACGCCGACGTACTTGGTGAACTCGTACGCGCGCCCCTGCCGCACCGGGAAGCGGACGGCCTGCCGGGCGCTCAACTTGCCGTCCTTGGCGACCCGTTCCGCGTTCGTGTTCTGTACGTTACGGCCGGGCCGCAGGGTGGACGCGACGGCGCCGTCGGTCTCGGTGCCGTCCGTACGGAAGGCCACATCGACCGTACGGCCGCCGTGCGTTCCGCCGCCGGTCTGCGTCATGCGGCGCGCGCCGCGCCCGTCGATGCGGTCGGTGACGGTGGCGTCGCCGCTCCAGTGCGGGGTCATGCGCAGCCGTACGGCGCCCACGTGCGCGTCGTTCCGGTCGGCGAGCACGTCGTAGGTGAGGTCGGTGGCGCGGCCGTCGGCCGCCGTCCAGGTGAGGGACGTACGGACGAAGCCGCAGCGCATGAAGACGGTCTGCCGGTAGTGCGAGACGCGCCCCGCGGACGTCCCCGGGCCGAAGGTCTCCGAACCCTTGCCCCCGGTGGCCACGTTCAGGGTGGACCAGTTGGGGATGGCGGCCGCGACCTGCCGGTTCTCGGTGGTCTTCTTGTTGTGCGCGTACAGACCGGAGACGAACGCGCCGTCATAGCGGGGCGTGAACAGCGGCCATCCGGTCTTGTCGCCGCCGCCCGTGTAACCGGTGCCGTTCGGCGGCACGCGCTGCCCGAGATAGCCGTTGCCCACGTACGCGTGGTAGCTGTCCTTGGGATCGATGCGGTCCGAGGTCAGCGCCCAGCCGCCGGACGGCCCACGCGCACAGCCCCCGGCGCCGGCCCGTGCCGCCGCTGAGGAGTCGGATTCGGGAGCGGCGGACGCCGGAGGCACGGCGGCGATCAGCCCGCAGACGAGCAGCGGTGCGACCAGCCGGGCGGTGCGCGGCAGCCGGGGGGTGGAGTACGTCATTGTTCTCCGTCGTGGTTCGCCGGTGACGGTCGCAGTGACGATAAAGAGGTGAACACGACAGGTCAATGGATAGGGCGATGTCTTCAACCTCTGAACATCAGTTCATGGAGATGAACTGTCAGAGCGCGGTCGGGCGCACCAGGCCTGTCTCGTACGCGAAGACCGCGGCCTGGGTGCGGTCGCGCAGGCCCAGCTTGAACAGGATCCGGCCGACATGGGTCTTCACGGTCTGCTCCGCCACCACCAGCCGGGTGGCGATCTCCGCGTTCGACAGGCCCTGTGCGATCAGGGCCAGCACCTCGGTCTCGCGCTCCGTGAGATCGCCGACGCGGTCCTTGAGGGGAGCGCGCGGGGCGCCGGCGGTCACCCGGGAGAACTCGGTGATCAGGCGCTTGGTGATGTTCGGGGCGAGCAGCGCGTCCCCGGCCGCCACCACCCGTACCGCATGGGCCAGTTCCTCGGCCGACGCGTCCTTGAGGAGAAACCCGGACGCGCCCGCGCGCAGCGCCTCGTACACGTACTCGTCGAGGTCGAAGGTGGTGAGGACGAGGACCTTGACGGTGGCACCGTCCGGTTCGGTGAGCCGGCGGGTGGCCTCGATGCCGCCGAGCCCGGGCATGCGGATGTCCATCAGCACGACATCGGGGGCGAGTTCGGCGACCTGGGCGATGGCGTCCTCCCCGTCCACGGCCTGGCCGACGACCTCGATGCCGGATTCGGCGTTCAGCAGGACGGTGAAGCCCTGGCGGACCATGCTCTGGTCGTCGGCGATCAGGACGCGGATGCTCGTGGTCATGCGGTGTCCTCGGCGGTCTCGGTCGGCCAGGCGGCCGGGGAGGGGGTGGGCTCTCGCATGGGCAGTACGGCGGTCACCTCGTAACCGCCGTCCGGCATCGGGCCGGTGGCCAGCTCGCCCCCGAGCATCGCGGTGCGCTCGCGCATCCCGAGCAGCCCGTGCCCGGCGCCCGGCGAGGGCGGGGCGGGGCCGTCCGGCGGGGTGTTGCTGACCCGTAGGGCGAGGGCGCGCGCGTGGTAGCCAAGCTCCACCCGCGCCTGCGCGCCCGGCGCGTGGCGCAGCACATTGCTCAGCGCCTCCTGCACGATGCGGAACGCCGACAGCTCGATGCCCGGCGGCAGCGGCCGCCGCTCGCCGGTGATGTCGACGGCCACCGCGATCCCGGTGCTCCGCACCCTGCCCACCAGCTCGTCCAGCCGGTCGAGGGTGGGCTGCGGGGCGTGCCGCACGCCATCGGCGAGGGCGTCCTCGGAGCGCAACACGCCCAGCACCCGGCGCAGTTCGGTCAGCGCCTCGACCGCGCTCCGGCGAATGCCCGCGAGGTTCTCCTTCAGCTCGTCGGAGGGGTTCTCGGCCAGGTGCGGGGCGACCTGCGCCTGAATGGAGATCACCGACATGTGGTGCGCGACCACGTCGTGCAGCTCGCGGGCGATCCGGTTGCGCTCCTCCAGCAGGGTGCGGCGGGCCCGCTCGCCGGCGGTGATCTCCTCCTGCTCCACCAGCCGCGCCCGGGCCACCCGGCGGCCGCGCAGCGCGGTGCCGACCACCACGGCGGTCACCAGGACCGAGACGAAGAACCCCGCGTCGCTCTCGGGGGGCGGCCCCGGCTTGATGGAGACGCGGGAGACCAGGCCCACCAGCACGCTGATCGCCAGCACCTCGGCCGCTATCCGGGGGCGGGTGCGCAGCGCCAGCAGGAACAGCACCAGCGCCTGCACCGTCAGCCCCTCGCCGGACCAGGGGAACGTCGTCTCGGAGATGGCCCCGGGCCTCGCGGTCAGCACGATCACCATCGTCACGATCGTCATCGACCACCACGCCGGGACCGGCCGGAACAGCGCCGCGGCGAGCGCCACGGACTGGACCGCGGCGAGCAGGACTCCGAGACCCGGGCCGAACCCGTACAGCTCCCCGTACTTGTCGACACACGCGATGAACAGCACCACCGCGCCCAGCACCACCGGGAGCGCCAACGCGGGCAGCCAGTCCAGCCAGCTCGGCCCGCTCCGGCGCGGCAGCGGATCGGCCGCCGTCGTCCACAAGTCCTCGCGCAGGGCGCCCGGAACCGTCCGCAGCCCCCGCGCCAACCGCCCCGCCAACGCCCGCCCCCTCATGGACGCGACCCTATCCACGCCGCACCACTCCCGCTCCCTTCCGCGCCACCCCCGCAGCCCCGCCCTGGCGGCCCTCGCGTACGACCCGGCCCTCGCGTACCACCCGGCCGCCCGTGCGCGGTCCGGCGTGCTCGTGCGTGCCGAACGCCGCGCGGCATATCAGCAGCGCCGCCGCGAACACCGGCAGCCAGGCCAGGCGGGCGGCCAGCCAGGCCGGGTCGGCGGGCACGGTGTGCAGACCGGGCAGGGGGCCGCTCAGCCGCAGGGCGGTGGCGGTGACCGCCATCATTGCGGTCTGGTGCCATAGGAAGACGGTCATCGCGGAGAGGTTCAGCAGCGCCACCCCCGCCCAGACCGCGGGCCGCGCCAGCGCCCGCCGCAGTGGTCCGAGCAGCAGCAGGGCCGCACCGCACTGGGCCAGGCCGAAGGTGACGGCGGCCAGGGTCGGCGGGTTGAGGTTGGATATCGCGGCGCCCGGCACCCCGACCATGGCCGCCGGATAGCCGCCGAACAGGACGAGCCCGGCCGTGACCGCACCGCCACCGAGCAGTAGCACCCAGCCGGTCGTGCGCCCCCGCAGTCCGCCGCGCGCCCATGCCGCGCCCAGGCAGTACGGGACCAGCCAGCCCGCCGCCAGGTTGATCCAGCCGAGCCAGGCGGGCCCGCCGAGGCCGAACCGGACCAGGTCGACATGGAGGACGACGGCGAGCGGCCACAGCGGATGCAGCCGCGCCACCAGCGGGGTCGCCGCCGTGAGCGCCGCGAAGACCAGCAGGAACCAGAGCGGTGACAGCACCAGTTTGAGCAGGGTGTGCAGGGTCGTCAGGCCCACTCCGGAGGCCAGCATCGCCCCCGCCGCCAGGGTCCACACCACCAGCAGCGCGGCGACCGGGCGGAACAGCCGGGCCATCCGGACGCCCAGCCACTGGCGGTACGTCACGCCCCGGGCGCGGGCGGACTCGTGACTCCTCACGCTCATCTGCCCGCCCACCAGGAAGAAGACAGCGAGGGTCTGCAACGCCCAGGAGAGCGGGACGAGGTGGGGCTGATACAGCAGCAGGCTCGCGGTCCGCACGGTGCCGCTGTCGGCGACGAGGGCGGTCACCAGCCAGTGGCCGAGGACCACTCCGAGGATGGCGAAGGCGCGCAGCGCGTCCACGGCGCGGTCGCGGTCGGGCGGGGTGGCGGCGTCGATGCGCCGGATCAGCTCACGCACGGCCGTCCTCCACGATCCGGGCCAGGCTCCGCAGGCTGACGGAACCGGGCTTGAGGTAGTCGCTGTGACCGCCGTCGCCCGCGTCGAAGATCCGGGCGCCGAACCCCTTCGAGACGGGATCGGTGCCCAGCCCGACGGTGGTGAACAGCAGCGGGATCCGCACATGCGGGACGTGGCCGATCCAGTCGTGCGCGCCCCGGCCCGCCCAGACGGCGGCCCGGGTGTGCAACTGGCCGACGCCGGAGGCGCCGACTCCGGGACTGCCGTACAGGACGATGTCAGCGACCGCCGGCCCGTGCGCGGCCCGGGCGCAGACCAGGGAGCCGTAGGAGTGGCAGAGCAGCGAGATCCGGGCCCGGGGCGCGGCGGTGGTCAACTCCCCGACGAAGGAGGCGAGTCGGGGCGCCGCACGGTCGGCCAGACCGGCCGTCAGCACCTCGGGGCTCACCGTGCCCGGCGTCTCGTAGCCGAGCCAGGCGACGACGGCGCCCCGCTGCCCCAGCTGGTGCTTCAGCGCGACGGCCCCGGCGCGCAGGCGCCCGTACCGGTCGAGGCTGGTGTCCGAACCCGGTACCAGGACGGCGACCCGCGCGGCGCGCGACAGATCCCCGAAGACCTCGACGGAACGGCCCCCGTCCCGCCCGTCGAAGGAGAGGAACTGCCGGGACGGTGCCGCCATCTCCCGCAGCGCGGCCGCCCGCCGCCGGTCCCCGTGGCCGGCGGCCATCCGCTCGGCGGCCCGTATGTCCGCGCGGTGGGCGGCGTACCGCGCGTCGAGGGCGGCGGGCGTCGCGGCGGTCAGCGGGGGCAGCGCCGACGGCGCGGGCGCCGGGACCGCCGCGGGCCGCGCGGCACCCGCCACCGGCACGGCCACCGAGGCGGCGACGAGCATGCCGAGCAGAGTGCGGCGGAGGCGGCCGCGCACACGGGATGCCATCGATGTCCCCTTCCGTACCGGATGTCGTATGTACGGAAGGTAGGGAGCGGGGCGGGTAGTTGGCGTCACTCCAGGGGGTGCACTCGCCGCGTGGCTCTCAGGTATGACGGGTACGACGCGAGGCGCCCCTCAGGGCACACCGCCCCCCTCAGGGCACACCGCCCTCAGGGTCTGGCCACCGGTCGCGTCCTGGGCCGCACCGGCAGCCAGAAGCCCAGGCCCGACCCCGGTCACATCGCACGCGGCCGGTTCAGCCTGCCAGCCGCTGCAACCATTCGCGGAACAGGGCCGTCTCCGTGGCCCTCAGGGGCACCCCGGCGCCCGCGGCCGGGGGGCCGGTGGTGAGCGCGGTTTCCAGTGCGGCGTCGAGGGCGAGTGCGCGCGAGGCCAGGTCCGACCCGGACGAGGCGGGCGGGTCCGTGGTGACGGAGGTGATGACGGTGTCCCGCAGCCGTGCTGAAGTGGTCAGGTCCCGCTTCGAGGGCTCTTCGCCGATCAGCGCCAGCGTGGCACCCGTCGTCGCCGCGTGGATGACGCGGGTCGCCTGCTCCACCGGAACCCGAAGGCGCCCGGCCTCGGCCGCGCGGCGCAGCAGTCTCACCAGCAGGGCATGCGCCTCGTCCGCGGCGGGGGGCCGCCGCCCGGGCCGCACAGTGCCGTACATGAGCACGTAGAACGCGGGGTGGTGCACTCCGAAGTCGACGTGGAGGTCCCAGCCGCGGTAGAGGTCGGCCACCGGGTCGTCGGGGGTCAGTGCCAGGGCCTTCCGTTTCTCGGCCAGGTACATCTCGAACCCGTAGGCGGCCAGCTCGGCCAGGAGTCCGTCCTTGTCGTCGAACATCCGGTACAGCGCGGGGGCCGTGACGCCTGCGGCTGCGGCGACAGCGCGCGTGGAGACCGCCTCGCTGCCGCCCTCCTCCAAGAGCTTGGCCGCCACCTGCAGTACCTGGCGCCGCGCGGCGCGTCGTTCCTCGCTCATGGAACAACGATATCGCAATTTGCGTATCGCCGTCTTAACAGTGACACTCGAAAAGGCGGAACGGTGATCCGGGCTGGTTCTGGCCGGCCCCGGTCCGCGACACCCCGGGCATGCGCCGCGCCCTGGCCCGGGCCGCCGGTCCCCGACTGGTGGAGCAGTGCGGCCGACCGCCGCAGCGGGCAGCTCGTCGCCCGCCGGCACCCCATCGCACACGCCGCCATTACGGCAGGAGAGGAACACACATGTCCGATATCTCGATCGTCATCGCGTCGCATTCCGGCTACGGCCACACCGCGCAGATCGCCGCGGCCGTCGAGGACGGCGCGCGCTCCATCGCCGGGACGCAGGTCCACCGCGTCGACGTCGCCTCCCTCGGCGACGCCGACTGGGAACTGATGGATGCCGCGGACGCCATCATCTTCGGTACCCCCACCTACATGGGTACGGCGTCCGGGGCGTTCCACGCCTTCGCCGAGGCCAGCAGCAAGCGGTGGATGACCCGCGCCTGGAGCGACAAGCTCGCGGCGGGATTCACCAACTCCGGCTCCATGAGCGGCGACAAGCTGCACACCCTGCAGTACCTCTCGCTCCTGGCGGCCCAGCACGGAATGCTCTGGGTGAGCCTGAATCTCCTGCCGGGCTGGAACACCACCACCTCCAGCGCCCAGGACGACAACCGCCTCGGCTTCTACCTCGGCGCCGGCGCGCAGAGCTTCAACGACACCCCCGCGGTCCACGACGCAGACCTGAGCACCGCCCGCCACCTCGGCCGGCGCGTCGCCGAGCACACCCGGACCCACCGCGCCGGACTGGCCGCCGCAGCGCACTGACACAGCGGTCCGTGAACCGCCCCGGCAGCCCCACCCTGCACGAGCGAACAGCAACTCCGGTCCAGGAGGTCACGGGTGGAACCTGCCCTCGTCGACGGGGTCACGCCAGCGAGCGCACCCAGCAGAAACGTTCGGTTCGGCGAGAGGACGCACGAGGCGCATCGACCACAAAGCACCTCTTATCCCGCTCAGAGGAGTGCACCATGCAGAACCGGACACCGGGAAGCCAGGGCCTTGAGGTCTCGGCCATCGGCTACGGCGCGATGGGCCTGACGATGGCCTACGGGCCCACCGGCGAGGAGGCCGACGTCGCCGCCCTCCGGCGCGCCCACGACCTGGGCGTCACCTTCTTCGACACCGCCGAGATGTACGGCTGGGGCACCGGATCCAACGAGATCCTGGTCGGCAAGGCGGTCAAGGACTTCCGCGACGACGTGGTCCTGGCCACCAAGTTCGGCGTCGACATGTCGGTGCCTCCCGAGCAGATCGGCGGCCCTCTCAACAGCCGGCCCGACAACATCCGCAAGGTCGCCGACAACAGCCTGCGCTACCTCGGCGTGGACCACATCGACGTCTTCTACCAGCACCGCGTCGACCCCGAGGTGCCCATCGAGGAGGTCGCGGGCACCGTCAAGGAACTGATCGACGCGGGCTAGGTGAAGTACTTCGGCCTCAGCGAGGCCGGACCCGAGACGATCCGCAAGGCACACGCCGTGCAGCCGGTCTCCGTCCTGCAGACCGAATACTCCCTGTTCGAGCGGGACGTCGAGCAGCTCTTCCCGGTCCTGGACGAACTCGGCATCGGCTTCGTCGCCTACTCCCCCCCCTCGGCCGCGGGTTCATCACCGGCACCGCCAAGCCCGCCGGCCAGTACGAAGGCAGCGACATACGCAACGTCGACCCGCGCTGGCAGCCGGGCACCTTCGAGAAGAACGTCGAAGCCGTCGGCCGGCTCGCCGCCCTCGCGGCGGCCAAGAACGCCACCGTCTCCCAGTTCGCCCTGGCCTGGCTCCTGACCCGGGGCGGGCACATCGTGCCCATCCCCGGCCCCCGCAGCCCGAAGCGCGTCGAGGAAAACGCAGGTGCCGCCGACCTCACCCTCACCGACGCCGACCTCAAGGCCATCGACGAGATCCTGCCCCACGGCGGCTTCGGCGCCCGCTGCGCCGGGGGAAACGTGCCGACCTGGACCTGAGATCCACCCCGGGTCGGACACCACTGCCCCCACCGAGGCCACACGGCCGGGATCACACCCCCACAAGCGGCCCGGCCGTGTGGCACAGGAGGTGACACCTCCTCGTCGTCCCCTCGCTCGACCGCTACGGCCGCAGCCGCCAAGACCTCATCAGCATGGTCGCCGAACTGTGCGAGCGGGGCGTGGGCTTCACCTCGCTGCACGAGAACTCGAACAGCCCGCGGACATCGACGTCGGCGAGGTGGTCGTGCGCCCCACCGCACAGGGGTAGCTGCGACGATCGCCCCATGCCTGAAATCACCTTGATGTCCGACCCGAGGGTCGCGGCCGTGCCGGTCAGGGAGTGCGGGGAGCCGCTGACGGACGTACGCCGCGCACCGCGGGTGCTGGTCGACGGCCGGGCGGCGGACCCCGCCGGGGCCTACGCCTTCCTGCGGCAGGGTCTGCTGGAGCGGCTGCTGGCGGCGCAGTCGGCGCTGCCGCCGGGGCTGCGGCTGCTGTTCATCGAGGGGTACCGGCCGCTCGAGCTGCAGCGGCACTACTTCGCGCGCTACGCCGCCCGGCTGCGCGCCGCGCACCCCGCCTGGTCCGACGGGGAGATCCGGGCGGCGGCGAGCCGCTACGTATCGCCGCCCGAACTCGCCCCGCACAGCGCCGGCGCCGCCGTCGACCTCACCCTCGCCGACGCGGACGGGCACGAGCTGGACATGGGCACCCCCTGGGACGCGACCCCGGAGGAGAGCGCCCGCGCCTGCTACACGGAGGCGACGAACATCCCCGCCGCGGCCCGCGCCCACCGGGACGCCCTGGGCGCGGCGCTGACCTCCGCCGGACTGGTCAACTACCCGACCGAGTGGTGGCACTGGTCCTACGGCGACCGCTACTGGGCCCTCCACACCGGCGCCCCGGCGGCGCTGTACGGCCCTCGGGAGCTCGCGGGAAGGCCCTGACGGGCGCGCTCAGGCGGTACGGGAGGCGGCGATCTGGCGGGCCATGATCGTCGTCAGTTCGTACGCCGTGTGGGAGGCAGCCACCGCGGTGATCTCCGCGTGGTCGTACGCCGGGGCGACCTCGACCAGATCGGCGGAGACCAGGTGGCATCCGGCCAGGCCGCGCAGGATCTCCAGCAGTTCGCGGGAGGTGAGGCCGCCCGCCTCGGGGGTGCCGGTGCCGGGGGCGTGGGCCGGGTCCAGGACGTCGATGTCGATGGAGATGTAGAGCGGGCGGTCGCCGATGCGCTGCCGCAGCTGGTCGGTGACCTCGTCCACGCCGCGCCGCATGACGTCGGCGGAGGTGACGATGCCGAAGCCCATCTTCTCGTCGTCGTCCAGGTCCTTCTTCCCGTACAGCGGGCCCCGGGTGCCGACGTGCGAGAGGGCGGCGGTGTCGAGGATGCCCTCTTCGACGGCGCGCCGGAAGGGCGTGCCGTGGGTGTACTCGGCGCCGAAGTAGGTGTCCCAGGTGTCCAGGTGGGCGTCGAAGTGCAGCAGGGCGACCGGGCCGTGCTTGCGGGCGACGGACCGCAGCAGCGGGAGGGCGATGGTGTGGTCGCCGCCGAGGGTCATGAGGCGGGCGCCGCTGTCGAGGAGGTCGTCGGCGGCGGCCTGGACGGTCTCCACCGCCTCGTTGATGTCGAACGGGTTCGCGGCGATGTCCCCGGCGTCGGCGACCTGGGCGAGGGCGAAGGGCGCCGCGTCCTGCGCCGGGTTGTACGGGCGCAGCAGCCGGGACGCCTCGCGGATGGCGTTGCCGCCGAAGCGGGCGCCGGGGCGGTAGGAGACGCCGGTGTCGAAGGGCACGCCGACCACGGCGACGTCCGCGGTGCCGCCGACCTCGTCGACGCGCGGCAGCCGGGCGAAGGTGGCGGGGCCCGCGTAGCGCGGGATGCGGGACGAGTCGACGGGGCCGACGGGGGTTCCGGTGGGCTCACGGTCTGCTGCGGTCATGAGTTCGAGCGTAGGCAGAGCGGCCGTTCCCCCACATGTACGATCCCCAGCACCCGGCCCGGGCGATTTGGACACCGCGTCCATTGGCCCGACGGCCCCGCTGGTGTCGTGCCTGGTGGCGCGGCAGGTGCCGCGACTGGCGTCTGTACACCTGGCGCCCCGCCCGGTAGCGCGCCCGGTGGCGTGGCCCTGCCGCGTGATCGGTGTCTCCCCCCGCCCGGGCCCCTCGCGTGTTAAGCTCGTGGCAGTTGCAGTTTTGGTACCCATGAACGTTATGTGCGCCTGACGGGATGTAGCGTCAGGCGCATTTTTGTTTTCACCGGTCGTTTCCGGATGGGGTCAATGCGGCGACGCGGAATCCGTTGGATGCGGATTCCGGTTCGGCCCCCCATTGAAGGAGAAATGACATGGCTACCGGCACCGTGAAGTGGTTCAACTCGGAAAAGGGCTTCGGTTTCATCGAGCAGGACGGCGGCGGCGCCGACGTCTTCGCCCACTACTCGAACATCGCCACCCAGGGCTTCCGCGAGCTGCAGGAAGGCCAGAAGGTGTCGTTCGACGTCACGCAGGGCCAGAAGGGCCCGCAGGCCGAGAACATCGTTCCCGCCTGACGCAGCGCATACCGCGAGCCGGGGCCCGCACCTGATGAGGTGCGGGCCCCGGCTCGTGCCCGCTTTCCGCGGGCCGATCCCCGCCCGTTACAGGAAGGCGCCGCATGAGCCGTTACGCCCGCTCGCCCCGCAAGCCCCGGTCACACTCCCGGCCACCCGTTCGTACCAGCCGTCCCTCCGACGGCGGCAACGAATTCGCCCTGCCGCGCGGCACCACCCCGGTGCTGCCCGCCGTCGCCACGTTCGCCGAGCTGGACCTTCCGGACGGCCTCGCGGCGGAGCTGACGCACCAGGGCGTCACCGTGCCGTTCCCGATCCAGGCGGCCACCCTCCCCAGCGCTCTCACCGGCCGCGACGTCCTCGGGCGCGCGCAGACCGGCTCCGGCAAGACCCTGGCCTTCGGCCTCGCGCTGCTGGCCCGTACCGCCGGGCAGCGCGCCGAATCCCGCCGTCCGCTCGGCCTGGTCCTGGTGCCCACGCGGGAGCTGGCCCAGCAGGTCTCCGACGCGCTCACGCCCTACGCCCGCCGGCTGCGGCTGCGCCCGGCCACCGTGGTGGGCGGCATGTCGATCAACCGCCAGGCCGACGCCCTGCGCAACGGCGCCGAGGTGGTCATCGCGACCCCGGGCCGCCTCCACGACCTGATCGACCGCGGTGACTGCCGACTGGACCAGGTGCGCATCACGGTGCTCGACGAGGCCGACCAGATGGCCGACATGGGGTTCCTGCCCCAGGTGACCCGGCTGCTGCGGCAGGTGCCCGCCGACGGCCAGCGCATGCTGTTCTCCGCGACGCTGGACAACAACATCAGCAAGCTGGTGCGCGAGTTCCTCACCGACCCGGCGCTGCACTCGGTCGACCCCTCGGCGGGCGCGGTCACCACGATGGAGCACCATGTGCTGCACATCGCGGACACCGACAAGCGCTCCGTCGCCACCCGGGTCGCCGCCCGCGACGGCCGCGTCATCATGTTCCTGGACACCAAGCACGCCGTCGACCGGCTGACCCGCCATCTGCTGGCCAACGGCGTACGGGCGGCGGCGCTGCACGGCGGCAAGTCCCAGCCGCAGCGCACCAAGACCCTGGAGCGCTTCAAGACCGGCGACGTCACCGCGCTCGTGGCCACGAACGTCGCGGCCCGCGGCATCCATGTCGACGACCTGGACCTGGTCCTCAACGTGGATCCGCCCGCGGACCACAAGGACTATCTGCACCGTGGCGGGCGCACCGCCCGCGCGGGCGGCTCCGGCAGCGTCGTCACCCTCGTCCTGCCCGACCAGCGCCGTGCGATGACCCGGCTGATGTCCGACGCGGGCATCACCCCGAACACGGCCCGGGTGCACTCGACCGACGACGAGCTGACCCGTATCACCGGCGCGCAGGAGCCCTCGGGCGTCCCGGTGACGATCAGCGCCCCCGCACCCCGGCAGGCTCCGGGCCCCCGGCAGGCGCGCCGCGGTGGCGGCGGCGGTGGCTCGGGCCGCGGTTCCCGGGGCGGCTCGGGGCGCGGCACCGGCGCCGGGGCGCAGCGCGGCACCGGCAGCGGGTCGGGGCGCGGTACCGGCAGCGGGTCCGGCGGCGGGGCGCAGCGCGGTTCCGGCGGCGGAGCGCAGCGCGGGGGCGGTGGGACCGGGCGCGGGACCGGCGGCGGATCGGGGCGGGGCTCCGGCGGCGGGGTGGCCCGTAGCCGCCGTTCCGGGCGCTAGGGGCGGTCCGGCGCCGTATTGGCCGGGCGCGTCCGGGTCTCCCCGGGGCGCCCCGGGCTGGTCATGACCGCGTCACGCTCCCGTCCCGTCCGGCGGCACGTCCGCGGCACGTCCGCACAGCGGGCAATGCCCCCCATTCCCCGGGCACAGGGGCGACAATGGGCCACATGCCGATACCCAGTACCGTGCCCAGCCGTACCGAGCTGATCGACCATCTCGTCCGTACGCGCATCGCGGGTGACGTCGCCACTCCCCGCGAGAACAACCTCTCCCACTACCGCAAGCTCGCGAACGGTGACCGCCACTACTGGCTGGGGCTGGAGCTGGAAGACCGCTGGGTGGACGAGCAGGACGTGCTGGCCGTCATGGCGGAGCGGTGCGGGGTGATCGACGACCCGGAGCACCGCACCGGGCAGGACACCATCGATCCGGAGCTGACGGTCGGCGCGCTGGACCGGATGGCCTCGGTGCTGCGGAAGGCGGCCGAGGCGCAGCAGCGGGTGCTGTTCGCCACGGGGCACCCGGGCGGGCTGCTGGAGGTGCACAGCGCGACGGCGTCGGCGCTGCACGCGGCGGGGTGCGAGATCGTCGAGATCCCGGGCGGGCTGCACGCGGACGAGGGGTACGTCTTCCAGTTCTGCGACGTGGCCATGCTGGAGCGCGGCGCCACCCTGTGGCACACCCACTCCCCCGCCCCCATGGCGGCGATCCTGGACGGGCTGGCCCGGGAGGGGCGGCCGCTGCCGGACCTGGTGGTCGCCGACCACGGCTGGGCCGGGTGCGCGGGGCAGCGGGGCATCGACGCGGTGGGGTACGCGGACTGCAACGACCCGGCGCTGTTCCTCGGCGAGGCGGAGGGGACGCTCCAGGCGGTGGTCCCGCTGGACGACCACGTCACCAACGCGAGGTTCTACGCGCCGATGACGGCCTATCTGCTGGACGCGGCGGGGCTGACGGCCCAGTTCTGACGCGCGTCGCCCGGGACGCGCGTCAGAGCAGCCGCACGCCACGGTGGACGCGCGTCACCTCGTCCCTCCCGGGGGTTACTTCTTCGGGCGCGGGACCCGCATGACCCCTTCCTGGATCACCGAGACGGCCAGCCGCCCGTCGGCGGTGAAGATGCGGCCCTTGGCCAGGCCCCGGCCGCCGGACGCGGACGGGCTCTCCTGGTCGTACAGCAGCCAGTCGTCCACCCGGAACGGCCGGTGGAACCACATGGCGTGGTCGAGGCTGGCGCCGACGATGTCCCCGACCGCCCAGCCGCCCCGGCCGTGGGCGAGGAGCACCGAGTCCAGCAGCGTCATGTCGGACACATAGGTGGCCAGGCAGACGTGCAGCAGCGGATCGTCGGCGGCGCCGTCCAGTTTGCCGTCGGTCCGGAACCAAACCTGCGACTTCGGCTCGCGGGGCCGTCCGACGCTGCCGTACGGCGGGGCGTCCACGTACCGCAGGTCGACGGCGGCCCGTGCCTGCAGCATCCGGTCGACCACCCCCGGCCCGGCGAACAGGTGCTCGTACCGGGGCAGCAGCTCCTCGGCGGCGGGCAGCGAGAGGGGATCCGGCACCTCCGGCATCGGCTCCTGGTGCTCCAGCCCCTCCTCGTGCAGCTGGAAGGAGGCGGACAGATGGAAGATCGGCTGCCCGTGCTGGACGGCGACCACGCGGCGCGTGGTGAAGGAGAAGCCGTCGCGGATCCGGTCGACCGTGTAGACGATCGGCGCCCCGGGGTCGCCGGGCCGCAGGAAGTAGGCGTGCAGCGAGTGCGGCGGGCGGTCCTCCGGGACCGTGCGGCCGGCGGCGACCAGGGCCTGGGCGGCCACTTGGCCGCCGAAGACCCGCGGCACGAGAGGTGCGGCATCACTGGTGCCGCGGAACATGTCCTCTTCGATCCGCTCCAGGTCGAGCAGATCGAGGAGGCTCTGTAGTGCGTCATTCATGGTTCAAGCAGTCTTGCAGACCCGTGTTGCGGCGCCGTTGCCGATGCGCGTGCGCATGGCGGCCGTCACAGCCCCATCGACTTGGCGACGATGGACCGCATGACCTCGCTGGTGCCGCCGTAGATGCGGGTGACGCGGGTGTCCGCGTACAGCCGGGCGATGGGGTACTCCATCATGTAGCCGTAGCCGCCGTGCAGCTGCAGGCACTTGTCGATGACGACGGCCGCGCGCTCGGTGGTGAACAGCTTCGCCGAGGCGGCGTCGGCGGCGGTCAGCTCACCGGCGTCGTGCGCGTCCAGGGCCCGGTCGACGACCGCCTGCATCGCGTCCACCTCGGCCTTGCAGTCGGCCAGCGTGAACTTGGTGTTCTGGAAGGACGCCACGCTCTTGCCGAAGACCTCGCGGTCCCGGACGTAGGCCTTGGCGAACTCGACCGCCGCAGCGGACTGCGCGTACGCGCTGACGGCGATGCCCAGGCGCTCCTGCGGCAGGTTGTGCGCGAGGTAGCCGAACGCCTTGCCCTCCTCGCCCAGCAGGTCCTCCACCGGCACCTTGACGTCGGTGAACGACAGCTCGGCGGTGTCGGAGGTCTTCAGCCCCAGCTTCTCCAGCTTGCGGCCGACCGCGTAGCCCTCGCTCTTGGTGTCCACCACCAGGATCGATATGCCCCCGCGGCGGTCCTCGGGGGTGGCGGGGGCGGTGCGGGCGCAGACCAGCACGCGGTCGGCGAGCACGCCGCCGGTGATGAAGGTCTTGGCGCCGTTGAGCACGTAGTGCGTGCCGTCCTCGGACAGCTTGGCGGTCGTCTTCATGCCCGCCAGGTCCGAGCCGGTGCCCGGCTCGGTCATGGCGATGGCGGTCATCATGTCGCCCGAGACGAAGGAGGGCAGCCAGCGCCGCTTCTGCTCCTCGTTGGCGTACTTGAGGATGTACGGGAGGCACAGCGCGGTGTGGACGCTGCTGCCGCCGAAGCTCACCCCGGCGCGGGCGCACTCCTCGGTGATGATCGCGTTGAACTTGAAGCTGGTCTCGCCCGCGCCGCCGTACTCCTCGGGGACCTCGATGCCGAAGATGCCCAGCTCGCCGAGCTTCTTGTAGAAGTCGCGCGGAGCCTGACCGGCCTCCCGCCACTCCTCGTAGTACGGCACGACCTCGGCGGCGATGAAGTCGCGGATGGTCTCCCGGAACGCCTCGTGATCCTCGTTGAACACCGTGCGACGCATCTCTGCGGCCTCCCTCTGGCTAAGCGCTTGCTCAGTCGAAGTTACCGCCCAGTTAGTCAGCGTGTCCAGCCTTTGAAGGCCCGGTTCGCCGGACGCCGTCCGCATCATGGGCCGCGCCGAACGCGCCCAGGGCCAGGCGGTGCAGCAGGGCGGCGGTGGCCGCGCGGCCGGGGAGGGCGCCGGGGCGGCCCAGATGCGGGGTGGAGTTGAGCAGCCCGAACACGGCGTGGACGCAGGCCCGGGCATCGGCCTCGGCGAGCCCGGGATAGACCTCCCGCACGACCTCGACCCACAGCTCCACGTACTGCCGCTGGAGCGAACGCACCAGCTTGCGGTCGGTGTCCCGGAGCCGGTCCAGCTCGCGGTCGTGGAGGATGATCAGCGGGCGGTCGTCCAGGGCGAAGTCGATATGGCCCTCGATGAGCGAGTCCAGCACGGCCGCCGGGGCGTCCCCGGCCTCCGCCGCCTCCGCGGCGCGCCGCTTGCCGCCGGTCAGCAGCCGGCCGCTGATGCCGACCAGCAGCTCCGCCAGCATCGCCTCCTTGCCGGCGAAGTGACGGTAGAGACCGGGGCCGCTGATGCCGACCGCCGCGCCTATCTCGTCGACGCCGACGCCATGGAAGCCGCGCTCGGCGAAGAGCCGGGCGGCCTCCTTGAGGATCTGTTCACGGCGGGTCGGTGCAGGGGCTTGCGTGCTCATGGAAGCAATTCTAGACAGCAGGGTTAGTGGTCGTTAACCTGGTGGGTATCAGGTTAACGACCACTAACCGCAGGACAAGAGGGGGCCCGTGGCGATGGAGCAGGCACCGGTGCTGCGAAGCGGCGCCGACCCGGGGTCGGACGCCTGGCAGGCCAATGAGGCCGCGCACCGCGAGCTGGCCGCGCGGCTGCGCGAGAAGCTCGCCGCGGCCCGGCTGGGCGGCGGCGAGAAGGCGCGGGCCCGGCACACCGCGCGCGGGAAGCTGCTGCCGCGCGACCGGGTGGACACCCTGCTGGACCCGGGCTCGCCGTTCCTGGAGCTGGCGCCGCTCGCCGCCGACGGGCTGTACGAGGGCCAGGCCCCGGCGGCGGGGGTGATCGCCGGGATCGGGCGGGTCGCAGGCCGTGAGGTGGTCGTCATCGCCAACGACGCCACCGTCAAGGGCGGCACGTATTACCCGATGACGGTGAAGAAGCATCTGCGCGCCCAGGAGGTCGCGCTGGAGAACCGGCTGCCGTGCGTCTATCTGGTCGACTCCGGCGGCGCATTCCTCCCGATGCAGGACGAGGTCTTCCCGGACCGCGACCACTTCGGGCGGATCTTCTACAACCAGGCCCGGATGTCCGGCGCCGGAATTCCGCAGGTCGCGGCGGTGCTCGGGTCCTGCACGGCGGGCGGGGCCTACGTCCCGGCGATGAGCGACGAGGCCGTCATCGTGCGCGGGCAGGGCACGATCTTCCTGGGCGGGCCGCCGCTGGTGAAGGCGGCCACCGGCGAGGTCGTCACCGCGGAGGAGCTGGGCGGCGGCGAGGTCCACTCCCGCGTCTCGGGCGTCACCGACCACCTCGCGGAGGACGACGCCCACGCCCTGCGCATCGTCCGTACGATCGTCTCCACCCTGCCGCCCTCCCCCGCCCAGCAGGGCGCCCCGCCCTGGCCGCTCACGCCCTCCGAGGAGCCCGCGGTCGACCCCGCGGGGATGTACGGGGCGGTCCCGGTCGACTCCCGCACGCCGTACGACGTGCGCGAGGTGATCGCGCGGGTGGTGGACGGTTCGCGGTTCGCCGAGTTCAAGGCCGAGTTCGGGACGACGCTGGTCACCGGCTTCGCCCGGATCATGGGCCATCCGGTGGGCATCGTCGCCAACAACGGCATCCTGTTCTCCGAATCGGCCCAGAAGGGCGCCCACTTCATCGAGCTGTGCGATCAGCGCGGCATGCCGCTGGTCTTCCTGCAGAACATCTCGGGCTTCATGGTCGGCCGCAGCTATGAGGCGGGCGGCATCGCCAAGCACGGCGCCAAGATGGTCACCGCGGTCGCCTGCACCCGCGTGCCCAAGCTGACGGTCGTCATCGGCGGCTCCTACGGCGCGGGCAACTATTCGATGTGCGGCCGCGCCTATTCGCCGCGCTTCCTGTGGATGTGGCCCAACGCCAAGATCTCGGTGATGGGCGGCGAGCAGGCCGCCTCCGTCCTCGCGACGGTCAAGCGCGACCAGTTGGAGGCGCGCGGCGAGGAGTGGAGCGCGGAGGACGAGGAGGCGTTCCGGGCGCCGGTCCGCGAGCAGTACGAGACCCAGGGCAGCGCGTACTACGCCACGGCCCGGCTGTGGGACGACGGGGTGATCGACCCGCTGGAGACCCGTACGGTGCTCGGCCTCGCCCTCACCGCGTGCGCGAGCGCACCGCTGCCCGACCGCACGGCCAAAGAACCCGCGGCGCCCGGCTACGGCGTCTTCCGGATGTGAGGGGATGCACCCGATGAGCGCGGCGCATGCGATGTTCGACACCGTCCTGGTGGCCAACCGCGGGGAGATCGCGGTGCGGGTCATCCGCACCCTGCGGCGGCTCGGCGTCCGCTCGGTCGCCGTGTTCAGCGATGCCGACGCGGACGCCCGGCACGTCCGGGAGGCGGACACGGCCGTGCGGATCGGCCCGGCGGCCGCGGCGGAGAGCTATCTGTCGATCGAGCGGCTGCTGGAGGCGGCGGACCGCACCGGCGCCCAGGCCGTCCACCCCGGCTATGGCTTCCTCGCGGAAAACGCGGCGTTCGCCCGCGCCTGCGCCGACGCCGGGCTCGCCTTCATCGGCCCGCCGGCCGGGGCCATCGAGCTGATGGGCGACAAGATCCGCGCCAAGGAGACCGTGCGGGCTGCCGGGGTGCCCGTGGTGCCGGGCTCGTCCGGCAGCGGCTTGACGGACGCCCAGCTCATCGACGCCGCCCGGGAGATCGGCACGCCCGTGCTGCTCAAGCCGTCCGCGGGCGGCGGCGGCAAGGGCATGCGGCTGGTGCGCGACGAGGCGCTGCTCGCCGACGAGATCGCGGCCGCCCGGCGCGAGGCGCGCGGCGCGTTCGGCGATGACACGCTGCTCGTCGAGCGCTGGATCGACCGGCCGCGCCACATCGAGATCCAGGTGCTGGCCGACGGCCACGGTCACGTGATCCACCTCGGCGAGCGCGAATGCTCGCTGCAGCGCCGCCATCAGAAGATCATCGAGGAGGCGCCCAGCCCTCTGCTGGACGACACCACCCGGGCGCTGATGGGTGAGGCCGCGGTCCAGGCAGCCCGCTCATGCGGCTATGTGGGCGCGGGCACGGTGGAGTTCATCGTGCCGGGCGCCGACCCGTCCGCGTACTGCTTCATGGAGATGAACACCCGCCTCCAGGTCGAGCACCCGGTCACCGAGCTGATCACCGGGCTGGACCTCGTGGAGTGGCAGCTGCGGGTCGCCGCGGGCGAACCACTGCCGTGCGGACAGGACGAGGTCTCCTTCCGCGGCCATGCGGTGGAGGCCCGTATCTGCGCCGAGACCGCCCGCGTGGCGGGCGACGGCCGGGTGGACTTCCTGCCGTCGGCCGGTCCGGTGCTCGCCCTGGACGAGCCCACGGGCGAGGGGGTGCGCGTCGACTCCGGTCTGAGCACCGGCACCGAGGTCGGCACGGTGTACGACCCGATGCTCGCCAAGGTCGTCGCCCACGGCCCGGACCGCCCCACGGCGCTGCGCCGGCTGCGCGCCGCCCTCGGTTCCCTGACCGTCCTCGGCGTCGACACCAATACGGGCTTCCTCCGCCGCCTGGCCGCCCACCCGGAGGTCGCCTCGGGCGAGCTGGACACCGGTCTGGTCGACCGCGCGGCGGCCTCGCTCCTCCCGGCCACCATCCCCGACGAGGTCCACGTGGCGGCGGCGCTGCTGCGCCAGGCGGCGCTGGAGCCGCCCGGCGCGCGGGGCGGCGAAGCCCGTGCGGGCGGCTGGGTCGACCCGTTCTCCGTGCCCACCGGGTGGCGGATCGGCGGCGAGCCCGCCTGGACGGTCCACCGGCTGCGGGTCCCCGGCCACGACCCGGTGACCGTCCGGGTGCGCGGCCGGGCCCACGAGGCGCGGGTGCGGATCGAGCGCGCGGACGGCACCGGCAGCCCGGCTCCCGAGGCGGCGGCGCGGCTCGTGGCGCTGGAGGACGGCTCGGTGCTGCTGGATCTCGACGGGGTCACCCACCGCTTCCGGTATGTCGCCCACGGCGCGAGCCATTGGCTGGGGCGGGGCGGGGATGCCTGGCGCGTGGTGGGGCATGACCCCATTGAGGAGGCGCTGCGCGGAGGCGCCGCGGCGGCGCACGCCGGGGAGCTGACGGCTCCCATGCCCGGCACCGTCACCGTCGTGAAGGCGGCCGTCGGGGACGAGGTCACCGCGGGCCAGGGCCTGCTGGTGGTCGAGGCGATGAAGATGGAGCACCTCATCTCCGCCCCGCACGACGGGACCGTCACCGAGCTGGAGGTGACCCCCGGCAGCACGGTCGCCATGGACCAGCTGCTGGCGGTCGTCAC
The DNA here is from genome assembly GCF_042958345.1 of Streptomyces sp. NPDC007983. Classification (NCBI taxonomy): domain Bacteria; kingdom Bacillati; phylum Actinomycetota; class Actinomycetes; order Kitasatosporales; family Streptomycetaceae; genus Streptomyces; species Streptomyces sp. NPDC007983. Next base: position 211,166 of record NZ_JBIBJI010000010.1, read on the forward strand.
TCCGCGCGAGACCCGCGAGACCGAGGAGCGTGAGTGATGACCCTTCCCATGACCGTCCCGGCCCCGGGGCTGCCCGCCCGGGTGCGTATCCATGAGGTGGGGCCGCGGGACGGGCTGCAGAACGAGAAGGCGCTCGTACCGGTCGCCGTGAAGGCCGAGTTCATCCGGCGGCTGGCCGGCGCGGGGCTGACCACCATCGAGGCCACCAGCTTCGTCCGCCCGGAGTGGGTGCCCCAGCTGGCCGACGCCGAGCAGCTGATGCCGCTGATCGACGACGTGCGCGCCCGGCTCCCGGTGCTGGTGCCCAATCAGCGCGGACTCGACCGCGCGCTCGCGCTCGGCGCGCGCGAGATCGCCGTCTTCGCCAGCGCGACCGAGTCGTTCGCCAGGGCCAACCTCAACCGGACGGTGGACGACGCGCTCGCCATGTTCGAGCCGGTCGTCACCGCGGCGCGCGAGGCGGGGGTGTCCGTGCGCGGCTATCTGTCGATGTGCTTCGGCGACCCCTGGGAGGGCCCGGTCCCGATCTCGCAGACCGTCTCGGTCAGCCGCCGCCTGATCGACATGGGGTGCGACGAGGTGAGCCTCGGCGACACCATCGGCGTGGCCACCCCCGGCCATGTGCTGGAGCTGCTGGCCACGCTGAACGAGGCGGGGATCGCCACCGACCGGCTCGCCGTCCACTTCCACGACACCTACGGCCAGGCCCTCGCCAACACCCTGGCCGCGCTCCAGCACGGCGTGACCACCGTCGACGCCTCCGCGGGCGGCCTGGGCGGCTGCCCGTACGCGAAGAGCGCCACCGGCAACCTCGCCACCGAGGACCTGGTCTGGATGCTCGACGGCCTCGGCGTCGAGACCGGGGTCGACATCCGCCGTCTCACCGCCACCAGCGTGTGGATGGCCCGGCACCTGGGCCGACCCAGCCCGTCCCGCACCGTCCGCGCCCTCTCCCAGAAGGAGATGTGAGTCATGGCGATCGACCATCGTCTCTCCCCCGAGCACGAGGAACTGCGCCGCACCGTGGAGGAATTCGCGCACGATGTGGTAGCCCCGAAGATCGGGGAGTACTGGGAGCACCATGAGTTCCCGTACGAGATCATCCGCGAGATGGGCCGGATGGGGCTGTTCGGTCTGCCCTTCCCGGAGGAGTACGGCGGGATGGGCGGCGACTACCTCGCGCTGTGCCTGGCCCTGGAGGAGCTGGCCCGGGTGGACTCCTCCGTCGCGATCACCCTGGAGGCCGGGGTCTCGCTCGGCGCGATGCCGATCTTCCTCTACGGGACGGAGGAGCAGAAGCGCCAGTGGCTGCCCGGGCTGTGCTCCGGGGAGACCCTGGGCGCCTTCGGCCTGACCGAGCCGGGCGGCGGCTCCGACGCGGGCGCCACCCGCACCACGGCCCGGCTGGACGAGGCCACGGACGAGTGGGTGATCAACGGCACCAAGTGCTTCATCACCAACTCGGGTACGGACATCACCGCCCTGATCACCGTCACCGCCGTCACCGACCGCACCGAGGACGGCCGCCCCAAGATCTCCTCCATCATCGTGCCGTCCGGCACCCCCGGCCTCACCGTCGCCGCCCCCTACTCCAAGGTCGGCTGGAACGCCTCGGACACCCGCGAGCTGTCCTTCGCCGACTGCCGCGTCCCGGCCGCCAACCTCCTGGGCGATCTGGGCCGCGGCTACGCCCAGTTCCTCCGCATCCTCGACGAGGGCCGCATCGCCATCTCCGCCCTGGCCACCGGGCTCGCCCAGGGCTGCGTGGACGAGTCGGTGTCGTACGCCAGGACCCGGGAGGCCTTCGGCCACCCGATCGGCGCCAACCAGGCCATCCAGTTCAAGATCGCCGACATGGAGACCCGCGCCCATATGGCCCGCGTCGCCTGGCGCGACGCGGCCTCCCGCCTGGTGCGCGGCGAGCCGTTCAAGAAGGAGGCGTCGATCGCGAAGCTGTACTCCTCGGAGGTCGCGGTCACCAATGCCCGCGAGGCGACACAGATCCACGGCGGCTACGGCTTCATGAACGAATACCCGGTGGCCCGGATGTGGCGGGACTCCAAGATCCTGGAAATCGGGGAGGGGACGAGCGAGGTGCAGCGGATGCTGATCGCACGGGAGCTGGGCTTCGCGAGCTGACCTCCCCGGCCGGGAGGTTGACGGGGCAACCAGCGTGGCGTGAAAGGGCGTTGTTACCCGAGCAGCGCACCGTCACCATGTCGGAGCATGGGGAGCCAGGGGGAGTACGAGCCGGGGGCGGTGCGCAGTGCCGGGGAATTCATGGCGTTGCTGCGCGCACTCAAGGAACGGTCGGGGCTGACATACCGGCAGTTGGAAAGCCGGGCGGCCGAGCGCGGGGAGGTGCTGGCGCGCAGCACGCTCGCCGATGCGCTGCGGCAGGACGCGTTGCCACGGACCGAAACGCTGGTGGCGTTCCTGCGCGCCTGCGGCGAGGAGCCGCGTATCGGGGAATGGCTGGAGGCGCGGGAGAGAATTGCGGCGCAACAGCCGCCGCAGAGCGACCCGTCGCAGCAGCCGGAGGCGCCTCCCCGGCCGGAGCCGGTGGAGCGGCAGGTCGCGCCCGGCGCGGCCGGCCGACGGCGCCGGAGCATACCGAAAGGGCGGCTGATCGAGGTGGCGCTGGCGGTGCTGGTCGTCGGCGCGGCCTCGCTCGCCGTGGCGACGACGGCCGACGACGACGAGCCGAAGACACGGGACACCGCCGCGTCGTCCGCAGAGCCCGCTTCGGTCGCTCCCGCGCCGGGCACCTATCGCATCCGTTCGGTCATCTCCTCGCTGTGCCTGTCCGAGCTGGAGAGCCAGGACGGCGGCGATGTCTTCCAGACCGACTGCCGGAGCGCCATTCCGACGTACGCCCTTGAGGGGGCGCAGGACTCCGTCTACCGGATCCGGTCCCTCCATCCCGCCCTCGGCTACGGATGTCTCGGCGTGGGGAAGGCGAGCTCCGAGGGAGGCGCGCAGATGATGGACGACTACTGCGGGCACCGGGGCGCCGCCGAGCGGTTTCGCATCCAGCGGGTCACGAAGCCGGTGCGCGGCTACCGGATCAAGCCGGTGCACACGGGCCAGTGCGTGTCATTGCCCGGCGGTTCGACCCGGAAGGGGGACCCGGTGGTCCAACTGCCCTGCACCGCCGGCGACACGGGCCAGATCTTCCGCTTCGATCCGGTCCGGGCGCCGACGGCGATTCCTTCCATCACCAGCAACTGAGCATGCGGCTCACCCGGTGGCGGGCCAGGGGATCTGCGGGGAGCGGTGGTAGTCGATGCCGAGGGCGTCCCAGCGTGGCGCCTGTGCGGCGAGCCGCACCCGGTAGCCGTCCCAGTCGTGCGTGGACCGGGGCGACCAGCCCAGTTCGGCGATGCCGGGGAGGCGGGGGAAGGCCATGTACGCGATGTGGGCGCTGGTGGAGAGGGTCTCCGACCACAGCGGGGCCTCCACGCCGAGCACCGAGGACGGCGGGGCTCCGGCGATGTAGCTGCCCGGGTCCCAGTCGTAGGACTGCTTCGCCTCGACGTATCCGGCCCAGCTGAGCCCCAGCGGGGTGCTCGGGTCGTACTTCATGTCCAGGTAGGCGCGGTTGGCGGGCGAGAGGATGAGCCGGGTGCCGTTCTTGGCGGCGTCGGCGACCTCCTTCTCGCTGCCGTTCGTCCCCCAGTACTGGGCGATCGCCCCCTCGGCGGGGCGGGCGCCGGTCAGCTGGTGCCAGCCGACCACGGTCTTGCCGTACTTGGCGACGACCGGCTGCACCCGGTCCATGAAGGCCACGTAGTCGGCGTGGCTGGTGGAGTGTGCCTCGTCGCCGCCGATGTGGAGGTAGCGGCCGGGGGTGAGGGCGGCGAGTTCGCGGATGACGTCGTCGACGAAGTCGTACGTCACCTCCTTGGGCACGCACAGCGAGCTGAAGCCGACCTCGGTGCCGGTGTAGAGCGGTGGGGCGACGCCGTCGCAGTTGAGGTCGGCGTAGGAGGCGAGGGCCGCGTTGGTGTGGCCGGGCATGTCGATCTCGGGGACGACGGTGAGGTGGCGGGAGGCCGCGTACCGCACGATCTCGCGGTAGTCGGCCTTGGTGTAGTAGCCGCCGGTCCCGCCGCCGACCTGGGTGGAGCCGCCGTGGGTGGCCAGCCGGGGCCAGGAGTCGATGGCGATCCGCCAGCCCTGGTCGTCGGAGAGGTGCAGATGCAGTTTGTTGATTTTGTAGAGGGCGAGCTGGTCGACGTACGTCTTGACCTGGTCGACGGTGAAGAAGTGCCGTGAGACGTCGAGCATCGCGCCCCGCCAGGCGTAGCGCGGCACATCGGTGATGGTGCCGCCGGAGATCCGCCAGAGGCCGGGCTGCCGGGTGGCGCGTTCGACGGACGCGGGCAGCAGCTGCCGCAGCGTCTGGATGCCGTGGAAGAGCCCGGCGGAGGTGCGGGCGCTGATGGTGACCGTGCGCCGGGTCACCTCCAGCCGGTAGCCCTCCGCGCCGAGCCCCTTCGCGGCGCGCTGTCGTACGGGCACGATCCGCAGCCGGATGCCGTCCACGCCCCCGCGCGTGGTGACCGGCAGCCGGTAGCCGGTGGAGGGGCGCAGCAGGCCCGCCAGATAGTCGCCCGCCGCGCGCGCGGCGCGGGAGCCGGGCGCCACCCGGATCGGGGTGGCCGGGCGCAGCGTGTACGGACTCTTGCCGGGCCGTACGGAGGCGGGTGCGGGCACGACCCGGTCCAGCGGCACCGGCGCGCCGGCGGCGTCCGAGCCGAAGACCGAGGCGGCCGAGGAGGGCGGCGAGGCCGTGGCGGCGGTTGACGCCCCCGCCGCCACGGTCAGCAGGAGGGAGCACAGCAGTCGAGCACGGCGTCGTCTCACAGGGGTTCCCTTCAACGAAGCGTCGCATCGTGGGTACCGCGACATCTTGCGTACCGCGCCGCCCAGTTGGGGTCAAGGTGTAGACCAATGTGTCGCGAGATCCGGCACGTCTGCGCGAACTCGGCGATCTTCACCGGAGGGGGCCTCACCGAGGAGGAGTTCACCACCGCCAAACAGGCCGTACTCCATCGGTTTTCTCGCCATTGAGACCGGAGTCTGCCCGATATCGGGCAGGAATTTTGCGAAACACCCCGAGGGACCGCAGTATCAACGGATGCTCGATCGCCGTATGTCCCACGATGACCTCATCGACCACCTGGTCCGCAGTACGCCGCTCAGCCGCGGCGAGGCGGCCCGGGTGGTGCTGGACGTACTGGCGTACTTCGACGAGACGACGGAGGAGTTCGTCCGGCGACGCCACCGCGAGCTGCAGTCCGGCGGACTGACCAACGCGGACATCTTCGAGCGGATCACGGCCGAGCTGCCGTACCGCGCGGTGGCACCGCCCGAACTCTCGCTGCGCCAGCTGCGCCGCATCGTCTACGGGTGACGTCTGCGCCACGCCCGAACAGGCGGCCGCCACCGCCGGAGCGACACCGAGCACGAGCATTCATGATCGATTCAATCGGGAGGGCCTGAACACCATGTGCGGAATCGTCGGCTACATCGGAAAACGCGACGTGGCACCGCTGCTGCTGGAGGGGCTGCAGCGGCTGGAGTACCGCGGTTACGACTCCGCGGGCATCGCGATCCAGGCCAAGCCGGGCAAGGGGGCACAGAACGGGCAGTCCGCCGCCGGGCTGAAGACCGCCAAGGCCAAGGGCCGGGTCCGCGACCTTGAGGCCAGGCTGCCCAAGCGCTTCTCGGGCACCGCCGGTATCGCGCACACCCGCTGGGCCACCCACGGCGCACCCAACGACATCAACGCCCATCCGCATCTCGACGCGGACGGCAAGGTCGCGATCGTCCACAACGGCATCATCGACAACGCCGCCGACCTGCGCGCCAAGCTCGCCGCCGACGGCGTGGAGCTGGTCTCCGACACCGACTCCGAGGTCCTCACCCACCTCATCGGCCGCTCGCAGGCGGCCACCCTGGAGGAGAAGGTCCGCCATGCGCTCGCCCTGGTCGAGGGCACGTACGGCATCGCCGTGCTGCACGCGGACTTCCCGGACCGCATCGTCGTCGCCCGCAACGGCTCCCCCGTCGTGCTGGGCATCGGCGAGAAGGAGATGTTCGTCGCCTCGGACGTCGCCGCCCTGGTCAGCCACACCCGTCAGGTGATCACCCTGGACGACGGCGAGATGGCCACCATCAAGGCCGACGACTACCGCACCTACACCACCGAGGGCAGCCGCACCGCCCCCTCGCCGACGACGGTGGAGTGGGAGGCCGAGTCGTACGACATGGGCGGCCACGACACGTACATGCACAAGGAGATCCACGAGCAGGTCGACGCCGTGGACCGGGTGCTGCGCGGCCGGATCGACGACCGCTTCTCCACCGTCCGGCTGGGCGGGCTGAACCTGGACGCGCGCGAGGCGCGCGGGGTCCGCCGGGTGAAGATCCTCGGCTGCGGTTCGGCGTACCACACGGGCCTGATCGGCGCGCAGCTGATCGAGGAGCTGGCCCGCATCCCCGCGGACGCCGAGCCCGCCAGCGAGTTCCGCTACCGCAACCCGGTCGTGGACCCGGACACCCTGTACATCGCGGTCAGCCAGTCCGGCGAGACGTACGACACGCTGGCCGCCGTCCAGGAGCTGAAGCGCAAGGGCGCGCGGGTGCTGGGTGTCGTCAACGTCGTGGGCAGCGCGATCGCCCGCGAGACGGACGGCGGGGTGTACGTCCACGCGGGGCCGGAGGTGTGCGTCGTCTCCACCAAGTGCTTCACCAACACCGCCGTCGCCTTCGCGCTGCTCGCACTCCACCTCGGCCGGATCCGCGACCTGTCGGTCGCCGACGGCAAGCGGATCATCGCGGGGCTGCGCAAGCTGCCCGAGCAGATCTCCGAGGTGCTGCGCGGCGAGGAAGAGATCAAGAAGCTCGCCGCGGAATACGCGAATGCAAAGAGCATGATGTTCGTCGGACGGGTGCGCGGCTACCCGGTGGCGCGCGAGGCGTCCCTGAAGCTGAAGGAGGTCTCCTACGTCCACGCCGAGGCGTACCCGGCCTCGGAGCTGAAGCACGGACCGCTCGCGCTCATCGAGCCCGAGGTGCCCACCGTCGCGGTTCTCCCGGACGACGATCTGCTGGAGAAGAACCGCGCGACGCTGGAGGAGATCAAGGCCCGCAGCGGCCGGATCCTGGCCGTCGCGCACCGGGAGCAGGAGAAGGCGGACCACACGGTCGTGGTACCGCGCAACGAGGTCGAGCTGGACCCGATCCTGATGGGCATCCCGCTGCAACTGCTGGCGTACCACACGGCGCTGGCGCTCGGCCGGGACATCGACAAGCCGCGCAACCTGGCGAAGTCGGTGACCGTGGAGTGATCTCCGGCTGACCCTGGATTCGGCGGTCCCCCGCGTGCGCCACCACGCACGCGGGGGCCGCCCCTGGGCCGGCGTCGCCCTTACGCCGGCGCTGGCCACCGCGCGGGAACCGTCACTTCCCGCCCGGCGCCACGCCGAACGGTTTATGCCCCGCACACGTGCCCAATTCACCTCTACGCACGGGTAGTTTCCGCGGGTGTCAAGACGGTCTTGGGACCATCTCGGCTGCGGAAAAAGGGAGTTGAGGCTGTCCAGTTCTGAACGTCCGGCCGCGGCGGTGCCCGCCCGGAGGTTTCAGCGCGGGACCGCTGGAGAAAAGCACGGGGCCCAAACCGGGCCCGGGCTCGGGGGATGCTCGGCGGATGGTCCGGGGGATGTCAGGGGATGACGATGACGGGCCGCTGCGCGCGCCGCGCGAGCCGCCCCGCGACCGAGCCGAAGATCCGCCCCACCAGCCCGTGCGTGGAGCCGACCACGATCGCGTCGGCCGCGTACTCCCGGCCGACCTCCTCCAGCTCATGACAGATGTCGCCGCCCCGCTCGACGAGGATCCACGGCACCTCGGTGAGGTGATCGGCACAGGCCAGCTCAAGGCCCAGCACCTCGGTGCGGTGATCGGGAACGTCGACGAAGACGGGGGGCTCACAGCCCGCCCAGACGGTCGTCGGCAGCCGATTGGCCACATGGACGATGATCAGACCTGAGCCGGAGCGCCGGGCCATGCCGATGGCGTAGGCGAGGGCGCGCTCGCTCGATGTGGAACCGTCGAATCCGACCACGACGCCGTGCTGGAAGGCGGGGTCGCAGGAATGACGTGTTTCTTCCGCCGCTTGGGGGTGCGCCAGGTGATCGGCGACCCGCTTGCGGTCCGCGGGTTCGGGGATTTCGTGACCGGCCATCGGTGTCTCGGCGAAGGGTGTCCTCGTGCGGAGGGATACGGCGGGGGCTCAGGTTGAAGTTGGCGGGGGACTAGAGCTCCGCTAGAGCTCGAGACGAGTATCGAACGAAGAAAATCCGTCCGGGATTCATCTTTCCAAGCCCTTACCCCCCAGGGTACGGCGCCATTCCTCGCCTGCCCAGAGGTTGCCCCGGCAGCGGAGCGGCCGAAGCGTTCCCCGGAGCATGCCGGAGGGCGGCCCGTAACGCAATGCCCCAAGTGGTCCCGACTCGGGCCGCGCCGATCCCTCGCATACGCCGCGCGGACGCCCGGCAGTGACCTGTCGGCAGGCCGGACGTTGTAGTAGCCGCGGAGCGATCACCTCCGTACGGAACGGGCCCGGACGGCCCGTACCGGCCGCCGCCACGACCTCCCCGCGGGCTCCTCCCGGACGCCGGGATCGACCTGCGTTCGAGCCCCGTTCCACCACTCTTCCAGCCTCCGCCGACCCGCCCTCTCCCCACCCGTCCACCGTCCGTCCACCGGTCCGTCCACCCGTCTGTCCACCGCGCGAGAGGAGCCGCCACCGTGCCAGGCATCCGTGAGTACGACGCCCCCGGCAGCGCCCCCGACCGCGCCCCCGGCAGCGCCCCCGGCCGGGGGCCCGGCTGCGACCCGGTGAACGAGGTCGTCCGCTGGTCCGCCTTCGGCTGCGCCGTGGTCCCCGCCGTCCTCCTGCTCTGCGGATCACCCCTGAGCGGCGCGGCGGGCGCCGCCCTGGGCCTCGGCGCCGTGACCGCCGCCAGCCACTCCTTTCTGCGCTACTACGAACGCGCGGCCGCCCGGCTGGGCGCCGGCGCGGCGAGCCCGCACCGGGGACGGCACGGGCGCACCGGGATCGGGACGCACCGGGGCGGCCGGCGGAGCTGACGCCGGGCCCGGAGCGGCGCGTCCCGGCGGAGCCCGGCCGGCTCCGTAAGCGCGCCACGTCGTGCTCCGTACGGACAACCGCGACGCGGCATGAGCCGGACGTACGCCGGTCGAAGGACCCGTCCGCACGTCTGCGCCCGCTGGTTTTCAGCCAACTTCGCAACGTAGTTCTTCCCTTGGCAAACGCCATGCTCAACCCCCTTCCGGCCAGCGTGGAAAGGGGTACGAGCCACCCGTACCCCCTACGGGAAGTGGGCGCTAGCAGGAGGCCCACTTCACAGCGAGGCCTACGAGTGCAACGCTTCGTGATCGAATGCTTCGCGCCAAGTTGTCATGTCGACATAGTGGCGGGTGGTGAACTGGTCACGGCGACCACACGCGACACAGTAGATTCGATCTTGGCCATGACCGGCGGGGGAACCGTTCAGGACCGAGGGGAAACGTGCAGGACCGAGAGGACGCGACCACCGAGGGGGGCTTAGAGCCATGAGCCAGGACTCCACGACCGCACCGGAGACCTCGCGCAAGCTCTCCGGACGCCGGCGACGAGAAATCGTCGCGGTGCTGCTGTTCAGCGGCGGACCGATCTTCGAAAGCTCCATCCCGCTCTCCGTCTTCGGTATCGACCGGCAGGACGCCGGTGTCCCTCGGTACCGATTGCTGGTGTGCGCGGGCGAAGATGTGCCACTGCGAACGACTGGCGGACTGGAACTGACCGCACCGTACGGCCTGGAGGCACTGTCCCGGGCCGGAACCGTCGTCGTACCGGCCTGGCGGTCGATCACCCAGCCGCCACCGGCCGCGGCGCTCGACGCGCTACGGCGCGCGCACGAGGAGGGCGCGCGCATCGTGGGCCTGTGCACCGGGGCCTTCGTACTGGCCGCCGCGGGGCTGCTCGACGGCCGCCCGGCGACCACACACTGGATGTACGCGCCGACGCTCGCCAAGCGCTACCCATCCGTCCACGTGGACCCGCGTGAGCTGTTCGTGGACGACGGCGACGTACTGACCTCGGCGGGCACCGCCGCCGGGATCGACCTGTGCCTGCACATCGTGCGCACCGACCACGGCGCGGACGCCGCGGGGGCCCTGGCCCGCCGGCTCGTCGTGCCACCGCGCCGCAGCGGAGGGCAGGAGCGCTACCTGGACAGGTCGTTACCAGAGGAGATCGGCGCGGATCCGCTCGCCGAGGTCGTGGCGTGGGCGCTCGAGCATCTGCACGAGCAGTTCGACGTCGAGGCCCTGGCCGCCCGCGCCTATATGAGCCGGCGCACCTTCGACCGCCGGTTCCGGTCGCTCACTGGGAGCGCTCCACTCCAGTGGCTGATCACCCAGCGGGTGCTGCAGGCCCAGCGGCTCCTGGAGACCTCCGACTACTCGGTCGACGAGGTCGCCGGGCGCTGCGGCTTCCGGTCCCCGGTCGCGCTGCGCGGGCACTTCCGGCGGCAGCTGGGGTCCTCCCCGGCCGCCTACCGGGCCGCGTACCGGGCCCGCAGACCCCAGGGCGGCGCCCCGGACCGCGGCCCTGACCGGCTGGAGCGGGCCGAACGGCTCGGCGGCGGCGACCGCACCGAGGTGCTCGAACAGCGCCCCGGGGAGCACGCCATGCCGCTGCGCCGGGCCGGAGGTCCCGTCACCCATACGGGCCACCACCATCACCCTCCGCACTCGCCGCATCCACCGGGCGGTACGGAACCGGGCAAGCCGGAATCCGATGCGTACGCCCCTCGCCTGCCCGAGCAGGCCACGGGTCGCGCCCCGGGCCGTCCGACCCTGCCCGGCCAGCGGGAACGCCCCGTAGGGTGAGACGCATGAACGATCGCATGGTGTGGATCGACTGCGAGATGACCGGGCTCTCGCTGTCGGACGACGCGCTCATCGAGGTGGCCGCGCTGGTCACGGACTCCGAGCTGAACATCCTGGGCGACGGAGTGGACATCGTTGTCCGGCCGCCCGCCGAGGCGCTGACCACCATGCCCGAGGTGGTGCGGGAGATGCACACGGCTTCCGGGCTGCTCGCGGAGCTGGACGGCGGGACCACGCTGGCGGATGCCGAGGCGCAGGTCCTGGCGTACATCCGCGAGCACGTCCCGGACGCCGGCAAGGCCCCGCTGTGCGGAAACTCGGTCTCCACCGACCGCGGTTTCCTCCTGCGGGACATGCCGACGCTCGAGGCGTACCTCCACTACCGGATCGTCGACGTCTCCTCGGTCAAGGAGCTGGCCCGCCGCTGGTATCCGCGGGCCTACTTCAACAGTCCGAAGAAGAACGGCAATCACCGCGCGCTCGCCGACATCCACGAGTCGATCGCCGAACTGCGCTACTACCGGGAGGCCGTCTTCGTCCCCCAGCCCGGCCCGGACTCGGACACGGCGAAGTCCATCGCGGCCCGCCACGTCCTGCCCGCCCGGCAGCCGTAGCGACTCGCTCCCGGCACGCGTGACAGCCGGGAGCGAGCACCCCCGCCGAGCCTGTATACTTTTTCTCGGCCGGTGCGGAAAGCACCGGTCATGGTGGGTATAGCTCAGCTGGTAGAGCACCTGGTTGTGGTCCAGGATGTCGCGGGTTCAAGTCCCGTTACTCACCCTGAATGCCAAGGGCCTGATCTGCGAAAGCAGGTCAGGCCCTTGGTCTGTCACCCCGGGTATTCGCAGACCATGCGACGCGTCTCCGTCAGCACGCCCGCCTGGAGAGGACCCGTACCGCACCCCTGCCCTGCCGCACCGCCCCGGCCCAGCGTCACCATGGACGCTCGCACCCGACGACGGAGGGGACCTGCCCGTGGGGAAGCACGAGAAGCCGCCGCCGGACACGAGCCAGGGCAAGCCCCCGCCGGGCAATTCCGATGGGCAGGTACCGCCGCCGCAGCCCGGGGGCGGGACGCGCAGAAAGTGACCGATCAAGAGGGGCTGCGCGCCGCGCTGGATGCCGCCATGGACCAGCGGGCAGGCTCTGTGGTCAGCGTCGAGGTGGACCCGAGGTGGACGCCGAGCTGGCGGCGGCCGCGGGTGGGCAGCTCAAGCGGTCCGGACGTGGACGTGCGGTCGCCTACCAAGGCGGGCCCCGGAACCTGGCGGACGAGGTGGAGCGGGCTTGGGACTGGTGGCTGGCCGAGGAGCGTCCCGAGCTGTACGACTTCGGCCTGACGGTGACGCCTGATCGGCAGTACGCATGGTGCCGGGACCCGGAGACGGGCCCACGCTGGCCGGCCGCGTAACGCCCGCACGCCGCCAAGCGCGAAGGGCTGACCTGACAGGGCAGGTCAGCCCTTCGTCGTGCCCGTACCTAGGCGGTGCCTGCCATCTGCCGCTGCCGTTCCCCATCGGCGTGGGCCTTGCCCATCAGCGAGCCCTCTTCCTGCTCGTAGTGGGACAGCGCGAGGCCGAGGCCGAAGAGGGTGGGCGCCCACTCCCCGACGAAGATGCCCCACCGGTCGGCCCGGTCCAGGCCCCGGCCGGGCTCGGCGCGGAGCGAAGCAGTCCACGTCAGCACGGACAGTCCGATGGAGGTGATGGCGGCGGTGTAGGCGTGCTCGCTGCGCAGGCCCATGTCGTGCAGCTTCTTGATCACGGCGGTACTCCTCCGGGAGGTTCCCCCCTCCGGTCCCCCCTTGGGTGCCCAGGCTCGCGCGAGTGACACAGCCCGGATGTGCCTGCCGGGGTCAGCGGCGCCCGGCAGGCCGGCCGACCGGCTCGGTGCCCCAGTGCGTGACGGCCCAGCCGTGGCGGGGGTCGCCCTCCAGGGTCACGACCTGGGTGTTCTCCAGGGGGTTCCGGGCGGCGTAGGCGGGGTCGAGGTTGCGGGCCCGGGCAGCGGTCCAGGTGCGGATGGCCGCGCCGTGGCTGATGACGGTGACGCTCTCCGCTCCCGAAGCGGCGATCTCCTCGATCACCTCGTCGTAGTGGGCCAGGGCCTCCTCGCCCGTCTGCCCTCCCGGTATCCGCAGATCTGTCTGGCCGGCGGCCCAGGCCATGACCGTCTTGAGGTAGAGCTGCACGGACTCGGCGTCGTCGCGCATCTCCAGGTCACCGGCGATCAGTTCGCGCACGCCCTCGCGGACGACGACCTCCAGGCCGCGGGCGCGGGCGAGGGGCGCCGCCGTCTGCTGGGCGCGGCGCAGCGGGGACGCGTACAGGGCGTCGATCCGTTCGGCCGCGAGGCGTTCCACCAGCCCCTCCGCCTGCTGCTGCCCCAGCGCGGTGAGTTCCGCGCCCGGCATGTCGGTGTCGAGGGCGTGGATGACGTTGGACGTGGTCTGGCCATGGCGGACGAGCAGGAGACGCATGTGCGGCGGGCGTCCTCTCGGGGAGCGGGCACGGGGAACGGCGCCCGGTCACGGAGGCCGGGGCGCCGTTCTCATCGTCGCTCAGCGGGTCCGGGGAGGGAACACGCGGCGCGGTCGCGCACCTCACACCGCCCGGGCCGCCGCGCCCCCTCAGCCGTCGGCCGGGGCCGGGTGCCGTACGGCCTTCTTCACCTCGGACTCCAGCGCGGCGCGGCTGAGCCCCGCTTCCCGGGCGTGCTCGGTGATGGCGGCCTGCACGGTGACCGCGGCGTCGTACCAGTGCTTCCACTGGGTCTCGCGTTCGGTGTCCGCGAGTCCGGTCAGTTTGGCGTGCTCGGCGTCCGCGGTCTGCTGGAGGGCGATGAGTCTGTCGGGGATGTCCACGCGTTGGATCATAAGTCCGATGCTTCGGGCGTATGTGCGTACCTCTCGGCCTACGCCGCCCGTACGACCCGTTCGGCGGCCGGGGCGCCGACTGCCCCGCGGGCGCGGGGCAGTCGGGTCGCACGGGGGATTACGCCTCCTTCTCGGGGAAGGCCGCCTGGATCTGCTCCAGCATCCGGGCGAGGGTCGCCTCGACGCCGGTCTTGTCGATGCCGAGGTCCGCGAGGACGCCGGAGCCGTCCTCGTGTTCGAGGAGGGCCAGCAGGATGTGCTCGGTGCCGACGTAGTTGTGGCCCAGGCGCAGGGCCTCGCGGAAGGTGAGCTCAAGAACCTTCTTGGCGCCCGCGTCGAAGGGGACGAGCGCGGGCATGGAGTCGGCGGCGGGCGGGAGGGTGGCGGTGGCGGCCTGACGGACGGCGTCCAGCTGGACGTCCTGGGCGAGGATCGCCTTGGCGGCCAGGCCCTCGGGCTCGGCCAGAAGGCCGAGGACGAGGTGGGCGGGGAGGATCTCGGCGTGGGTGCCGGCGCGGGCCTCGTTCTGCGCGGAGACCACCACGTTCCGGGCGCGCGGGGTGTAGCGGGTGAAGCCCTGGCTGGGGTCGAGGTCCGGGGCGGCGGAGCCCTTGGGGACGAAGCGCTTCTGGGCCGCCTGCCGGGTGACCCCCATGCACTTGCCGATGTCCGTCCAGGACGCGCCCGAGCGGCGGGCCTGGTCGACGAAGTGACCGATCAGGTGGTCGGCCACCTCGCCGAGGTGATCGGCGGCCAGGACGGCGTCGGTGAGCTGCTCCAGGGCATCCGTGTGGACCTTCTTGATGGCCTCGATCAGGTCGTCGAGGCGTACGGGATTCGTCATGCGCTCGGGGTTCGAGTTCGTCATGTGTCAACTATGGGTTGACGCTCCTGGGAGTGTCAACCCATGGTTGACAATAGACAGTGTCTACTCACCGCTGGTAGACACTGTCTATGAGTGAAGAGGACACGGGCCTGCGGGCCCGACTGGTCGACGTGGGCGTCGAGCTGGTGGACCGCGAGGGCGTATCGGCCCTGTCGCTGCGCGAGATCGCGCGGCAGGCCGGGGTCTCGCACGGGGCCCCGCGGCGCTACTTCCCGACGCATCTGTCGCTGCTGTCGGCCATCGCGCGGAGGGGATTCGAAGCGCTGGCCCGGGAGGCCGCGGCGGCCGCCGAGGGCGAGGGCGAGGGGCGGGGGCCCCGGGAGCAGGTGATGGCGCTGGGGCGGGTCTATCTGGAATTCGCGCGGGCCAACCGCGGCATGTTCGAGCTGATGTTCCGTCACGATCTGCTGGAGAGCAACCGGCTGGGGCTGCGGGAGACCAGCCTGCCGCTGTTCGAGCTGCTGGTGGGGCTGGTGCGCCGGGTGCGTCCCGAGGCCGAGGCGGGCGTCGTCGCGGGGGCCCTGTGGGCCAATCTGCACGGCATCGCGCAACTGCGGCAATGGGGCAGCCTCCAGCTCGCGACCGGTACGGAGGACGTCGAGCCGTTGCTGCGGGCGGCGATGGACGCCCATCTGGGGACGGCGTGAAGACGCGGCAGCGGATCACCCTCGTCGGCAGCATCACCGGCGCCGTGATCGTCGCCCTCGACGGCACCGTGCTGACCGTCGTCCAGCCCGCCCTGCAGCGCGATCTGCACGCCTCGCTCGTACAGGTCCAATGGACCAGCACGGGCTATCTCATCGCCGTCGCCGGCCTGCTGGTGTTCGCCGGGCGGCTCGGCGACCGGTACGGCCATCGCCGGGTGTTCGCCGTCGGCACGCTGGGCTTCGCCGCCGCGTCGGCGGGGATCGGGGTGGCGCCGGGTATCGGCTGGGTGATCGGACTGCGGGTCGCGCAGGGCGTGTTCGGCGCGCTGCTCCAGCCGGCCACCCTGGGGATGCTGCGCGCCGCGTATCCACGGGACCGGCTCGGGATGCCGATCGCGCTGCGCACCAGCGGGATCGGGGTGGCGGCCGCCGCCGGGCCGATCGTGGGCGGGGCGCTGGCCGCGCAGTTCGGCTGGCGGTCGGTCTTCTTCCTGAGCGTGGCCCCCGCGGTCGTGGTCGGCGTGCTGGCGCTCGTCGTACGCCTCCCTGCGGACGGGCCGCGCACCGGCGTGGCGCTCGACCTGCCGGGCGCCTGTCTGCTGGCGCTGGCCCTGGTGTGCCTGGTCCATACGCTGGCCGGGATACCGGAGACCGGGTGGACGGCGGCCACCGCGCTCGGGTTCCTCGCCACGGCGGCCGCCGGGGGCGCGTTCGTACGGCACGGGCGCCGTACGCCGAGCCCGCTGGTGCCGCCCGGCGTGCTGCGCTCGGCGACGGTCGCCTCGGCGCTGGGGGTGCTGGTGACGGCGTCGGCGGCGCTGTTCGGGGCGCTGTTCGTCGGCACGTACTTCCTTCAGGACGTCCTCGCCCTGGACCCGCTGGAGAGCGGGCTGCGGGTGCTGCCGCTGGCCGCGACGATGGTGCTGGGCGCGCCGGTCTCGGCCGTCCTGCTGCGCCGGTACGGGCCGCGGCGCACGGCGGGCACGGGGATGGTCCTCGTCGCGCTCGGCATCCTGCTCTTCTCCCGGCTCGACCGGGCGGCGACCGCCCTGGAGATCGGCGGCTGCTTCTTCACGATCGGGGCCGGCTTCGGCACCGTGATGGTCACCGCGACGGCCGTCATCGTGCACCACGCGTCCCTGGAGCAGGCGGGGGTGGCGGGCGGGCTCCAGCAGACCGCCATGAACATCGGGCCGACGCTGGGGGTGGCCGCCGCGACGATGCTGCTGCGCCTGCCGGGCGGCGGGGCCTTCGCCTCCGCGATGGGGCCCGCCCTGGCCGTCCTCGCGGCGGTCGCGGCGCTCGGGGCGCTGCTCACCGCCGCCCTGCCGGGCCGCGCGTCGAGGAGCGATCCGGAGCCGGCCGCCGCGCTCAGGCGGGATGCTCCCGCTTCGGGGGGTGGCGGGGCCACCAGGGGGTCCAGGTGAACTTGTCGCCGCCGACCCAGCGGACCACATCCGGGTCGTCCAGGTCGATGTCGTCGAAGCCGAGCTGACGGGCGAGTCCGATGATGTCCAGGACCGAGTGCGCCTTGCCGACCAGCTCCCCCGCCACCTCCACCAGACGGTAGGGGGGATCGCCCTCCTGGACGCCGAGCACCACCATCGTCGGCCGGGTGACGCGCGGGCTCTCGCTCTCGGTCATGGCTCCACGCTGCGGCCCGGGGAGCGTCAGCGCACCCCGCGAGGCCCCGGACGGGCGACTCCGGCTCGCCCGCCGGCGGGCGTCCCCGGACGATGGGGCCGTGGACCGAAGGCACTTCCTCGGAGCCGCCGCCGTGGCGGCCGGGGCCACGGCGGCGGGCTGTGACGCGGACCGGAAGGAACGGCCCGCGCCCAGGGCCCGTGCCTCGCGCCGCGCGCGCGAGGCGGCCGAACGGGCCCGGCCCGGCAGCCCCGACTGGCGCGTCCGGTCCCTCGGACCGGCCGCCGCGGTCCAGGGATACGCGGACCGGGTGAGCGTGGTGCCGGGCGAGGAGTTCGGGCTGTACGTATCGACGACGGCGCCCGGCTTCCGGGTCTCGGCCTACCGGGTCGGCTGGTACGGCGGGGCGCAGGCGCGGCTGGTGTGGCGCTCGGGGCGGGTCGGCGGAGTGCGGCAGGGCCCCTCGGAGTTCATCACCGGCACCCGTACGGTCGTGGCGGGCTGGAGACGGTCCCTCACCATCGGCACCACCGGCTGGCCCGAGGGCGCGTATCTGCTGCGGCTGGACTCGGACCACGGCCATCAGCGGTACGTGCCGATCGTCGTCCGCTCCCGCCGGGCGCGCGGCCGGACGCTGCTGATGCATGCGGCGGCGACGTGGCAGGCGTACAACACCTGGGGAGGGTTCAGCCTCTACCAGGGACAGGACGGCGCGTACGGGACGCGTTCGCTGGCGGTGAGCTTCGACCGGCCGTACGCGGGCAACGGGGCCGAGAAGTTCCTGGTGTACGAGCGGGCGGCCGTGGTGCTCGCCGAGCGGCTGGGGATTCCGCTGGCGTACACCACCGGGGTGGATGTCGCCCTGGACCCGGGCGTGCTCGACGGGGCGACGGCCGTGCTCTCCCTCGGCCATGACGAGTACTGGACGCCGGAGCAGCGGGCGCACGTCACGCGGGCGCGCGACGCCGGGACCAATCTGGCCTTCCTCGGCGCGAACGCCTGCTTCCGCCGCATCAGGCTCGCGCCGGGGCCGACCGGGGCGGCCGGGCGCACCGTGGTCTGCTACAAGACCGCCTATCGCGACGACCCTTATCTGGTCGCCCACCGCGACATGGCGACCACCGACTTCCGGCTGCCCCCGGCGCCCGCTCCGGAGTCGTCGCTGCTCGGCGTGATGTACGAGGGCTACCCGACGGACGCGCCCTATGTCGTCCTGGAGGACGGCCACTGGCTGTTCGAGGGGACGGGGGTGGAGCGCGGGACCGCCTTCGACCATCTGGTGGGCGTGGAGTACGACCGGGTCACCCCGGGCGACCCCACCCCGGAGCCGCTGGAGATCATCGCCCACTCGCCGCTGGTCTGCCGGGGCAGGCACAGCCACTCCGACTCCGCGTACTACACCGTGGACAGCGGGGCGGGCGTCTTCGCGAGCGGGACGATGCGCTGGGTCGAGGCGCTGATGGCGGGGACCCGGGAGAACGGTCGCAACCATGGCATGGACGCCCGCACCCGCGCCTTCGTCACCCGCACCACCGAGAACCTGCTGCGCGCCTTCGCGGCGGGGCCGTGCGGGAAGACCCGGCCGCGGCCGAGGGACAACGTGCGCAGCGTGTACGGCGCGTCGGCCCCGGCCTGACGATCGCCGGGGGCGCGGATCTTCCGTACGGCCGGGAAAGGGCCGAAGATCAGGTCTACGGGTGAGGGCGGTGCCCTCGGCCTGACACGAAACGGGAGGCTCCCATGCGGAGAGCAGAGAAGACCCGGCGCGGTGCGTTACGCCGCCGGATGACCTGGCCGGCGGCCGTCGCGGCGGTGGTCGCGGCCGGTGCGACGCTGTTCACGGGCGCTGCGTCACAGGCCGCCGTGGCCGACAACCCCGGTGCGCTGAAGCGGCTCACCACCTCCGCGGAGCTGGCGAAGCTGACGCTCACCGAGAACACGGTGTCGCCGGACACCCTCGCCGAGCTGGACTCGCGGCTGCCCAACATCGGCGTCGACGCGGTGCTGAAGAGCGCCAACCACCCCATGACCAGGACCGACTCGGGGTGCCGCGCCTCGGAGAAGGCCGCGCTGCCGATCAAACCGCAGGCCGCCTCGGGATACTGCTTCGACGACGGCGACGCGCTGACCCAGCAGTGGCTGCCGCAGTCCGTCACCTCCTCCGGGGACGCGGACGACGACGGCGTGTGGGGCACCAACAAGGTGATCCTGTCCGGCTGGACGCACAACGACCACCTCAACGAGGAATACCCGTCCGAGCCCGACGAGGACCAGGCCCTCGCCCGGGTCGCCTTCATCGACGCAGGCGACCCGGCAGCCCTGAAGTACCGCTGGGTGCTCCTCGCGGTGCCGACCGAGGGCGGCGCGAACTTCGCCAAGCTGGGCTCGCACCTGGGCGGCATGGTCTGGTACGGGGACAAGCTGATCGTCACCGCGTCCAACGGCGACGCGCACAACAACGCGCTGTTCGTCTTCTCGATGAAGCACATCCTGCAGGCCACGAAGAACGGCCATGAGATCGGCAAGGTCGACGGCGGGTACTCGGCGCACGGCTACCAGTACCTGATGCCCGCCATCGGCTCGTACAGCCTGAACGGGAAGTGCTCGTCGGCGAACGACGACGCGATCCCCTGCTTCGCCTCCATCTCGCTGGACCGCTCCAGCACCCCGAACCGCCTCGTGGCGAACGAATGGTTCTCCTCGGGCGGTACGGAGCCCGCGCGGCTGTTCCGCTACGACCTCGCGCCGGTGACGAACGACATGCCGCTGGCGGTGAGCGGGGCGAAGAAGGCCGCCGCCGCGGACGCGTACGAGACGAAGGCGGTCGGCGTCCAGGGAGCGCTGTCGTACCAGAACACCTGGTACGTGCCCAGCGCACGCGGCGGGCCCGGCCAGCACGGCATCATGTGGCGCCAGGACGCGGACGGGGCCGCCTCGACGAGCTGTTCGGGTACGAGTCCGGCCATCGCGTGCTGGGCCAAGCACTCGGAGTCCATGTCGCTGTGGTGGCAGACGAAGACGGTGTGGTCGGTGACCGAATGGGCCGCCGACGCGAACGGGAAGTGGCAGGACCCGGCGTCCAGCGGCTGGGAGGACCGGGTGGTGCCCGAACGGGTGCTGTTCTCGGTGCCGTTGTCCTCGCTGGGCTGACCGGGGGCCGGAGCCGGAGCCCGCGCCGGCGTTCGCTGCTCCGGACAGGTGAAGCCGCAGGTGCTTCCGCCGCCTCCTCCCTCCGGGCTCGTTGGACAGCTGCCCGCGGGTGTCCCCGCGGCGAGTCCTCGAGGAGGTTTTCGGTGAACATCGGCAAAACGGCCGCCCTGGTGACGGCGACCGCCGGCGCGGTCGCCTTCGGCGGCGGTATCGACGCCACGGCGCTCGCTCCCGGCGCTCCCGGCGTCCCCGGCAACGACATCCGGCAGCTCAACGACTGCGACACCGCGGCCGGCTCCCCGCTCGCCGGGGTCGGCGCCGGCGTCGACTGCCTGAACTTCGCGCGCATCTTCGGCGACCTGAAGAGCGTGGCGCAGCAGAACCAGTGCGACTCCAGCGCCGGCCACGCCGCCAATGTGGTCGTCGTCCCGATCACCGCCCGGCAGCCGCAGTGCGCCAACATCGCCGTCGACACCCCGTCGAGCACGGCCTCCAGCCCGTTCGGAGCCTGATGCCGCTGCCCACGGCCGACGCGGGCAGCGGCACCGGGGAGGTGGATCTCCCCGGTGCCGCGGTCTCGGTGGTGATCCCCTGCCACGGCTACGGCCGCTATCTGCCGCAGGCCGTGGCCAGCGTGGTGGCCCAGACGTACGACGACTGGGAGATGATGATCGTGGACGACGGCAGTCCGGACGACACGGCGGAGGTGGCCCGGTCCCTGATCGCCCGTCATCCCGGTCGGCGGATCCGGCTGCTGCGGCAGGCCAACGCGGGGGTCTCGGCCGCCCGTAACGCCGGTATCGCGGCCACCGGTGGGCGCTACGTCCTGCCGCTGGACGCCGACGACGTGATCGCGCCGACGATGCTGGAGAAGACCGTCGCCGTGCTGGACCAGGACCCGGACATCGCGATCGCCTCCACCGATGTCTCGGCGTTCACCGATGATGAGGACCTGGCCGCGCAGGTGCTGGAGCTGCCCGCGTACCGGCCGGAACTGCTCCTCCAGCGACTGATCATGTTCTACTGCTCGCTCTACCGCCGCGAGGTGTGGGAGGCGGTCGGCGGCTACGACGAGTCCATGCGCGCCGGCGAGGACTGGGACTTCTGGATCGCCTGCGCCGAGCGCGGCTTCACCGCCCACCACCTCCACGAACCGCTGTTCGGCGCGCGCAACAAGGACGACGGACTGCACGTGGAGGCGGCCGAGAACGACCTGGCGGTGCGGGCGCGGATCGTGGCCAACCACCCGGGGATGTTCAAGCCGGTCACCCGCGCCTGGGCGCACGCGGTGCTCGACCCCCGGGGGCAGGCCGACGAGCGGATGCCGGACGACATCCTCACCCGGGCCGCCGACATGGACGGCTTCCTGCGGGCGGTGCTGTCGCTCCAGCGCACCGCCCGCCTCCAGCACCGTTACATCCAGCGGCTGGAGGCGGCGCTGGCCGGGCACCGCGGCGGGGCCCCCGTCGCCGGGAGCCCCGCCGTGGTGCCGTAGCCGCTATTCGAAGAGTTCCGCGTACGAGCCCATCGCCAGGGCGATGTCCGCCTGGGCCCAGAAGCGGTGGTACGTGAAGCTCGGCACCGCGCCGCCCTTCAGGTACGCCTCGACCTTGGACCAGGCCGGGTCGTTCTTGTAGAAGGAGCGGATCGACAGGAAGGTGGAGCCGGAGTCGATCTTGTCGCCGTTGGGCATGGTGCCGGTCCAGCCGCTCGGGACGTAGACCGGGTCGTCGAAGCGGTTGTAGTCGGCGCGGGACTCGGGGACCGCGATGCCCAGCGCGTCCTGGTAGTGGTCCCACATGCCGTCGAGCAGCGCCTTGGCGGTGTTCTTCGCCGAGGTGTCACCGGACTTGGCGGCGTAGTAGGACAGCGTCTTGGCGTACGCGGCGGCCACGCCCACGTCGTTGGTGTAGTCGGCGACGGTGACGTGCAGGCCCGTGTTGGCGCCGGGGCTGGAGGCGTTCCAGGTGTCGGGCTGGCCGGACCACTGGAGGGTGGACGGGAACTGGTAGGTGCCGTCCGGGTTGATGGTGGTCTTGGACAGCGCCCACTTCACCCACTTGTCGAGCACCGTTTTGGCGCTCGCGTCGCCCGTCCGGTTGTAGTACTCGGCGACGCGCTCCATGGACCAGGCCTGGAAGCCGAACCACTGGTTGGACGGCGGGTCGTGGTAGACCGGCGCCTCGTCGTAGTACATGCCGTAGAAGGTGGACTTGCCCGCCGGCGGGGTGGCGTAGCGGCCCTGCCAGCTGTTGGTGGCGCCGCCCGCGATGGCGCCCTCGCTGGACTGGAGCCAGCGGTAGAACTCCAGCTGCCGCTTGAGGCTGGTGGACCAGTCGCTCGCGCCGGTCGCGGACTTCGGCTTGAGGTCGGCGTAATTGCTCAGCGCCCAGGCCGCCATGGGGTTCTGGTAGCCGCCGTGGGCGTGGGAGGAGCCGATGCGCCATGCCCAGCCCGCGGAGGTGTCGGTGGCGCCGCCCCAGGCGTAGTACCAGGAGAGCAGATAGCTGGAGCTGTTCTTGCCGCTGCCCGCCGGGCAAGCGGTCTCGCCGACACAGTTGCCGATCTTCTTGAAGTACTTGTCGTACATCGCGTAGCGCAGATAGTCGCCCATCTTGGCGGCCTTGGCGATGTTCGCGGAGATCTGGCCGCCCTTGCCCTGCGCCTTGGCCCACTCCGAGGCCCAGTAGGCGGCCTGGACGACGCGGGCGTCGGCGTCGGGGGCGTTGGTGAACTTCCACTGCTTGGAGTACGAGGCGTCGCCGGTGAACAGGTCCAGGTAGCCGTTCTTGCCGCCGTACTTGAAGCCGTCACAGGTCGGCTGGGTCACGGTCTCCCAGACGGACTCCTGCGGGCCGCGCTGGAAGGTGTTGACGTAGGACGGACCGGTGTCGGACGGGCCCGCCTCGCACTTGCCGGGCGCGTTGCCGTAGCCGTAGGTGTTGTCGACGTCCTGGATCCAGTGCATGCCGTAGATGTCGTCGGTGCCGTACGCGCTCTTCAGCTCGCTCGCGATGGGGTCCTGGCCCACGGAGACGTTGCCGTCGAGCTTCGACGGGTACTGCGAGGGCTGGTCCCACTCGGGCGCGTAGGTGGCGGGCTTGGAGGCGTTGTAGAAGCTGTTGGTCGGCTGGTCGGCGTGGGTGGGGATCATGTACTTCTCCATGGTGTCCCACGCGGAGTTGAACTTGGCCCAGTCGCCGGTGACCTTGCCGTACATCGCCTGGAGCCAGATCAGATAGCTGTACGCCTCGGACGTCGTCTCATGGCCCTGGTCGGGCGCCTCGACGATCAGGGTCTCCACGGAGTGGTACGGGATGCCCTCGGGCGAGAAGTAGCCCGCCGAGGGGGCGGTGATCTTGTTGTACAGCTCCAGGAAGCGGGCGTCGTATGTCTTCGCCGCGGCCAGCTGGGTGACGGTCACCTCGGCCTTGGTGTGCCCGGAGGCGGTCGCGGTGAAGGTCGCGGAGCCGGTGCCGGAGTTCGAGGCGGCAACCGTCACCTGCTGCGCGGTGTTCCAGTTGGCGGGGGTGAAGGTGAGGCTGCCACCGGAGGAGACGGTCAGGCCCGTGTTGCCGGAGGTGCGGGCCACCGTGACCGTGACGTCGGCGGACGGCTTGGTGGACAGCCGGAGGCCGAAGGTGCCGGTCTTGCCCTGCTCCACGCCGAGCTGGGTGGGGCTGGCGACCAGCGCCGGACCGGCCGCGACATGGATGCCGACGGGGCTGGACTCGGCGGACGCGCCCTGGCTGTCGTAGGCCTTGGCGTACAGCGAGAAGTCGCCCGCCGGGACATCCGCGTAGTCGAAGGTGTACGGCGAGGTGGTGTCGGTGCCCAGCAGCTTGGTGTCGCTGTAGAACTCGACCTTGGTGACGGTCGCGCCGTCGGCCGCCGCGGCGGTGGCCGCCATCGGCACGGTGCCGCCCGTCGTGTAGACGGCGCCCGGGGAGGGGCTGGTGAGGACGGTGATCGGCGGCTGGTGGGCGCCGCGGCAGGTGACGCCGTTGACGGCGAAGGCGGTGGGCGCGGCGTTGGTGCCGCTGTAGCTGAACTGGGCGCCGGTGGTGACGTTGCCGCCGGCCGCGATATTCGCGTTGTGGGCCGCGTTCTTGACGGTGACGGTCTTGCCGGACTGCGACCAGGTGCCGTTCCAGCCGTTGCCGAGCTTCTGGTTGCCCGCGTAGTCGTAGGTCAGGGTCCAGCCGTTGATGGCCTCGGTGCCGGGGTTGGAGATGGTGAGATCGGCGGTGAAGCCGGAGCCCCAGTCGTTGGTCTTGTAGTCGACGTTGCACTGCACGGCGGCGTCGGCATGAGCGGGGGCGGCCCCGCCGGCGGCGGTCATGGCCACGGGCAGCGAGAGGGCTGCGGCCAGCGCGGTCACCAGCCGCCTCATCCGCCGACGCGCTCCTGACAAGGGTGAGCCTCGCTGTACGCGCATGGGGGTCCTCCACGCGGGTTCGGAAATGAGGGGGTGTGCGAACCAGTGGGAGCGCTCCCAAGCGTCCGTTCCCTCTGAGGAAGTGTCAAGTCTTTGAACAGGATGGGCCGGTCGAACTCTTCGACCGATAAATCTGTGAACGCCTCTGTTGACATGTACGCCTCTGGCGCTACCGTCAGCTCAACCAGTGGGAGCGGTTCCAGCAGTCAGCGCCGCACGGGACGGCGCGTGCACCCGAGGAGTCGCTCCATGCGAGCACCACCGCGCCTTTACGCCTTGGCGGCCGCCGCGTCACTCACCGTCGCGGGCATGGCGGGCACTGCCGCCGCGGTGCCCACGATGCCCAGAGCGTCTGCCGCGGCCTGCACCGTGGCGTACACCGCCGCCAACCAGTGGGACACCGGCTTCCAGGGCAACGTCACGATCACCAACAACGGGGCCGCACTCGACCGCTGGACCCTCACCTTCGACTTCACCGGCGGGCAGAAGGTGAGCCAGGGGTGGAACGCCACCTGGTCGCAGTCCGGCACGACGGTGACGGCGGTCAACGCCTCCTGGAACGGGAAGCTCGCGACGGGCGGCAGCGTCAGCGCCGGATTCACCGCCTCCCGGTCGGGGTCCAACCCGGCGCCCTCCGCGTTCAAACTCAACGGCGTGGCGTGCGACGGCGGCTCCGGCCCGACGGACCCCACCGACCCGACCGACCCCCCGCCGGGCCAGGGCGGCACACCGCCGAAGCTGCGCGTCTCGGGCAATGCGTTCGTGGACGAGAAGGGCGCCACCCGGCGGCTGCTGGGGGTCAACCGCTCGGGGGCCGAGTTCATGTGCGTCCAGGGCCGGGGCATCTTCGACGGGCCGGTGGACGACGCGTCCGTCAAGGCCATCGCGGGCTGGAAGGCCAACGCGGTCCGCGTCCCCCTCAACGAGGAGTGCTGGCTCGGGCTGTCGCACATCGACTCCGCGTACCGCGGCGCCACGTACATCAACGCGGTCAAGGAGTTCGTGACCCGGCTGGAGGCCAACGGCATCACGCCGATCCTCGAACTCCACTGGAGCCACGGTAAATACAGCGGCGGCGATGCCCACTGCCCGGACACCGAGTACGCCACCTGCCAGAAGCCGATGCCGGACGCCCAGTACACCCCGGCGTTCTGGTCCTCGGTCGCCCAGACCTTCAAGGGCGACCAGGCCGTGGTCTTCGACCTGTTCAACGAGCCGTTCCCGGACCGCGCCACCTCGGACCTCACGGCGGCGTGGAAGTGCTGGCGGGACGGCGGCAGCTGCCCCGGCATCGACTACCAGGTCGCCGGCATGCAGAGCCTGGTGACCGCGATACGGAACGCCGGCGCCCGGAACGTGATCCTGCTCGGCGGCCTCGCCTACTCCAACGACATGCGCCAGTGGCTGACGTACAAGCCGAGCGATCCGGCGGGCAACCTCGCCGCCGCCTGGCACACGTACAACTTCAACACCTGCTCCAGCGAGAGCTGCTTCAACGAGCAGCTGGCCCCGGTGATCGCCCAAGTGCCGTTCGTGGCGGGCGAGATCGGCGAGAACACCTGCTCACACGGCTACATCGACCGCGTCATGGCCTGGCTGGACGCCAAGCGCGCCTCGTACCTCGGCTGGACCTGGAACACCTGGGACTGTTCCTCCGGCCCCTCCCTCATCAGCGATTTCAACGGCACCCCGACCGCTTTCGGCATCGGACTCCGCGATCACCTGAAAGGACAGTCATGAGCCGCATCACCTCACCTCCCCCACCCTCCCGTAAGCCCGGTACCCGCACCCGTGCCGCCGCGTTCGCGGGCGGCGCGCTGCTGGCCGCCACCGCCCTGACCGTCGGATCCCTCGCGGGCACCGCCTCGGCCCAGACCGACGGGGCCACCAAGGCCGCCGCGAAGGTCGACAACCCGTACGCGGGCGCCAAGGTGTACGTCAACCCGGAGTGGTCCGCCAACGCGGCCGCCGAGCCCGGCGGCTCCAAGGTCTCCAACCAGCCCACCGGCATCTGGCTGGACCGCATCGCCGCGATCAACGGAGCGAACGGCAAGATGGGCCTGCGCGCCCACCTCGACCGCGCCCTGTCGCAGTCGGGCGGCTCGCCGACCGTGGTCCAGCTCGTCATCTACGACCTGCCCGGCCGTGACTGCTCGGCGCTCGCGTCCAACGGCGAACTCGGCCCCACGGAGATCGACAAGTACAAGACGCAGTTCATCGACCCGATCGCGTCGATCCTGGGCGAGTCGAAGTACGCCAACTCCAACCTGCGGATCGTCACCACCGTCGAGATCGACTCGCTGCCGAACCTGGTCACCAACACCAGCGGCCGCCCGACCGCCACCCCCGAGTGCGACACCATGAAGGCCAACGGCAACTACGTCAAGGGCGTCGGCTACGCGCTCAACAAGCTGGGCGCCGTCGGAAACGTCTACAACTATGTCGACGCCGGCCACCACGGCTGGATCGGCTGGGACGACAACTTCAACCCCACCGCCCAGATCATCAAGCAGGCCGCGACCGCCGAGGGCAGCACGGTCGACAAGGTGGCCGGCATCATCGTCAACACCGCCAACTACAGCGCCCTGAAGGAAAACAACTTCACCATCAACGACAACATCAACGGGACGACGGTCCGCCAGTCCAAGTGGGTGGACT
Source organism: Streptomyces sp. NPDC007983 (assembly GCF_042958345.1). NCBI lineage: Bacteria > Bacillati > Actinomycetota > Actinomycetes > Kitasatosporales > Streptomycetaceae > Streptomyces > Streptomyces sp. NPDC007983. The sequence goes on from NZ_JBIBJI010000010.1 coordinate 238,435, forward strand.
GGAACCGCTACGTCGACGAGCTGTCCTTCGCCCAGGCCTTCCGCCAGGAGCTGGTGAACGTCGGCTTCCCGTCGAACGTCGGCGCGCTCATCGACACCTCCCGCAACGGCTGGGGCGGCGCCGCCCGACCGTCCGGCCCGGGCGCCAGGTCCGACGTCGACACGTATGTCAACGGCGGCCGCTACGACCGCCGCATCCACGTCGGCAACTGGTGCAACCAGTCCGGAGCCGGGCTCGGTGAGCGGCCCAAGGCATCGCCCGCCGCCGGGATCGACGCGTACGTGTGGATGAAGCCCCCGGGCGAGTCGGACGGCGCCAGCTCCTCGATCCCGAACGACGAGGGCAAGGGCTTCGACCGGATGTGCGACCCGACGTACACGGGCAACGCCCGCAACGGCAACAACATGTCCGGCGCGCTCCCGAACGCGCCGCTGTCGGGCCACTGGTTCTCGGCCCAGTTCCAGCAGCTCCTGAAGAACGCCTACCCGGCGCTGTAACCCATCGCCGCCCGGTCCCGCTCGTGTTCGAGGCGAACGCGAGCGGGACCCTTTGTGCTCACGACGACGCGCGGCGCACCAGCTGGGTCGGCAGCACCACCTGCGGGCGCTTGGAGGGGCGTTCCGCGGGGCCTTCGATCTCCTCCAGCAGAACCCGCACCATCGCCCGGCCCATCTCCTCGGTCGCCTGCCGGACGCTGGTGAGCGGCGGGTCCATGTGGCGGGCGACGGCGGAGTCCTCGAAGCCGACCAGCGCGACGTCGTCCGGGACGCGCCGCCCGGACTCGCGCAGCACCTGGCGGGCGCCCGCGGCCATGACGTCCGAGGCGGCGAAGACGGCGTCCAGGCCCGGCCGCAGCTCCAGCAGCTGGCGCATCGCCCGGCGGCCGCCCTCCTCGGTGAAGTCGGCGGACGCCATCAGCTCCGGTTCCGGCTCCCGGCCCGCCGCCCGGACCGCGGCGCGGTAGCCGTCCAGGCGGCACTGGGCGACGTACATGTCCAGCGGTCCGGTGATGGTGGCGACGGTGGTGCGGCCGCGCCCGATGAGGTGCTCCACGGCGGACTGCGCGCCGCCGGTGTTGTCCGAGTCGACGTACGGCACCGACTCGTGCGCCGAGCGGCGCCCGCTGAGCACCGCGGGCATCTCTATGCGCTCCAGCAGGTCCGGAAGCGGGTCGTCCGCGTGGACGGACACCAGCAGGACGCCGTCGACCCGGTGTGCGGAGAGGTAATCGGCGAAGCGCTGGCGCTCCTTGGGGGTGCGGATGAGGGTCAGCAGCAGCTGCAGGTCGGTGTCGGCCAGCTCGGCGCCGACGCCGCGGATGATGTCCGAGAAGTACGGCTCGGCGAACAGCCGGGTCTCGGGCTCGGGTATGACGAGCGCGACGGCGTCGGCCCGGTTGGCGGCCAGCGCGCGGGCCACCCGGTTGGGTACGTAGCCGAGTTCGGCGACGGCCTGCTCGACGGCCGTACGGGTGCGGTCGCTGACCCTCGGCGAGCCGTTGATCACCCGGGAGACGGTGCCGCGGCCGACGCCGGCGCGGGCCGCGACCTCCTCGAGCGTGGGCCTGCCGCGCCCCGCACCATGCCGCCGGGTTCCTGCCATCTCGCGCCTCCAGCCTCCGTACCCAGCAGATCCACCCACGTGGGCGGCTGCGGTGGACATTCAACAGCAGTGCGGTTTCCGGAAGTTGTCCCGCGCTGTCCCTTGACACCCCAGCGGGGACCCGCGACCCTTCAACACATCAACCTGGGAGCGCTCCCACAGTACCTGAGTCATACACAACCCGCACGCTGCCCGCCCGTGCCGATGCATCTCAAAGTCCCATGGATTCCCCCATTTTGGCCGGGAGCGGTACGTCAGGGCGCTAGGAGGACGGAATGCGCAGGATCACTGGTACGTACCGCAGCAGAGCGGTGGCCCTCGCGGCCATCGCCACGTTAGGGGCCGGACTGCTCAGCGGATGCGCCGACGACGGCGACGACGGAGCCGACAACCCGTCCGGCGGCGGAGACAGCAAGGGCAAGACGGTCGTCACCGTCGGCGCGTACGGCGTCATGGGTTTCAAACAGGCCGGGCTCTATGCCGAGTACATGAAGCAGCACCCGAAAATCAAGATCGAAGAGAACGTGATCGACCCGGCCTCGAACTACTACCCGCAGCTGCTCACCCATCTCGGGTCGGGCAGTGGACTCGCCGACATCCAGGCGGTCGAGGTGGGCAACATCAATGAGGTCGCCACCACCCAGGCCGACAAGTTCGTTGATCTTTCGAAGGCAGAAGGCGTCAAAAAGGAGAACTTCCTCGACTGGAAGTGGGCGCAGGCCACCGCCAAGGACGGAAAGACGATCGGCCTCGGCACGGACGTGGGCCCGATGGCGATCTGCTACCGCAAGGACCTCTTCCAGCAGGCCGGACTCCCGACCGAGCGTGACGCGGTCTCCAAGCTCTGGGCGGGCGACTGGCAGAAGTACCTCGACGCCGGCAAGGACTACGCGAAGAAGGCGCCGGGCGGAGCCGCGTTCCTGGACTCGGCCGGCGGACTGTTCAACGCGGCGGTCTCCGGCAGTTCGGAGGTCTATTACGACAAGAGCGGGAAGCCCATCTACAAGGACAGCCCGGCCGTCAAGGAGGCGTGGAAGCTGGCGACCGACGCGTCTGCCTCCAAACTCTCCGCCAAGCTCCAGGAGTTCACCAAGCCCTGGCAGCAGGCGCTCGCCAACGGCAAGTTCGCCACCGTCTCCTGCCCGGCCTGGATGCTCGGCCAGATCAAGGAGTACGCCGGGGACAAGTACAACGGCAAGTGGGACGTCGCCGCCGCCCCCAAGCCCGCCAACTGGGGCGGCTCCTTCCTCTCGGTGCCGCAGGCGGCGAAGAACAAGGACGAGGCGGTCAAGCTCGCCACCTGGCTGACCGCGCCCGAGCAGCAGGCCACGCTCTTCGAGAAGCAGGCGAGCTTCCCCAGCGCCCAGGCCGCGTACAACCTGCCCCAGGTGGCCGGCGCCAAGCTCCCGTACTTCGGCAACGCGCCCATCGGCAAGATCTTCTCCGAGGCGGCGAAGCAAAGCCCGACGCAGGTCCTGGGCCCGAAGGACGCCGTCATCAAGCAGAACTTCACCGATGTCGGCCTGCTCCAGGTCGAGCAGCAGGGCAAGTCCGCCGACGAAGGCTGGAAGGCCGCGATCAAGACGAACGACAACGCGCTGGACCAGTGACCCGGACATGACCGCACCTTCCGGTTTCACCCCTGATACGGCCGCGCCCCCCGCAGGGCAGGGGGGCGCGGCCCCGCGCGCCGCGACCACGCCGGCGCCCGACCCGGCCGAGCAGCGGCGTCGCGACCGGCGCAGCCGCCGCTACCGCTGGGATCTGCGATGGAGCCCGTACGCCTTCGTCGCACCCTTCTTCGTCTTCTTCGCCGCCTTCGGCCTCTTCCCCCTGCTCTACACGGGGTGGGCCTCGCTGCACCAAGTGGAGCTCACCAGCCCCACCCATATGGAGTGGGCGGGGTGGCACAACTACTCCCGACTGTGGGACGACGAGTTCTTCTGGAAAGCGCTGCGGAACACCTTCACCATCGGGGTGATCTCCACCGTTCCCCAGCTGCTGATGGCCCTCGGGATCGCGCATCTGCTCAACTACCGGCTGCGCGCCTCGATGTTCTTCCGGGTGGCGATCCTCACCCCGTACGCCACCTCCGTCGCTGCCGCCACGCTGGTGTTCGCGCTGCTCTTCGGGCGTGACTACGGCATGGTCAACTGGTCTCTGGGGCTGGTCGGACTGGACGGCATCGACTGGCAGAACGGCACCTGGACCTCGCAGATCGCGGTCTCCACGATCGTCATCTGGCGGTGGACCGGCTACAACGCGCTGATCTACCTGGCCGCCATGCAGGCCGTGCCGAACGATCTGTACGAGTCGGCGGCGCTGGACGGGGCGTCGCGCTGGGAGCAGTTCCTGCATGTCACCGTCCCGTCGCTGCGGCCCACCATCCTCTTCACGGTCGTCGTCTCCACGATCGGGGCCACCCAGCTCTTCGGTGAGCCGCTGCTGTTCAACACCGCCGGGACGGCCACCGGCGGCGCCGATCACCAGTACCAGACACTCGGCCTGTACATGTACGAGCAGGGCTGGGTGAACCTGCACCTGGGCCGGGCCTCCGCCATCGCCTGGACGATGTTCCTGATCCTGCTGCTGATCGCCGCGGCCAACGCGCTGTTCGCGCGACGGCTGCGGAAGAGCCAGTGAGGGAGACGAGGAGAACCATGAGCGCCACTGTCTCTTCCCGGCAGACACGCGATCCGGCAGCTCCCGCGCGCACCGCTCCGCGGGGCGGAAGGGGCCGCGGCCGAGCGGGCAGACAGCTGCACGGCGGCAAGATCACCTACGCCGTGCTGACCCTGCTCACCATCGGCTCGCTCTTCCCGCTGGTGTGGACCGCCATCGCCGCCTCCCGCACCAACACCCGGCTGGCCCAGACACCCCCTCCGCTGTGGTTCGGCGGCAACCTCTTCAACAACCTGGACAAGGCGTGGAACGGCGCCAACATGGGCACCGCGCTGCTCAACACGACGGTGGTGGCGGGCACGGTCGCGGCGTCAACCGTGCTGTTCTCGACCATCGCGGGCTTCGCCTTCGCCAAGCTGCGCTTCCGCTTCAAGAACGTCCTGCTGATGCTCACCATCGGGACGATGATGGTGCCGCCCCAGCTCAGCGTGGTGCCGCTGTACATGATGGTGGCCAAGCTGGAGTGGACCGACCAGCTCCAGGCGGTCATCGTGCCGACGCTCGTCAGTGCCTTCGGGGTCTTCTTCATGCGGCAGTACCTCTCCCAGGCGCTGCCGACCGAGCTGATCGAGGCGGGGCGGATGGACGGCGCGAGCAGCTTGCGGATCATCTGGCACATCGTCTTCCCGGCCGCGCGTCCGGCGATGGCGGTGCTGGGGATGCTCACCTTCGTCCAGTCGTGGAACGACTTCTTCTGGCCGTTCATCGCGCTCACGCAGAACGGCAACCCGACCATGCAGGTGGCGTTGACCGGTCTGAGCCGTGGGTATACCCCCGATCAATCACTGATCATGGCCGGGGCGCTGCTCGGCACCCTGCCGCTGCTGATCGCGTTCGTGCTCTTCGGCAAGCAGATCGTGGGAGGCATCATGCAGGGCGCGGTCAAGGGCTGAGCCCGGGCCGCCCGCCCGCACCGCCACTCCGCCCGTACCGCATTCGTCTCCCTCTCCCTCGTCCCTCCCCGCACCACGACCTCGCATGGGAGCGCTTCCATGACCCTTTCCTTCCCGCCCGGATTCCTGTGGGGCGCGGCCGCCGCCGCCTATCAGGTCGAGGGCGCCGCGCAGGAGGACGGCCGCACCCCGTCCATCTGGGACACCTTCAGCCACACCCCCGGCAAGGTGCTCGGCGGCGACACCGGCGATGTCGCGGTCGACCACTACCACCGCTTCCGCGAGGACATCCGGCTCATGGCCGACCTCAACCTCGCGGCCTACCGCTTCTCCGTCTCCTGGTCACGCGTCCAGCCCACCGGCCGCGGGCCCGCCGTACAGCGGGGGCTGGACTTCTACCGCGGCCTGGTCGACGAGCTGCTGTCCGCCGGGATCCAGCCCGTGCTGACCCTCTACCACTGGGACCTCCCCCAGGAGCTGGAGAACACCGGGGGCTGGCCGGAACGCGAGACGGCCGAGCGGTTCGCCGAGTACGCCGGGATCGTCGCGGAGGCGCTGGGCGACCGCGTCGAGTACTGGACCACTCTCAACGAGCCGTGGTGCAGCGCCTTCCTCGGCTACGGCTCCGGGGTGCACGCCCCGGGCCGCACCGAGCGGCTCGCCCCGCTGCGCGCCGCCCACCACCTCAACCTGGCCCATGGCCTCGGCGCCCAGGCGCTGCGGGCCGCCCTCCCGGCCCGCGCCCAGATCGCCATCAGCCTCAACCCGGCCGTGATCCGCCCGCTCACCCAGGACCCCGCCGACCTGGACGCTCAGCGCCGTATCGACGCGCTGGCCAACCGGGTGTTCAGCGGGCCGCTGCTGCGCGGCGCGTATCCGAGCGACCTGATCGAGGACACGGCGGCTATCACCGACTGGTCCTTCGTCCGCGATGGCGACCTGGCCGTCATCAAGCACCCCCTCGACGCGCTCGGCATCAACTACTACACGCCCTCATTGGTATCAGCCGCCACCGACAACGGGGACCGGCCCGCCCGGCACGACGGCCACGGGGCCAGCGCCCACTCCCCCTGGCCGGGCTCGGAGCGGGTCGCCTTCCACCAGACGCCGGGCGAGCGCACCGAGATGGGCTGGACCGTCGACCCGACCGGACTGTACGACCTGCTGATGCGCTACACGCGGGAGGCGCCGGGCGTACCGCTGTACATCACCGAGAACGGCGCCGCGTACGACGACAAGCCGGACGCGGACGGCCAGGTCCACGACCCGGAGCGGATCGACTACCTGCGCGCCCACCTGGCCACCGCCCACCGGGCCATCGCGGACGGCGTCGATCTGCGCGGCTACTTCCTGTGGTCGCTGATGGACAACTTCGAATGGGCGTACGGCTACAGCAAGCGCTTCGGCGCGGTCTACGTCGACTACCCGACCCAGGCCCGCATCCCCAAGGCCAGCGCGCGCTGGTACGCGGATGTCGCCCGCACCGGAGAACTGCCGGAGGCGTAATCGATTCGGCCGGGGAAAAGACCGCGGCTCCGCCCAACCTGGGGGGTGGGCGGAGCCGCGCTTTCTGCCCCGTTCGCAACCGGAATTCCCCCGAACGGATCACGGCATGGTCCACACGCCCGGCCGGCGGAGCGGACGGCGGACGGGGCTGGTAAATGCATGAGATATGAGCGACACAAAGGGCGAGGCACTCGCCGGGTGGTTCGACGGGCGGGTCGGCCTCTTCAAGATGGCCAAGGCCAATCTGCGGAAGGTCTTCCCCGACCACTGGTCCTTCCTGATCGGCGAGATCGCCCTGTACACGTTCGTCATCATCATTCTGACGGGCGTCTATCTGACCTTGTTCTTCGAGCCCGCCATGAACGAGGTCGTCTACCGCGGTTCGTACGCGCCGCTCAACGGCATCCGCATGTCCCAGGCGTTCGCGTCCACGATGGACATCAGCTTCGACGTGCGCGGCGGCCTGCTGATCCGGCAGATCCACCACTGGGCGGCCGTGGTCTTCATCGCGAGCATGCTCGCCCACATGATGCGCACGTTCTTCAACGGCGTCTTCCGCAAGCCGCGCGAAATCAACTGGCTCTCCGGCGCCGGACTGCTGATTCTCGGCATGTTCGACGGCTTCATGGGCTATTCGCTCCCCGATGACCTGCTGTCCGGCACCGGACTGCGCTTCATGGAGGGCGCGATCCTGTCGGTTCCGATCGTCGGCACGTATCTGTCGTTCTTCTTCTTCGGCGGACAGTTCCCCGGGACGATCGTCGTCTCCCGCCTCTTCACCCTCCATGTGCTGCTCATCCCCGGTATCATGCTCGGCCTGCTGGCCGTCCATATGATTCTGCTCGTGTATCACAAGCACACCCATCACCCGGGCCCCGGCAAGAAGAACATGAATATCGTGGGTCCGCCGCTGTGGCCGGTCTATGTCGCCAAATCCGGCGGGTTCTTCTTCCTCGTCTTCGGAATCACCACCCTGATGGCGGGCATCGCCCAGATCAATCCGATCTGGATGTACGGCCCCTACCGGCCCGACCAGGTCTCCACCGACGCCCAGCCCGACTGGTACATGGGCTACTCCGAAGGGCTGATCCGGCTGATGCCGGGCTGGGAGATCCATCTGTGGGGCCACACCCTGGTGCTCGGCGTCTTCATCCCCCTCGTGATCTTCCCGACGGTGCTGCTGATCATCTGGCTCTACCCGTTCCTCGAAGCGTGGATCACCGGCGACAAGCGCGAACACCATCTGAACCAGCGCCCGCGCAACGCCCCCACCCGCACCGCCTTCGGCGCCGCCTGGATCGGCCTGTACACGGTCCTGCTGATCGGCGGCGGCAACGACCTCGTCGCGACCCACTTCCACCTGTCGATCAACGCGATCACCTGGGCCTGCCGGATCGGCTTCTTCTTGGTGCCGGCCGTGGTGTTCGCCGCCACCCGGCGGATCTGTCTCGGGCTGCAGCGGCGCGACCGGGACACGGTGCTGCACGGCCGCGAGTCCGGCATCATCCAGCGGCTGCCGCACGGCGAGTACATCGAGGTGCACGAGCCGCTGTCACCGGGCGAGCGGTACACGCTGATGGCCGACGAGCAGTACGAGCCCCTGGAGCTGCCACCGGCCGTGGACGCGGCCGGGGTCGAACGGAAGCTGTCCCGCTCGGTGCGGCTGCGGACGCGGCTGTCCCGCTTCTACTTCGGCGACCGCGGCCAGATCGCCAAGCCGACGGCCGAGGAGTACCGGGAGCACCAGGAGACCCCACACCACTAGCCGGGGCGTGTCGGCTCAGCCCTGGTAGCCGCCCAGCGCCTTGGTGAACGCGAGCGCGTCCTGCTCGATCGAGCTGCAGATCGCCGACGCCGACTTCCGGACGCCGCCCGCGCACTGCTGGTCGCGGGTCGCGGACCACATGGACAGCCGGGCCAGCCCCTTGGCCCTGGCGAACTTCACCAGCTGTGCGGCGTCGTCGACCGTGAATATCTCGTTCTTGACGTCGTTGACGCCGATCATCGGGGTGACGGCGACGGTCTTCCACGCCGCCTCGTCGCTCAGCCCCAGGGCGCGCTTGAGCTGCTTCTGGGTCGCGGTGGCCGCGTCGATCGCGTACTGGCCCATGTCGCCGTCGAAGAAGGTGCCGTAGTCCATGGCCATGATGTTGACCGCGGAGACCTTCACCCCGTTCTCCCTGGCGTCGGCGACCAGCTCGGCGCCGTCCCGGGTGAGGCCGGTGGGCATCACGGGCAGGGTGAAGGAGACGTCCAGACCGGGGTTCCGCTTCTGCAGCGCCGTGATGGCCTGAGCCCGGCGGGTGCTGGCCTCGGCGTTCTTCAGCGCCTTGCCCTCGATGTCGAAGTCGACCTTGGTCAGCTTGAACCGGTCCACGACCTCGCCGTACGCCGCCGTCAGCTCCTCCACCGAGGAGCAGGCGAGGGCCAGTTCGGAACCGGCCTGGCCGCCGAAGGAGATACGGATGTCGCCGCCCTCCGCCCGCAGCGCCTCGGCCTGCGGGGCCACCTTGTCGCCGCCGAGGGCGGTCCTGCCGCCCCACTTGGGGGTGCAGCCGCCGCCGGGGGAGACGAAACCGAGCGTGAACTCCTTCACGCCGGTCCTCTTCGCGGTGGCGACCATGTCGTAGGGGACGTGGAGCGAGGTGTCGATGTACGGGGCGAAGCGGGCGTCCGCGGCCTCCACGGGGGGCTTCTCCGATCCCGTCCCCGGCGCCGTGCCCGGTGTCGTCCCCGGCGCGGCTCCCGGTCCCGTGCCCGGGCCCGTACCTGTGCCCGGTCCTGTGCCCGTGCCCGCCCCCATGTCCGGTGGTGCCTCGTCCACCGCTTCCCCGCCGCCGACCGCGCTGCTCAGCGCGAACGCCGCCCCGCCCGCCACGAGGACGGCGGCGGTCGCTCCGATCGCCATCGTGCTCCGGCCCACGGTGCGGCGGCGGCTCCTGCGGCTCATCATCTGCCTGCCCTGCGTACGTAGTCGGGGGTGGTGTACGGGGGGCACGCTAGCGAGCGGATCCGGGGCTCACGACCGGATCTGTGGAATGCGACAGATTTTCGCGGGTCAGTCGAAAACGGCCGCCGGAGGTGCCGGAGACCGTGTGGCGGTCGCGTCGGTGACCGGGGCCGCGCCGCCGGTGAAGTCCGCGAGCGCGCGGCCGTGTTCGACCCGGGCGGGGTGCGGGTCCACGGCGGCGCGGCGGGTCAGCTCGGCCACCGGCAGCTCGTGGTCGGCGGCCAGCAGGACGGCGTTGCCGAAGCGGCGGCCGCGGAGCACGGCGGGGTCGGCGGTCAGGCACACCTCGGCGAACGCGGCGCGGGCGGTGGCGATCTGGGCGCGCAGATGGGCCAGCGGCGGTCCGTCGGCGACGTTCGCCGCGTACAGCCCGCCGGGGCGCAGCACCCGGCGGACCTCGGCCAGGAACTCCGCGCTGGTCAGGTGCGCGGGGGTGCGGGCCCCGCTGAAGACGTCCGCGATGACCAGATCGGCCCAGCCCTCGGGCAGCTTGGCGAGCCCGGCCCGGGCGTCGGCGCCCCGCACCCGTATCCGGTCGCCGGGGTCGAGCGGCAGCTCACGCCGTACGAACTGGACGAGCGCGGCATCGATCTCGACGATCTGCTGGGTGGAGCGGGGCCGGGTGGCCGCGATGTAGCGGGCGAGAGTGAAGGCGCCGCCGCCCAGATGGACGGCGTGCAGCGGGCGCCCCGGCGGGGCGGCGAGATCGGCGGCGTGGCCGAGCCGCCGCTGATACTCGAAGTCCAGGTGGGCGGGGTCGTCGAGGTCCACATGGGACTGCGGTTTGCCGTCCAGCAGCAGCGTCCAGCCGCGCGGGCGGTCACGGTCCGGCACCAGCTCGGCGAGGCCCCCGTCGACGGGTGCGGTGATCGGCTCGGGGGTGCGGCCCCGGCCCGCCGCGCGCCCGCGCGCCGCCGCTCGCTTCTTCGTGCCTTTCGCCATGGGCCCCAGTATGGGCCGGGCCACCGACAGCCGGTCCGCCACCCTCCTGAGCAGCGATTACTGGCAGCGGTCGACGGCCTCGATCGTGCGGGCCGCCTCACCGAGCGCGGCCCGCAGCTCCGCGGGGTCGGTGGCCCCGGTGTACGCGGCGTCCGGCGGCACCAGCCAGTGGGTAGCGGCCTGTCCCGGGGCGCCGCCGTCGCTTATCCGCATGCCGCGCCCGGCCGTCTGCATGCAGGCGCTGCCCGGCATGTCCCAGCCGTCCGCGGTGCCGGGCGGCACCAGGAAGCCGAGGGTGTCGCAGGCGTTGTCGTGCATCACGGGGCCGAGGCCGTCGCAGCCGCGGCGCAGGATGTCCACCGCCTCCAGCCCTTGGCGGGCGGGCACGGTGACCAGATCGCAGTCCTGGCGCGGGTGATGTTGGGCAGTCGTCCGCGAGCGGCTGATATCCACTCCGGCCTCCCTCTTCATCGGGTTGCACAGGGTTCAACGCTCGGCAGTGTCAACGGCTACGGCCGAATGCCGCCGTAAAGGATGGCAGTTCATGGCAGATCGCAGGCGACTTGTCTTTATTGCCGGAAACATCCCAATGTCAGGAACGCCTTAACCGGTACGGTTCTCCCCCGCCGACACGGCAGCACCGTAGGGAGGGTCACCATGAGGCCGCTTCCGGAATCGTCGCCTTCTCCGTCTCCCCGGCCGAACACCGCGTTCCGGCTGTTACGCGGGCAGCTCTCACCGGCCGAGTTCGCGGCGTCCGTACGGCGCGCGGCCCGCGAGATCGGCGAACAGGTCTCCTGTGACGCGCGCTATGTCGGCCGCGTCGAGTCGGGGGCGATCCGCTGCCCCAACTATGCCTACGAGCGCGTCTTCCGCCATATGTTCCCCGGCCGCACCCTCACCGACCTGGGGTTCACCCCGCGCGAGGCGGTCCGGGGCCGCCCGGTCGGGCCCGCCGCCGTACCGGCGCCCCGCCCGGAGCCCGAACCCCGCGCCCCGGCCGGCATCGACGTCTTCGAGGAGAGCGAACTGCTACGGCGTGCGTTCATGGCCGGCGGGGCGGCGGCCGCCGCCGAGGCCGTGCGGACCCCCCGGCGGGCCGGGCAGGCCGAGGCGGCCGCCGTGGAGGAGGCCGTGCGCCGGATCCGGCTGCTGGACGACCGGCACGGCGCGGACAGCCTCTACGTCCACACCGCCCGCCCGCTGAGCGCCGCGTACACGCTGCTCGACGCGGGCGGCCACAGCCGCTCCGTCGCGGAGCGGCTGTACGCGGGCGCGGGTGAGCTGGCCATCTCGGTGGGCTGGCTCGCCCATGACTCCGGGCGGCTCACCGACGCCCGCTCGCACTACGCGGAGGCGCTGGCCACCGCGCGTGTCACGGGTGATCCGGCCCTGGAGGCCCACGCGTTCTGCAACACCGCCTTCCTGGCCCGCGACGCGGGCCGCCCCCGCGAGGCCGTGCGTGCCGCCCAGGCCGCGCAGCGGGCCGCGCGGCGGCTCGCCTCGCCCCGGCTGCTGTCGCTCATCGCGCTGCGCGAGGCGGGCGGCCGGGCCTGGCTGGCGGACCGCGGCGGCTGCGAACGGGCCCTGCTGCGCGCCCAGGCGCTCTTCGGCCGCGGCCCCTGCGACGACGACCCGGAGTGGATGACCTTCTTCGGCGAGGCCGAACTGGAGGGGCTGGAGGCGCAGTGCTGGTCGGCACTGGGCGACTGGGGGCGTGCGGCGGAGCACGCGCGCCGCGCGGTCTCCCTCCAGAAGCCCCACTTCACCCGCAACATCGCCCTGTTCACCACGGAGCTGGCGAGCGACCTGGTCGCGGACGGCGAGCCGGAGGCGGCCGCCGCGGCGGCGGACCGCGCCCTGGGCCTGCTGAACCAGGTCACGTCCTCCCGGATCCGCCGCATGCTGGAGGACACCGCCCGCCTGCTGCGCCCGCACGGCCGCAACGCGGTGGTCGCCGACTTCCTCGCCCGCTATCAGCAGACCGGCCGGGAGAGCCCGGCCTGACCAGCAGCCGTGGCCGGTGTGGTGGCTGGACGTCAGGCCAGGTGCCCGGTGTCGTTCCAGCGCTCGATGGCCGGTTCGCCGTACGCCCAGCCCAGGATCGACAGGGACGTGGGGTCGAGGCGTATGCGGGCCGCGAAGGAGGCGTCGTAGCCGAGCCAGCGGGCCCCCAGGGTGCGCAGGATGTGACCGTGCGCGAAGACCAGCACATCGCGGTCGGCGGAGCGCGCCCACTCCACCACCGCGTCCGCCCGGGCGGTGATCGCGGCCAGGGACTCGCCCTCGGGGACGCCGTCGCGCCAGATGAGCCAGCCCGGGCGGGCCGCCTTGATCTCGTCCGGGGTCATCCCCTCGTAGGCGCCGTAGTCCCACTCCAGCAGGGCGTCCCACTCCTGCGCCCGGTCCCCGAAGCCCGCCAGTTCGCAGGTCTCCTTGGCGCGTACGAGCGGGCTGGTGCGCACCTCGACGTCCGGCAGGCCCGCCCACGGGTCCTGGTGCAGCCGCTCACCGAGCAGTTTCGCGCCGCGCCGCCCCTCGTCCAGCAGCGGAATGTCCGTACGGCCGGTGTGCTTGCCGGAGAGCGACCACCGCGTCTGTCCGTGCCGGGCCAGGAGGATGCGTGGTGCCATGGGGGTCGCCTTTCACCGGATACGTGCCTGCCGCGCGCCCCGCGCGCCGTGACACGCGGCCGCCCGCGGATACCTGCGCTGTGCGCGCCCTGGGGAACAAAACTCTGTCCGTCCGCCGTCCATCCATCATCGCGCACGTGATCGAGAGGCAACCTCGGGGGGACTCCCGGCGTCTTCTCCCTCGCGCGGTCATGGGCCGTGGGTCCCCGGGGGCGGTGCGGGGACCGCCTCGACGACACCGTACGGTTGATCGCGCGCCATATTGTGGCCGCCTGACTTTTAACTGGGAGAGCGTCCGGATGCCCCAAACCGCGCCCCGTGCCGGAGTGACACTGGGCAGCCGGCCCCGTTGGTGGACCGAGCTGCCGCTGATCGCGGTGGTGTACCTCGCGTACGCGGGCGGTCGGCTTCTGGGCCGAGGCGATGTGTCCACGGCCGTCGAACACGGCCTGGGAATCCTCCGTTTCGAGCGGCGGTTCAACATCGACTTCGAGTCGCCGCTCAACGACGTGTTCACCAGCCACGCCTGGATAGGCATACCGGCCGACTTCGTGTACGCGTCGCTGCACTACGCGGCCACCCCGGCGGTCCTGGTGTGGCTGTGGAAGCGCGGCCGGTCCGCGGACTACCGCTTCGCCCGCACCTGGCTGCTGATCACCACGATGATCGGACTGATCGGATTCGTCGTGGTGCCGACCTGCCCGCCGCGGCTGCTGGAGGCGAGCCAGGGCTTCGTCGACACGATGGCCCAGTACAGCTCGTACGGCTGGTGGGGCGGTGAGGCGAGCGCGCCGCGCGGCATGGGCGGGCTCACCAACCAGTACGCGGCGATGCCGAGCCTCCATGTGGGCTGGGCGCTGTGGTGCGGCATAGCGCTGTGGTGGCAGGGGCGCTCGGTGTGGTCGAAGATCGTCGCCGTGGTCTATCCGCTGGTCATCGCCCTCGTGGTGATGGGCACGGCGAACCACTACTTCCTCGACGCGGCCGCCGGTGCCGCCGCCGTGGGGGTCGGAGCGCTGCTGACCCGGCCCGCGCTGCGGCTCGCGGACACCGTCCGCGAGCGCTTCCGCCCGGCCCGCGCCGCCACCGCGACCGGTGCCGCGGCCCGTACGGCCGACGCCCCCACCGATGCCGGCACCGCCGGAAACCCGGTCGGAAACCCCGGCGCGGCCGCGAATGTCAGTGACAAGTGCGAGACTTCGGCCCGTGAACGGGAACGGATCCCCCGACAGCAGGGCAGGGGCGCGGACAGGCAACGTACGGATGGCGGCGACGGCGTCGGACGGCAAGCCGGTGCCGCTGCCGGCCGCGCCCGGGGCACCGGTGCGGGCGGCAGCGGCTCCGACAGCGCTGCGGCACCGGCTCGCTGAGCTGCGCGGCCCGTCCGCCGTTCCGCATCCGATGGACGCCCGCGCGCTGGCCGCGCTGGCGGCCAACCCCGGCTGCCGCCGCCGCGCTTTGCTCGACGGCGCCGGGGTCGACAAGGGCGCGCTCGCGCGGGCGCTCGGGGCGCCCGCGCCCTTCGGCCAGTCCCAGTTCGCGCACCAGCGCGGCAACACCTTCGAGGCACGGGTCAAGACCGACCGCGGCGCGCTGCTCATGCGGCTGCTGCACGAGCGGCTGGCCGACGGTTCGGCCGCGCCCGACCCGGACACCACCGCTACCCCCGATCTGACCGCGGCCGGTCCCCAGGGGCGCACGGCCCGTACGGCGCTGGCGCTGCGGGAGGCCACGGCGGCGGGGCGGTGGGCGCTGCTCGACCATCCGATGGTGAGCCTGGACGTCGCGGGCTCCCCCGCCTTCCTGGAGCCGGACGCGGTCGTGGTGCACCCCGACGGCTCCTGGACGGTCATCGAGATCAAGTCCTTCCCCATGGTGGACGGCGCCGCCGACCCGGCCAAGGTCGGCGCGGCGGCCCGGCAGTCGGCCGTCTACGCCCTGGCCCTCGAGCGGGTCGCGGCGCACCTCGGAGAGGTCACGGAGGGCCCGGAGGGCAAGGAGGACGGTGTCCCGGCCCGGGTGCGGCACGAGGTGCTGCTCGTCTGCCCCAAGGACTTCTCCAACCTGCCGACCGCCGAACTCGTCGATGTGCGCAAGCAGCTGGCCGTGACCCGGCGGCAGCTGGGCCGGCTCACCCGGATCGAGGAGATCGCCGCCGCCCTCCCCGAGGGCACCACCTTCGACCTGCGGCTCACCGAGGACGGCCGGACCCCGACCCGGCCCGTCGAGGAGCTGACCGCCGCGGTCGAGTCGGTGGACGCGGCGTACGCGCCCGAGTGCCTGTCCACCTGTGAGCTGGCCCTCCACTGCCGGGCGCGGGCCCGGGCGACCGGCGCCGTCGAGTCGCTGGGTCGCGGCGTCCGGGGCGAGCTGGGCGGGCTGACCACGGTGGAGGCCGTGCTCGCTGCCGCCCTGGAGGGCGGGGACGACCCGGCGCCGACCGGCGACCCGGCCGTGGACACCCTGCGGCGCGCGGCGGCCCTGCGCGCCGAGGCCCTGGCCCTCGCCCCGCGGCCTGCGGAGGCGGTATGTCGCTGATCACCACGCTGGCCCGGATGGAGGCCGTCCGGGAGGGCCGGGCGCGGCCCGTCGCCACGGTGCGGCACCGGCATCTGTCGCGGCGGCCGCTGGCGTTCGTCCCGCTGACCACCGCGGGCGAGACGGGCGCGCCGCTCGGGGCGCTGGTGGGCACCGACCGGGACGCGCCGCGGCTGCTGGTCGTCTCGCAGCCGCGCAACCGCGATCTGCGGTTCGCGTTCCTCTCCGAGCTGGCGGAGGAGATGCTTCCGTACCTGGAGGGGTACGCGGACGACGTCGAGCTGGAGGAGCGCAAGGAGACCGATCCGGAGACCGGGAAGAAGGTGCCGGTCCAGGTCGAGCTGTGTTCGGACGCGCCGCAGCTGCTGGTGCCCAGCGGTGCGGGCGTGGCGTTCGTACGGCTGCTGGGGCGGTCGATGCGGTTCCGGCGCACCGCCGAGCAGGACCCGGAGACGCCGTTCCCGGCGCCCTCGCGCGTACCGCTGCTCGGCCGGTGGCTGACGCACTACGGGGAGCGGTCCCGGGTGCCCGGCTCCTCGCTGCTGCTGTCGCTGACCGAGCTGCTGGGCCGCCACTGGGCGACCGGGCAGAGCAACCTGGAAGATCAGCACCTGGGGTCGCTACTGGCCTGGATCGACCCGCCGGAGGGCATCCCGGGCGCGGAGGCGGCGCTGCACACCGAGTCGGCGCGGGACGAGGACGGGCAGCTGCTCCACCCGCCAGCGGGCCCCGCCACCGATCCGGCGTTCGACAACAAGCTGCTGGCCCCGGCGATGTCCCGGTACGACGCGGCGCGGTCCGAGGTGACCGGCGGCGTGGCCGGAGGGGAGGCGCGGCTGCGGGCGGCCGAGGCGGAGCTGCGCGAGCTGATCGCCTCCCAGCTGCGGCCCACCTGGGACGCGCTGTGGCGGGGCGTGGATCTGCTGCGGGAGCTGCCGGAGGGGGCGCGGGTGGCGGACCGCTGGAAGCGGGACCGCTGGTCGTACACGGCCCACCGGGACCGGCTGCGGGCCGGTGAACCGCCCCAGCCGAAGCGGGACGACGCGGTGACGGCTGCGCAGAAGCTCGCGGCGCGCGAGACGGCGCAGGCCCAGCTGGACGCGCAGGAGGCGCTGGACGATCCGCTGGTCATGGCGGGGCGGCGGCTGTCCGGGGAGGCGTTCGCGGGCGAGGTCACCGAGGTGGAGATGGCCTGGTCGGAGGCGAAGGTGCCGCGGCCGAGGCCGCTGGTCACCGTGCGCACCGAGGACCGTCCGCATCTGGCCGAGCGGATGAAGCTGTACCGGCTGATGGACGACGGCCGGACGCAGACCGGGGAGTTCGCCGGGGAGGACGCCCCGGGGGTTCTGGTGGTCCGGCTGACCGGTGGGATGGGGCGTGGCAAGGAGCCGGAGCCGGGTTCGGTGCCCGAGCCGGGCGACCGGGTGTGCTGGACGCTGTTCGAGCACGCCCCGCGCGGCGGCCCGGACCTGCCCGACCCCGAGAGCACGCCCTGGACCCACGGCGGCCCGCCGGACGCCGCCGCTCCCGATCAGGCCCCCGACCCCGTGACCGAGGAGGACTATCTGTGATCGCCACGGACCGGGCGGCCCGTACGGGGAGGGGCGAGCCGTTCGACCCGTCGGCCGCGGCCGCGCGCGCGACCGACGCGATCCTGCACGACACGCTGCACGGCACGCACCGCGGTGTCGTCGTGGACTCCCCGCCCGGTGCGGGCAAGTCGACGCTGGTCGTCCGGGCGGCCCGGGAGCTGGCCGCCGCCGGGCGGCCGCTGATGGTGGTCGCGCAGACCAACGCGCAGGTGGACGACCTGGTGGACCGGCTCGCCACGGCGGACCCGGACCTTCCGGTCGGCCGGTTGCACAGCAGCGATCCGCATCCGTACGACCCCGTACTCGACGACCATCCCGCGGTGCGCTGCTCCTCGAAGGTCGCCGATCTGGCCGGGCTCGGCATCGTGGTGTCCACGGCCGCGAAATGGGCGCACGTCAAGAACGTCGAGCCGTGGAGCCACGCGATCGTGGATGAGGCGTACCAGATGCGCTCGGACGCGCTGCTGGCCGTCGCTGGGCTCTTCGAGCGGGCGCTGTTCGTCGGCGACCCCGGGCAGCTCGACCCGTTCAGCGTGGTGGGCGCCGATCAGTGGGCGGGGCTGTCGTACGACCCGTCGGCGAGCGCGGTGACCACGCTCCTGGCGCACAACCCGCGGCTTCCCCAGCACCGGCTGCCGGTGTCCTGGCGGCTGCCCGCGTCGGCCGCGCCGCTGGTCTCGGACGCGTTCTATCCGTACACGCCGTTCCGCAGCGGCACGGGCCACGGCGACCGGCGGCTGAGCTTCGGGGTGCCCTCGGACGGTTCGGGGCCGGACCGGGTGCTGGACGAGGCCGCCGTCGCGGGGTGGGGGCTGCTGGAGCTCCCGGCCCGCCGTACGCCGCGCACCGACCCGGAGGCGGTGGCTGCCGTGGCCCAGGTGGTCCGGCGGACGCTGGACCGGGGCGGCGCGGCGGTCAGCGAGCGCGCCGACGAGCCGGTGCCGCTGACGGCCGACCGGATCGCCGTCGGCACCGCGCACCGCGACCAGGCGGCGGCCGTGCGGGCGGCGCTGGCGGGGCTGGGGGTGTCGGGCGTCACCGTGGATACGGCGAACCGACTCCAGGGACGCGAGTTCGATCTGACGGTGGTGCTCCACCCGCTGTCCGGCCGCCCCGACGCGACGGCCTTCCACCTGGAGACGGGCCGGCTGTGCGTGCTGGCCTCGCGCCACCGGCATGCGTGCGTGGTGGTGTGCCGGGCGGGGGTGGCGGAGCTGCTGGACGAGCATCCGTCGACGGAGCCGGTGCAGCTGGGGGTGACGGTGAAGTTCCCGGACGGCTGGGAGGCGAACCACGCGGTCCTGTCGCACCTGGCCGAACACCGCGTCTCCTGGCGCCCCTAGGGATCTCTTGGCCGTGAGCCGGAGCCGGGGCCCCGGCGCTGGGTTCGGAGGAGGGGCCGGTGGGGAGACACCCCTGGTGGGGGCGGCGGTCTTGCCCCTCGCGCGACAATGGGAGCAGGACGCACCGCGAACCGAACGTGTCTCACGACCCAGGAGGAGAGATCACATGCCCGAGCCGGATGCGGCTCAAGGCCCGCACAGCGCCGCGCCACGGCGAATGAAACCGGCCGCGCTGCTCTTCGAACCGGCCGCCGCCGTCAAGGACGAGGCACACTTCTTCGACCTGGAGTCGATCGAGGACCCCCGCGAACTGCTCACCCGCTCGACCGAGCTGGTGCTCGCCTTCCGCGCGGCGACGGACCGGGCCATGGAGTTCCAGGCGATGGCGGCCGCGCAGCTCGCCGACCCCAGACGGTTCGACCGGCTGACCCCCGCCGTGATCGCCGAGCGGGCGGAGTGGACCGAGGACTACGCCAAAAAGATGATCGAGTTCGGTCGCGAACTGATACAAAGCGGCGAGCTGCCGGACTGATGGGCGTACTCCGTGCGAGAAACCCCCACGAACGGGCGGCGTCCTGCCGCGATCACGCGCCGGGGGCATATGCGAGCGGAAGGTACCCCATCACCCCGCGCCATGTCCCGGTTTTGCCGCATCCCCCGACACCTCCCCCGCTGACGGTAATTGTAGAAACATGAGCAGAACGCCTCGGGACTCACTTCACACCGCCGCCTACGTCACCCCGGCCGGTGCCGACTGGCTCGCCTCCGCCAGCCGGTCCCCCCGCGGCGTCCACGCGCTCTGGGCGGAGCATCCGGCGATCTCGGTCCCGCTGCCGTGCGGCACCGCGTTCGACGTCGTCAGCATGGACGCGCTCTTCGGGCGCCGGGTGGTCAGCCGGTTATGGACCGACGGCCCCGGCACGGGTCCGGTGGCCGCCCAGGGCGGCCGGGTCATGCTGTTCGCCACCCCGGGCGCGGCCCAGCGGCTGCCCGCGCTGCTCGGCTGGGAAGAGTGGGGCGGCACGGCACCACCGCTGCTCTGCTACGGCTGGGGGGACACGGTCACCGTGCCGCCCCTGTACCCCCTGGACCCCGGCCCGGCGGAGCCCGAGCCCCCGGCGGAGATCGCCTCGTACGACGCCCCCTCGCCCCGCTGGCTCGTCGCCCCCGACGTCCGCAGCCCCTGGCTGCCCGGCCCCGAGGTGCTGCTGTGGGCCTGTGTGCGGGCGGCCCGCACGCTGCCCGCCCCGGCCGGTACGGACGCCGACGACACGGCTGTGACCAGCGCACCCGCCCTGTTTCCGGGCTGAGGGCGGGCGGAATCCGGGCGGAAAGCGGGCCGAAAGATATCGATTTTCACTTCGCCTGACCCGGGTGCTAAGGTCTTCTACGTCAGCAGGCGCCGCTAGCTCAGTTGGTTAGAGCAGCTGACTCTTAATCAGCGGGTCCGGGGTTCGAGTCCCTGGCGGCGCACCGACATACGGAAGGCCTCTCACCACGCGTGAGGGGCCTTTCGTATGTCCTCGGGACGGGTGGTCAGCCGCGCCACCGCCGCCTCCGGGCCGGGCATCGACCGGGCCTCCTCCCGCAGAGCACGGGCCGCGACCACGTACGAGGGCTGCTCCAGCAGCGCGAAGAGGTCCCGGGCCAGCTGGGCACCGGCCGCCCGGGCGGTGCGGGGCGAACCGTCGAGAAGGTCGGCGGAGGTGTGCGCCCCGGCGCCCGTGAGGGCCACCCGCGCGCCGTTGAGCCGCTGCTCGGGGCGGGGCGCGACGATCAGCTGCGGCACCCCGGCCACGGCCGCGGCCAGCACGGCGGCCCCGCCGCCCTGGTGGAGCACCGCGCGGCAGCCCGGCAGCATCCGGTGCAGCGGTCCGGCGGGCGGCCGCCCCTCGGCCGCGCTGCCCAGCCGGACGACCTCCACCCCGCGCGCCTCGGCCGCCCGCAGCGCCACCCGGACGGCTTCGGGCGGGCCCGCGGCGTCCTCCCACACGGCGCAGATCCGGATCCGCCCGGGGCCCGGCCCCGGGCGGACCGGACCGTACGAGGGCTCGCCCGCCGCGTCGTACGGCGACTCGTACGGGACGAACCGCACCGGAAGCCGCCGCTCCGGCGAGGGCAGCGCCAGGCTCGGCGGGCAGGGATCGAGCCACAGCTCCGGCTCGCGCGCCGGATCCGCGCCGTAACGCCGCATCAAGCGGGCCAGGCCGGGCAGCGGCGGCCCGGCCAGTCGCTGCCGGTCCAGGCGAAGCAGCGCCGTGCTCCCCCACAGCTGGCCGACCGCGGGCACGCCCAGCGCCGCCGCGGCCACCGTGCCCGCGTACGTGCTCGCGTCGTGCACCACCAGCTCCGGCTGCCAGCAGCGGGCGTAGGCCACCAGACCCTGGGCCATCGCCTCGGCGATGGCCACCCACCGGTCCCCGAGGGCGCGCAGCGCCCCGTGCTGCTCCGGGCCGAGCACCCCGGGCCGCACCGGCCAGTCCGCGGGCCAGATGCCGCGCGCGCCGCGCGCCACGGGCGGGGGCGTGCCGAGCGCGCGGGGCAGCACCCCGGCGGGCACCGGCATCAGCCCGGCCCGGGCGACCGCCGCCGCGCAGCCGCCCGGGACCGCGACCCGCACCTGGTGCCCCGCCGCGAGGAAGGCCCGTGCGAGCGGCACCAGCGCGACCAGATGCCCGCCCGGGGCCCAGGTCGTGAACAGGACGCGCACGATCCCTCCCCGGTCAGCCGCCTGTGAGCGTGAGGGCGTGGCCGGTGAGCTGGGTGTTGGCCGCCGAGCAGAGGAACAGCAGGGTC
This sequence comes from Streptomyces sp. NPDC007983, assembly GCF_042958345.1. NCBI lineage: Bacteria > Bacillati > Actinomycetota > Actinomycetes > Kitasatosporales > Streptomycetaceae > Streptomyces > Streptomyces sp. NPDC007983. Next base: position 259,972 of record NZ_JBIBJI010000010.1, read on the forward strand.
CGGGCGGCGGCCCCGGCCACCGAGGGCGCGCCCTCCGGGCACACCGCGTTGACCAGCACGCCGTCCGTCGCCACCTGCCCGCTCAGGCCGCGGGCCAAGCCCTGCAGCCCGGCCTCGGCCGCGCCGTGGAACTCGTCGGGCACCCGGCGCGAGGACACCAGCGCGATCCGGCCCCAGCCGCGCTCCCGCATCCCGACGACGGCGCACTGCACCGTACGGATCACCGGGGCCAGGCTGTCCGCGACGACCGGCAGCCAGTCCCCCTCGGGGATGTCCTCGAAACGGGCGCGCGGATCGCATCGCGCGCCCCGCCGCCAGGCGTTCGCCACCAGGACGTCGAGCGCGCCCCAGCGCTCCTCGACGGCGGCCACGACCCAGCGCGGCGACGCGGAGTCCTCCAGTGCGTACGGCACGGCGAAGGCCTGGTTGCCGTCCGGGCCCGCCAGCTCGGCGGCCAGCTCCTCGGCGGCCTCGCGGCGGTTCCGGAAGGCCAGCGCCACCCGCGCGCCCTGCGCCGCGAAGGCACGGGCGGCGGCCCGGCCGACGACACCGGTGGCGCCGGTGACCAGGACCGTGCGCCCGTCCAGGCCGAGGTCCATCATGGGCGCGCCACCACCGCGCGGTCCGGCGCCCCCGCCTCGGCCAGCTGGTCGCGCAGCGACCGGACCGTGCCGAACCGCGGCCGCCAGCCCAGCAGCAGCCGGGCCCGGGAGATGTCCACCCGCTGCCAGGCGGGGCCCGCGGAATGATCACCGGCGCCCGGCTCCTCCACCAGCTGCACGCCGAGCCCGCTGAGGACGATCATCCGCTCCACCAGCCGCCGCACGCCCAGCGCCTGGCCGCAGCCGATGTTGACCACCTGTCCGCTCGCCCGGGGCGCCGTCGCCGCCGCGAGGGCCGCGGCGGCGACATCACGGATGTCCACGAAGTCCCAGCGCCCCTCCAGCGGTTCCAGTCGCAGCGGGCCGGGGCAGTGGGAGGCCAGATGGCGGGCGACGGTGCCCAGGAGGCCGGCGCGGGGCGCGCCGGGGCCGAAGACATGGGCGATCCGCAGCACCGTGCCGTCCACCGGACCGGACCGGGTGGCACGCAGCAGGGTCTGCGCGCCGAGCAGCTTGGTGCGGCCGTACGCGCTGACCGGCGCGGGCGGCAGGTCCTCGGTGATGCCGACGCCGCGGCACACCGGACCGTACTCGTGGACGGTGCCCAGCTGCACCAGCCGGGGCCGGTACGGCAGCGCCGCGGCGGCCTCCACCAGGGTGCGCACCACCCCGGCGTTGACCGCGGCCAGCTCCTCCTCGGTGCCGCCGTGGGTGAGCCCGGCCGCGTTCACCACGACGTCGGCGGCGGCCCCGGCGAGGACGGCGGCCAGCTGTCCGGACGGAGCGCGGGTGAGGTCCAGCCCGGCCCAGGAGACGGCCTCACCGGGCTCGGGCTCCCGGCGGGAGACCACCAGCACCCGGGCGCCCACGGCCTCGAACGCGCGCCGGACCGCGCCGCCCAGGGCGCCGGTGCCGCCCAGCACCACGACGGACAGCCCGGCTGCGTCTGACACCCTCGGCACCATCGGCGCCTCCTCGCGGTCGTACCAGGCGGTGTTTCTTGTGAGAACGCCATGGTCGCCGCCGTGACTTGAGGCCGCCTCGACCCGCCACCGGTGGCCGACGCGCGCGCCGCCCGCTCATGGACGTCCGCACACCCTGGCGTCCATGACGCGGATCGACGGGCCGCCGAACGCGATGCGTTGGAGCATCACGCGGTGCAGTGGGGTGTGGCGCAGCGCCCGCGCGAGATAGGGGCGCACACGGGTGGCGAACGCGCCGCCCGAGAGCAGGGCCCGGCTCTGCCGGGTCTGCATCCGTATGACGGCCGCGACGTCGGGCCCCCGGCGCCCCTCGAAGGCGGCGAGGCGATCCGCGCCGAGGTCGCCCGCGGCCAGCGCGCCGACCAGCACGGGGTGCAGCACCACCGCGTCCTGGATGGCGAGGGTGATGCCCTGGGCGGCGATCGGGCCGTGGGTGTGGGCGGCGTCGCCGATCAGCACCAGCCCGTCGTCCACCCAGCGCCGGGCGCGGGCCGAGAAGACGTCCAGCAGCCCGAGGTCGCCGAGTGCGCGGACCTGTTCGCGGATGGCCGTGGCGTACGGCGGCACGGCATGCGCGAGCCGCTCCCTGACCCGGTCCGGGCCGAGCGCGGTGAGGGCGCGGTGGCCGTGCTGCGGCAGCGTCCAGCCCAGGTGGACGCGGTCCGGCCAGGACCCGTAGACCACCACCGGGCCGTCCCCGGTGCGGAACACCCGCACCTCGCGGAGCGGCGGGGCGTCCGCGCCGCCCGCCCTGAGGGTGCACCACAGCAGCACCTGGTGAAGCGCCTCGGTGCGGCCCGCGCCGATTCCGGCCAGCCGCCGCACCCGGGAGTAGCGGCCGTCCGCGCCGACCACGGCGCGGGCCCGCACGGTGCAGCGGCCCACCGGGCCGTCGGCGGTGACCCCGGCGATCCGCCCGTCCCGCCACACCAGACCGCCGACCCTCCGGCCGGGCAGATAGCGGAAGCCGGGCCGGCGGCGGCAGTGGGCGAGGAGTTCGTCCAGCAGATGCGTCCGGGGCAGGGACAGCAGATGGTCGTACGGGGCGGGCAGCAGCCGGTAGTCGGCCTCCAGCAGCATCCGGTCGCCCTCGAACAGCCGGAACCGGTCGTGCTCCTGGGCGCCGCGCGCCCGCGCCCCGGCGAGCACCCCCAGCTCGTCCAGCAGCGCCAGCGCGCCGGGCTGCAGGATCTCGCCGCGGGACTCCCGCTCGTGCGCGCGGGCGCGCTCCAGCACCGTCACCCGCGCCCCCGAGCGCAGCATCAGCAGCGCCAGGACGAGGCCGGCCGGGCCGCCGCCGACCACGCAGACCTCGGTGTCGACCTCCTGATGCGCCGTCACCACCGGACTCACACCTCGTCGAGCAGGGCCACCGCGCGGGTCCAGCCCGCGCCCGCACCCGCGGTCCGCACGGGGAAGCAGGCGACCCGGAACCCGGTGGGCGGCAGGGTGTCCAGCCGCGCCAGCCGCTCGATCTGGCGGTACTCCCGGCGGCGGCCCGCGAAGTGCGCGGGCCACAGCGCCGACCGGTCGCCGGTGGCGTGGTAGCGGCGGATCATGTCGTGGAAGGGGGCGTCGAGGCTGAACGCGTCGGTGCCGATCACCCGGACCCCCAGGTCGAGGAGGTAGTCGGTGGCGGGGCCGTCGAGGCCGGTGAAGTCGGTGAAGTAGCGGGGCGTACCGGCCCAGCAGGCGGCGCCGGTGTACAGCAGGACGATGTCCCTCGGGCGAGGGCGGCAGCCGGTCCGGGCGAGCGCCTTCTCGATGTCCTCGACCCCGGCGGTGCGGGTGTCCGGGTCGGCGCCGGTGATGTCCAGGACGTGCGCCGGGCGCGGGAACCACTCGCGCGGCATCCGGTCGATGACGCGCGACGCTCCGTACGCACCGGTGGCGCCGCAGGGCACGGGGGCGTCCACCGGTGTGGACAGGTCGACGATGCGCAAGGCGCCCCCTCGGCTGGTGTCGGACGGGCGGGTATGGGACGGGCGGCGTACGGGACAGGCGGGGCACGGGACGGACGGCGTACGGGACAAGGCGGGGCACGGGACGGACGGCGTACGGGACAAGGCGGGGCACGGGACGGACGGCGTACGGGACAAGGCGGGGCATGGGACCGGCGGCGTATCGGACCGGCCTGGGGGAAATGCACTACGGCTCCGCTTGCCCGCGCGGGGGGATCGGGCAGCGGAGCCGTAGCAGACCCGGCTGAAGGGCGGCGCCGGGCGTTGGGGGGAGGAGCACCGGGCGGGCCCTGGGGAGGTGACGGGGCCTGTGCGGCGGGTCGAGCGGTCAAGCGGGGCAGGGCGTCGGACGGACCGTCTCGGGGCGGCGGGTCAGGCGGCGAACAGGTCCAGCACCGGCCGGCGCCAGTGCCCCTCCAGGTCGAGGTCGAGCGCCGGGTCGGAGGCGAGCACCGCCTGCTGGAGCTTCTGCAGCCGCGGCGACGGTTCAAGCCCCAGGTCCTCGACGAGCCGGGCGCGCAGCCCCTGGTAGACCTCCAGCGCCTGCCAGGGGCGGCCCGCCCGGTACAGCGCGGCCATGCACTGGGCGTGCAGCCCCTCGTGCAGCGGATGGCGGGCGGTCAGCTCGGTCAGCTCGGTCAGCAGCTCGGCATGGCGGCCGAGCCGCAGGTCTGCCTCGATCCGGCGCTCCAGGACGCCGAGGCGGCTCTCCTCCAGCCGGGCCAGCTCGATCTCCAGGACCGGGCCGACCCGCACATCCACCAGCGCCGGACCGCGCCAGACCGCGAGCGCCTCGCGCAGCAGCAGGGACGCCTCGACGTCGTCCCCGGCGTCGAGCGCGTCGCGCCCCGCGGCCACCAGCCGGTCGTACTCATGGATGTCGACCGCGCCCGGCTGCGCCTCCAGGACGTAGCCGCCGTACCGGGTGGCCAGCACGTCCTTCGAAGCCTGCGGCGCCTGGGGGCCGTAAGCGGCGGCCAGCCTGCGGCGGAGCTGAAGGATGTAGGTCTGCAAGGTGGTGGGCGCACTGCGCGGCATCTGCGTGCCCCAGATTTCCTCCATAAGAGTGGGCACCGGCAGCATCTGGTTGGCGTAGACGGAAAGCAGTGCAAGGATCTGCCGCGGCTTGCCCGCGCTGGGCACGATCGACTGACCGCACGCCTCGACGCTCAGCGGCCCCAACACCTTGATGTCCATGGTCCTGTACCTCCGTCAACGGTCCGTCAGGTGCCTCCTGGCCGCGCGGCCGTGCCATCGAGGCACAGAAAAGACTCGCGGGTGAGCGGTGCATCCGACCAGTGCCGGAATACCGAAGTCGGTATGAGTCCTGGGAGTTCGACCCATGACAAATTCACACCCTGGCGATGACGGCGGCACTGGCCCGCGGCGGCGGCCCCGCCGCGGCCCCCGGTCCACGACCGCCTCCCACCCCGAGGAGAGCCTGTGATGACGGAAGCCTCCATCCCCCCGCAACCCACGCGGTCCCTGCCCGACACCGCCGGATCGCTCCCGGACGGCGGGGAGGCGGCCGGTGGCGGCCCCCCGGCCGTTCCGGACTCCGACCCGGACGACCTGGTCATCGAGGACCTGACCGACGCCGCGTGGCCGACCGTCGCGCCGCGCATCTGCATCTGCACGTTCAGCGGGGAATGAGGGACGGGGACACATGACGGGCGAACTGGGCTTCACCCCGCATCTGCGGGTCGAACCGGTGCCGGGCGAGGCCGTCTACCTGGTCTCCGAGCACGGCGTCACCGCGCTGCACGGACGGGCGATCGCGGCGCTCGCGCCGCTGCTGGACGGGTCGCGGGACCTCGCGCACATCCTCACCGAGGCAGCCCGCGCGCCCGGGCGGCCGGGCGCCGTGCCCGCCGGGCAGGCCGAGCGGGTCATCGCGCGGCTGCGGGCGGCCGGGCTGGTGTCCGAGCGGGAGCCCACGCACGCCCCCGGGCCCGAGGAGGCGTACTGGGAGCTGGCCGGGCTGGGCGGCGGCGACAGCCGCTCCATACGCCCGGCCGGCCGCCCGGCCCCGGCCTCCGTGGCATCGGTGATCCTGGGTTCGGCCGACCCCGCCGAGGTCGTCCGGGCGCTGCGGGCGGCGGGGCTGCGGTCGGCGGCCTCGGCGGACGGGGAGCCGGACGACCGGGCGGCGGCCCCGGCCGCGCAGGGCCGGGAGTGCCGATGGGCCGTACGTCAAGTCGGCCCCCGTCAACACGGCGCCGCCGAACTCACCCTTGTGGTGTGCGACGACTACCTCGATCCGCGGCTCGCCGCGGTCGACGCCGCCCATCGCGCCGCGGGCCGCCGCTGGCTGCCCGTCAAACCGGTGGGCACCCAGGCGTGGCTCGGCCCGTTCCTCGGCGCCCCCGACGACCCGTGCTGGGCGTGTCTGGCCGACCGGCTCTGGCGGGGGCGGCAGGCCGAGGCGTACCTCCAGCGCAGGCTGGGCCGCCCGGGGCCGGTGCCCCGGCCCCCCGCCTCGCTGCCCGCGAGCCGCGCGGCCGCGCTCCAGCTGGCCGCGCTGGAGGCCGCCAAGTGGCTGGCCGGGCACCGGCATCCGGGGCAGCGGGCGCTGTGCACCCTGGACAGCCTCACCGCCACCGTGGACCGCCATCCGCTCTCCCGCCGCCCGCAGTGCGCCGGATGCGGGAATCCGGCGCTGGTCGCGGAGCGGATACGGGCGCCGCTGGCCCTGCCGTCGCCGTGGAAGCCACGTGAGCCACGTGAGCCACGTGAGCCACACGACGACTCCGTGGACGCCGCCTCACCGCGCGACGTCATGGAGCGGTACGGCCATCTCGTCGACCCCGTCACCGGGCTGGTCACCGAGATCCGCCGCGATCCGCGCGGCCCGGCCTTCCTCAACTGCTACCACGCCCGCCACCCTTCGTACGCCGCCTACGGTCCGCATACCGCCCCCGTGCCGCCGAGCGGGCTGGACGCGGTGCGGGCCGGGCTGCGGGCCGCCGCCCACGGCAAGGGGCGGACCGCCGAACAGGCCCGGGCGAGCGCACTGTGCGAGGCGCTCGAGCACTACAGCGGCCACTTCCAGGGGGACGAGCCGCGCCAGCGCGCCCGCTACCGCGCGCTGGATCCGGCGGACGCGGTGCATCCGGACACCGTGCAGCTCGTGCATCCACGGCAGTTCGCGCGGCCGTTCACGGACCGGACCATGCCCGCGCGCCACCGGCCTCCCGACCCGTTCGACGAGGACGCCGAACTCGACTGGACGCCGGTGTGGTCGCTCACCGCCGAGCGGCACCGGCTGCTGCCCACCGCGCTGCTGTACTACGGCGCCCCGCAGCCCCCGGGACGGCGCTGCTGCCGGGCGGACTCCAACGGCGCGGCGGCCGGGTCCACCCTGGCCGACGCCGTCGTACGGGGCTTCCTGGAGCTGGTGGAGCGGGACGCGGTCGCCCTGTGGTGGTACAACCGCACCCGTCAGCCCGCGGTAGCCCTGGACGCCTTCGACGACCCGTGGCTGGCCGAAGTGCGCCGCGCCCACGGCGGACTGCGGCGCGAGGTGTGGGCGCTGGACCTCACCACCGACTTCGGCATCCCGGTGGTCGCCGCGCTCTCGCGCCGCACCGACAAGCCCGCCGAGGACATCACGCTGGGCTTCGGAGCCCACTTCGACCTGCACACCGCGCTATGCCACGCCTTCGCGGAGCTGAACCAGATGCTGCCCGCGGTGGTCGAGGCCCGCGCGGACGGCGGCGGGTACGGCGCGGCCGACCCGGTGGCGCTGCGCTGGTTCCGTACCGCGACCACCGCCGGCCGGCCCTATCTGACGCCCGCCCGGGACGCGCCGCCGCCCGTGGTGGCCGCTCCCCCGGACGGTGACGCGCTGGCCGCCGTACGGGAGGCGGTCCGCGCGCGCGGGATGGAGCTGCTGGTGCTGGACCAGACCCGGCCGGATGTGGGGCTGCCCGTGGCCAAGGTGCTGGTGCCCGGACTGCGCCCGCACTGGCCCCGGTTCGCGCCCGGCCGGCTCTACGACGTCCCGGTGGCCCTGGGACGGCTGCGGCGGCCGACCGCGTACCGCGACCTGAATCCCGTTCCCCTTTTCCTGTGATTCTTCCTGTGATCGCCGGTGACAACCCGTAACTCTGTGTACACCATGAGCCTTCGCCGCACCCCCTCCTCCCCCGCAAAAGATCGGATACTCTCGGGCAAGCCGCCCAATCCGGCCCGACCATCCGGAGGACGAGTGCAGGGGAGCCTCTTGCCCGACGATGCCGGGAAAAAGCCGCCGCGCGACCACGACGACCTGGCGCCGCGCCTGGCCGTGGTGATCACGGTCGTGGTGCTCCTGGGCTACTTCTCCGTCGCCGTGACGTATGTGGTCGAAGGGCTCCCGCCGGGGAGCGCGGTGGACGCGGTGGTGCGGATGCTGGAGATCCTGCCGGTGCTGGCCGCGCTGCTGGGCATCCAGCTGACGCACTCCTTCCCCGGGCTGGTGCCCCGGATGGCCGCCGCCCGGCACTGGACGCTGCTGCTTCAGGCGACGCTGACGTTTCTGCCGTTCGCCGTCTTCGAGCAGGCGTGGCTGGGCATGCCCGGCTTCCTGGCGGGATCCGCGCTGCTGGTGCTGGTCCCGGCGGTGGCCTGGCCGACGTTCGCCGCGATCCTGGTGATCACCGATATGCTGCTGTTCCAGGTGGGGTTCGGCTGGGACAAGGTCGCGTACACCACGGTGTCCACCACGATCACCGGGCTGGTGGTCTTCGGGCTCTCCCGGCTCTCGGGGCTGGTCGCCGAGGTCTCCCGGTCGCGCGCGGAGCTGGCCCGGCTGGCAGTCGCGCAGGAGCGGCTGCGGTTCTCCCGGGACGTACACGATCTGCTCGGCCTCAGCCTGTCCACCATCACCCTCAAATGCGAGCTGGTGCACCGGCTGGTGCCCCGGCAGAACGACCGGGTGCGGCAGGAGCTGGCCGAGATCCTGCAGACGTCCCGTCAGGCGCTGGCCGACGTCCGGGCGGTGGCCCGGGGGTACCGCAAGATGTCGCTGTCCGCGGAGGCGGAGACGGCCCGGTCCATGCTGGCCGCGGCGGGCATCCGGGCCACCGCGGACATCGACTGCGGGCCGCTGCCCGAGCGGGTGGACACGGTGCTGGCGAGCGTGTTGCGCGAGGGGCTGACCAATGTGCTGCGGCACAGCAAGGCCGAGCACTGCGCGATCACGGCCCGGCGAGCCGGGCCCACGGTGCGGCTGACCCTGGTGAACGACGGGGTGGGCAAGCCGTCCACCATCCTGCGTGCCGACGGCGTCGCCGGAACCGCCGGTACGGCGGGCGGCAGCGGGATCGGCAACCTCCGGGTGCGGCTGGCGGGGCTCGGCGGGCGGCTGCACGCGGACGTACGGCCCGACGGCTGGTTCGAGCTGCGAGCCGAGTTGGAGGTGTCCGCGGAGGCGCCGCGGAACGGGCGGGGGCGCGGTACGGAGGAGGAGTTCGGCCCCGCGGTGACGGCGTGACGCCGGGCCGTTTTTCGTAGCCCCCGCTACAGCCAGCCCGCCTCGCGGGCGATCCGGATGGCGTCGACCCGGTTGCGCGCATTGAGCTTGGTGACGGCGGAGGTCAGGTAATTGCGCACCGTCCCCGCCGACAGAAAGAGCCGGGCCGCGATACGGGCGGTCTCCTCACCCTCGGAGGCCATCCGCAGCACCTCCAGTTCGCGCGGGGTCAGCGGCTGCGGGCCGTCGTCCAGGGCGGCCAGGGCGAGTTGTGGATCGACGACCCGCTCGCCCCGCGCGACCGCGCGAATGGCATCGCACAGGGTGGCCGGGCTGCTGTCCTTCAGCAGAAATCCGGCGACATGCGCCGCGAGCGCGCGCCGCAGGTTTCCGGGCCGGCCGAGGCTGGTGAGCATCATGGTCCGGCATTCGGGAACGGCGGTGTGCAACTCGGCGGCGGCGGTCAGGCCGTCCATTCCGGGCAGATCGATGTCGAGAATCGCGACATCCGGGCGGAGCTGACGGGCCCGCGGCAGAATATCGGCGCCGCTGGAGAATTCGGCCACGACCTCGATATCGGGTTCGAATTCCAGCAGGGCGACCAGTGCTTTACGCAGCATATGCATGTCTTCGGCGATGAGCACCCTGACCATGTCGCCCCGCCCCTTCCCCACCGGCCCCCGCATGATGATTATTCCCAAGCGTTTCCGGACCTCGCAGCCTTTTCCGCCCGATTCCCCTTGTCGAACAGAGGTATTAGTCCGCGGCCGCCGTTCAGGCCGCGCCGCCCCGGCACGGTTCGGTGGGCCCCGGCGCGTACTCCGCGTGCAGGGCGCGCAATTCACCGCGCAGATACCACTCACGCAGCACCCCACGGCGTACCTTCACCGCGCCGTCCCGGCGCACCGTACCGGGGCGGACGAGGAGCACCGCGCCGGTGGTGACGCCGAACTCCTCCGCCACCCGGGCGCGGATCCGGGCGGCGAGCCGGGGCAGCCCGGTGCGGGCGGCGCTCGCCGTACGGACCTCCTGGACGACGATCAGCGGCCCGGCGCCGGGCCCCGCGCAGAACACCCGGGCCGACCCCAGGGCCCGCCCGCAGCCGAGCAGTTCGCGCTCGACGTCCTGGGGGTGCACGGTGACCCCGTCCACCAGGAGCCCGTCGTGGACCCGGCCGGTCATGCGGATACCGCCGTCCGCCGCGAGGCCGAGGTCGCCGGTGCGCAGGAAGCCGCCCGGGCCGTCGGCGGCCCGGGCGGCGAAGAGCGGCACGGTGTCCAGGGGCCTCCCCCAGTGGCCGGCGGCGACGGCGGCGCCGCGCGCCCAGATCTCCCCGGCCGCCCCCTCGGGCAGTCGGCGGCAGGTCAGCGGGTCGACGACGCCGAACTCCGCGCCGGGCACCGGGGTGCGGCCCTCGGCGATCAGCAGGGGCGCGCCTTCGGCGGGGGCGTATCCGGCGGCCAGGGTTCCGGGGCGCAGCCCGGCGGCTTCGTAGCGGCGTGGGCGCGGGTACGGGGACGGCGACGGCGCCCGCGTACAGGCAGCCGAGCAGGGCGGCCGCGATGTGCGGGCCGGGGTCCATGACGACCAGCACCCGGCGCCCGGCGGCGTCGCGTCCGCGCAGCCAGGCGGCGCGCCACAGTGTCGGAGCGTCACCTCGAACGCTGCTTGATCAGCATTCGAGCGCGGGCGCGGCGCCGTCGGCAGGACCGGTCTAGGAGCGCGCGCCGCGGGTGACCCGCACGGCCCAGGAGCCGCCGTCGGCACGGCCGGTGACGGTCACGCGGACCGCTTCCTCCTTGGCCAGGAGGGAGTCGCCGACGCCGAGCGGGGCGTCGGCCAGCTCGGGGTAGACGGACTCGTTCCAGCAGGCGGAGGTGGCGGGGTGGCCGTCCAGGACCCGGACCGGGCCGTCGCCCGAGGCGGCGTCGTTGCGCACCCGGTAGACCAGGACGCCTTCGGTGCAGGTGCCCGCGTCGTTGCCGTACGCGCCGCGCGCCTCGATGGCCAGCGCGGTGGTGGGGCCGGTGCGGACCACCACCAGCCGGGTGCGGGTGTCGGCGCCGGGGCGGCCTTCCATGGGGGCGCTGAGGGGCTGGAGGGTGTACATCTTCGGGCCGAGGGACCGGACGCAGGCCACCTGGCGGCCGGTGAGCCAGCCGAGTTTCCACTTGTGCCAGCCGAAGGGGTCCGGGGAAAGCCCGAACTGGCTGCCCATCAGGTCCCAGTCGCCGACGTAGGTGTCCCAGTCGCCGCTGTTGTCGGCGGTGCTGGGCCGGTGGTAGAGGTCGGGCAGGTCGAAGACGTGCCCGGTCTCATGGGCGAGGACGTTGCGATCGGGCGGATGGTGCTCGAAGACGGTCACCAGGCGGCGCAGATCCTTACCGTCGGCGCGCAGTGGCCGTTCGAAGTTGACCACTTTGGTCGCGTCGGCGTCGACGCCCGGGGCGTCGGGGTCGGCGACGAGATAGACGATGTCGTAGCGGCCGAAGTCCAGGTGCGGATCGGCGGCGCGAATGGCGTCGCGCAGATACGCGGCGCGGCGCGAGGAGTTCCAGTCGCGCTGTATGGCGTACGCGGTGGACGCCTTCGGCATGGCGATCCAGCGCCGCAGCGGGTGGACGCGCAGCGAGAAGCGTCCGTAGGAGGCGCGCCGGAAGAAGTCGCCGGTCGTGGGGGTGTGGTCGGCGGCCAGCCGGGCGGGGGTGACCCTGGGCGCGGCGTCCGGGAAGGACAGGAAGACCATGGCCGCGCGGAGCGAGCGGACCGGGCGGGGGTAGTCGCCGTTCCAGGTGTCCAGGCCCTCGGAGTGGTGGGCGCCGGTGCGCTCCAGGGTGCACGGGCCGCCCGCGCCCACGGCCGTGGCGGGGCCCGCCACCACGGTGGTGGCGACCACGGCGCTCAGCGAGGTCAGCACGGCCTGGGCCCGGCGCAACCGGGTCGGCCGCGACGCCCCCGCGAACGCTTGAGGACGCGCCATGCCGACCTCCCGGGCGTAGACGGAACACCCACTCCACCCTGGGTCGGATTGGCGCGGTACGCCCTGTTCAGCTGGACCGGTCGAGTGAACCGGCCGGGATCCGGGTACGTAACAGACGGTCACATCCGGTCAAGCGGGCAGTGCGCCCGCGCAGAGTCGAACAGATACGACCAAACACCTTGTCAAGGCGGCGGTGATCGCGATGGCGTGGATGGAACGCGCGGAGTACGAGCCTCTATGATCGGCACATTTCCAGCGGGGATTACCTATTCAGGCAGGCTCTCGACGTCTGCCCGGCACCCGGTGTGAGAGATGCACGAGACGTGTACAACACAGATGACATACCTGGACAAGACAAACGCCACGCGGGAGCGAGCGGTGAGCGGAACCCCCGACGGGCAGGGCCGCGCGCCCGGCGCGACGCTGCCGACGATCACTGAGCGTAGTACGCACCCCAGCGCTCCACCCATCGAGGTGAGCGCCGGCGCACCCCCCACCCCGGCTGCCCCCGCGTGCGCGCCCCCGGGCGCACCACGGGGCGCACCCGGCACCCCGTTGGGCGCGCCGCCGGGCGCCCCGCTGGGTGCGCCACCGGGCACCCCACCGGGCACCCCGCCGGGCGCCGCGCCCAGCGACTACCGCGCCGCCTTCAACGCCGCGCGGCTCGCCATGGCGGTCATCGACCGCGAGGGCAACGTCCTGGACGCCAACCCCGCGCTGGGCACCCTGCTGGGCGCCGACCCCGCCCAGCTGGCCACGCGCGGCGCCGCCGAGCTGGCGGAGCTGCGGGAGGACGCGCGCGCCTGGAGCGACTACCGGGATGTGCTGCTCGGCCGCCGCGAGCGGATGACGTGCACCCGTCGGCTCCATCACTCCGACGGCCATGCCCTCTGGGCCGAGATCACGGTCGAACCGGCGCCGGACAGCTGCAGCCTGCTGCTGTCGATGGCCGACATCAGCGACCGCCGGGACCTCCAGGGCAGGCTGCGTCATCTGCAGATGCACGACCCGGTGACCCGGCTGCCCAACCGGAACCTGTTCTTCGAGCGGCTGGCCGCCGCGCTGGAGGCGGGAGCGTACGACCGCGCGGGCACCGGCCGGATCGGGCTGTGCTACCTCGACCTGGACGGCTTCAAGGCGATCAACGACACCCTCGGCCACCGGGTCGGCGACCGGCTGCTGCGCGCGGTCGCCCAGCGGCTGAGCGAATGCGCGGCGCCCGGCGACCATCTGGTGGCGCGGCTCGGCGGTGACGAGTTCGCCCTGCTGGTGCGGGAGTCCAGCGGCACCGAGCAGGTGTGCGAGCTGGCCCGCTCGGTGCTGGCCGCGCTCCAGCGGCCGTTCGACGTGGGCGGGCAGCGGCTGTCGGTGTCGGCGAGCATCGGCGTCGTGGAGCGGCCCGCTGCGGGCACCCACACCACCTGGCTGATGCAGGCGGCGGACACCACGCTCTACTGGGCCAAGGAGGACGGCAAGGCACGCTGGACCCTCTTCGACCCCGAGCGCAACGCCCACCGCATGACCCGCCAGGCGCTGTCCAGCACGCTGCGACCGGCGGTCGAGCGGGAGGAGTTCGTGCTGGACTACCAGCCGCTGGTCGGCCTGGTCGACGGGGTCGTACGGGGTGTGGAGGCGCTGGTGCGCTGGGACCATCCGCAGTTCGGCCGGCTCTCGCCGAATCGGTTCGTCTCGCTGGCCGAGGAGAACGGCGCGATCGTGCCGCTCGGGCGCTGGGTGCTGCGTACCGCCTGCCGCCAGGCCCGCGCCTGGCAGCAGGCCCATCCGCGGCATCCGCTGGTGGTCAGCGTCAATGTGGCCGTGCGTCAGGTGTGGGACTCCGACCTGGTCGCCGACGTGGGCACGATCCTCGCCGAGACGGGGCTGCCGCCGCGGCTGCTCCAGCTGGAGCTGACCGAGTCGGCGGTCATGGGCTCGGCGGGCCGTCCGCTGCAGGCGCTCCAGCAGCTGAGCGACATGGGGGTGGCCATCGCGATCGACGACTTCGGCACCGGCTACTCCAACCTCGCCTATCTGAGCCGGCTGCCGGTCTCCACGCTCAAGCTGGACGGCTCCTTCGTCCAGGGCTTCCGGGCCGAGGAGCACCCCAATCCGGCGGACGAGACGATCGTCCGGGCGCTGGTGGAGCTGGCGCACCGGCTGGGGCTCACCGTGGTGGCGGAGTGCGTGGAGAGCGCGGAGCAGGCGGAGCGGCTGGGGCGGATCGGCTGCGATACGGGTCAGGGCTGGTTCTACTCCCGCCCGGTCCCGCCGGACCGCATCCCTCCCATGCTTCCCGCCTGCCCGGCCGTCACATAGGGGGTTACGCGGGCGCGTCCGGCAGGCCGTACGCGTCCGCGATCAGGCCGTACGAACGGAGCTTGGCCTCCGGCCCGTGCGCCGTCGTCGTGATCTTGAGTTCGTCCGCCCCGGTGCGCTTGACCAGGTCGTCCAGCCCCTCGCGTACCTCGTCGGGTGTCCCGTACACCACGTTGGCCAGCCAGCTGTTCACGAAGTCGCGCTCCATCTCGCTGAATTCGTGTGCCTCGGCCTCCTCCGGCGAGGGCACCAGGCCCGGGCGGCCGGTGCGCAGACGGATCATGGAGAGGGCGCCGGTGAGCACCTGCCGGTGGGCCTGCTTCTCGTCCTCGGCCGCGAACGCCGAGACGCCGATCGACGCGTACGGCCGGTCCAGCACCGCGGACGGGCGGAACGACTCGCGGTAGAGGTCGAGCGCGGGGATCGTGTTGGCCGCGGAGAAGTGGTGTGCGAAGGAGAACGGCAGGCCCAGCTGGCCCGCGAGCCGGGCGCTGAAGCCGCTGGACCCCAGCAGCCACACCGAGGGCCGGTCGGCGGACTGCACCCCGCCGGGGACCGTCCCCTGGACGGGCCCGGGCACCGCGTGGATACGGGCGTACCGGTGGCCGTCGGGGAAGTCGTCGTCCAGGAACCGGACCAGCTCGGCGAGCTGCTGCGGGAACTCGTCGGCGCCCTCGCGCAGCCGGTCGGTGCGGCGCAGCGCCGCCGCGGTCGCCCCGTCCGTGCCGGGGGCGCGGCCGAGGCCGAGGTCCACCCGGCCGGGGGCGAGCGCCTCCAGCGTGCCGAACTGCTCGGCGATGACGAGCGGGGCGTGGTTGGGCAGCATCACCCCGCCGGAGCCGAGCCGGATGCGCTCGGTGTGCGCGGCCACATGGGCGAGGATGACGGCCGGGGAGGAGCTGGCGACGCCCGGCATGGAGTGGTGCTCGGCCACCCAGAAGCGGTGGAAGCCGCGGCGCTCGGCGAGCTCGGCCAGCTCGGTGGTGGTGCGCAGCGCCCGGGTGGCGGTCAGCCCGCTGCCGACGGTCGCCAGGTCCAGCACCGACAGCGGTACGGGCGCACTGCCCCGGGGCCTGGCCCGGATGGTGTCGCGCTCTGCGTCTCGCTCTTCGTCCCGCCGGTCCCGCTCATCGGCCACGGTGGCCCGCCTCCCTGATCGCACTGCGGTGCACATTCGTCCACCGCGCACAGTCAACCGGATGAAGGCTCCGCTTATTCCCGGCCCCGGGACCTGGGGGAATCCTGGGTCCCGTGAGTCCTGTGAGTCCCGTGAGTCCCGGGGCCGGGTGGCGTCAGGCGGTACGGCGGCGGCGGAGCACCAGGACGGTGGCCGCGGTGCCGAATACCAGCGCACCGGCGGCGAGGCCGATCGGCAGGACGGCCGAGCCGCCCGCCCCCGCCGTCCCGGCGGTCCCGGCGAGGCGGTGCGGGGTGAGGGCGTCGGCGATCGGGGCGCCGGCGGCCAGGGCGCTGGTCGTGTAGTGCCCGGACCGGTGCACCGAGTCCACCGAACCGTCCTGCTTCAGCAGCACCTGGGTGTTGTTCGGGTGCCGGAAGTCGAACATGCCGGACAGCGACGTCGCCCGGGCGTCGAAGGAGGCGTCACCGATCCGGCCGGTGTGCCAGTTGTCCTCGATGAAGCGGGTGATCGACGTCTGCTCGGTGGGGGTGTGGTCGACCTTGTTGGACTTGCTGTACGGGGAGATCACCAGCAGCGGCTGGCGCGGGCCGGGGCCGCATCGGTCCTGGTAGCCGCCCGCGGGCCGGGGCGCGGACTGGCAGGCGGGGCTGTCGGTCGCCTTGCCGTTCGAGCCGGTCGTGGTGTCACGGGAGCCGTTGGTGGGCTTGGCGTACGCGTGGTCGTACCAGCCGTCGCTGTCGTCGTAGGCGACGACGACCGCGGTGTCCTTCCACTGCGGCGACTTCTGGATCGCGTTGATCTGCTTGACGAGGAAGTGCTGCTCGTCGATCGGGTCCGAGTAGCCCGCGTGGCCGTCCTGGTACTCGGCGGCCTTCAGGAAGCTGACCGCGGGCAGATGGCCCGTCTTGAGGGCGGCGTCGAAGTCCGTCAGGTCGTAGTTGTGGTTGGCCTGACCGCTGTGGCCGATCTCCCCCACGTTCTTGGGCGGCAGATGGTGGGGGTTGGCCGTGGACTTGTAGTACTGGAACGGGGCATGGTGCGGGCTGTAGTCCACCGAGGACGCGCCGCCGACGTTGGCGTGCGTGGTGCCCGAGCATTTCGCGTAGCTGCCCTGCTTGCCGTCCCAGGCCGTGCTGGGCCGGAAGCCGCCCTGGAACCAGCCCCAGCTGACGTCCTTGGCGTTGAGCAGATCACCGATGTTCTTGCCCTTGAGCATGCCCAGGGCGCTGCTGCTGGTGTGGTCCTTGTCCGAGCAGTCGTCGAAGGCCGGGTCCGGGTCGTTGATCATCGTGCCGACGCCCTGGGCGTCCGGCGACGCCACGGTGGCCGGGTCCGGCTTGTCGGTCTGCTTCGGGTCCTCGGTGGAGGACTTCGGGTCGGTGGAGACGATGCCATGGGTCTGGCCGGAGACCAGCTCGATGGCGCCCGGGCTGGACGGGCCGTAGCCGGAGCTGAAGGAACGGTCGCTCAGCGCGTAGTGCTGGGCGTAGTTCCACAGCCCGGTGACCGTGTTGCCGTCGTAGTAGTCCATCACCAGACCGGGCTCGCCGAACAGCCCGGTGCACTTGCTGACCTCGGTGTTCTCGACGAACTTATCGGCCTTGCCGCCATTGGCCGCGTACTGCTCGGGTCCGTAGGAATGGTTCTGGTCGCAGGTCATCGCCTGCGAGGACGCGAGCCGCTTGGGCTTGTAGAGATTGGGGTTCTTCTCCAGCAGCCCCGCGTGTGCGAGGGTGTCGATGTCCTTCGGGGTGTCCTTGGCGGGGGTGAACTTCGTGCCGTCGGTGTTGGCGGCCTGGGGATAGGTGCCGAAGTAGTGGTCGAACGAAATGTTCTCGTCGAAGATCACCACCACATGCTTCACGGGCGTCGCGGTCCGCTGCGCCGCCCCCTCGGCCGGCGCTGCCCATGCCGACCCCGCCCCGCCCGCGGTCGCCAGCACCGCGGCGCCCACCAGGGCACTCCAGCGCTTCGCTCGTCCTCTACCGCCCATGCCGTGCCTCCACATGTTCGTGTTTCACGCCTGCGCCAGAATCCTGGGCCGCGGGCAGGACATTCCGATGGAATCCATGGAAGAGGGTGAATGAATAGAGAGTCAGGAAAACACAAGGGATTCTTGAGGTGTTCTTGACCGGCGGGTGGCCGGACAGCACCGGACGCTCAGGACAGCAAGGCCCGGCCCAGCCAATCCGCGTGGTCCCGCACCCCGGGCAGCGCGTAGAAATAACCGCCGCCGAACGGGGTGACGTAGTCGACCAGCGGCTCGCCCGCGAGACGCTTTTGCACCGTCTCGAACTGCCGGTCCAGATCTTGCTGATAGCAGCAGAACAGCAGGCCCATGTCCAGGTTCCCGTTCCCGTCCATGCCCCGGTCGTAGTTGTAGGCACGGCGCAGGATGCGCTGGTCGTCGGTCCGCGCCGTACGGGGATTGGCCATCCTGATATGGCTGTCCAGCGGGATGACGTCACCCTTGGGGTCCTGGGCGAAGCGCGGGGTGTCGAACTCGTGCCGCCCGTCCAGCGGTGCGCCGGACTCGCGGCTGCGGCCGAACATCCGCTCCTGCTCGGTGATCGACACCCGGTCCCAGAACTCCACCAGCATCCGGATCAGCCGGACCACCTGATAGCTGCCGCCGGCCGCCCAGCCCGGCTCCCCGGAGCGCTCACCCGCCCACACCAGGCGGTCCATCAGCCGGGCGTCACCGGTGTCGGGGTTGGCGGTGCCGTCCTTGAAGCCCAGGTGGTTGCGCGGGGTGCCGGAGGGGCGGGGCGGGCTGATGAAGCCGTCCATGCGCCAGCGCACCTGGAGCGCGCCCCGGGTGTGCCGGGCTATGTCGCGCAGCGCGTGCAGCACGGTGTCCGTGTTCTCCGCGCAGAGCTGGAGGCTCAGATCGCCGTGACACCAGTCGGGGTCGAGGTCGTCGTCGGGAAAGGACGGCATGGCGCGCAGCCGCCGGGGCTTACGGTCCTTCAGCCCATAGCGCCCGTCGAAGAGCGAGGCGCCCACGCCGACCGTCGCGGTCAGCCGGTCGGCGGTGACCAGGGGGCCCAGGGTGCCGGAGTCGGCGGGCGGGGCGGTGATCCCCACCGGATCCGGGGTGCCGCCGGTGGTGAGGAAGCGGCAGCGCGCGGTGAGGGTACGGAACACCTCGGTCAGCTCGGTGCGCCCCTCGGCGGTGGCGTCGAAGGCGACGAACGCGGTGGCGCGCTGCGGCGGGGTGAGGATCCCGGCCTGATGCCCGCCGTGAAACGGAACCCGCGCGGGCGCCCCTCCCACGCCGCCCGGATACGCGCCGCCCGGATGCGCGCCATCCGCCAAGGCCCCGTCCGGCAGCGCGCCGCCCGCCGACCCGCCGTCCGCCCCCGCGTCGCCCGCCCGCGCGGCGGCCGGGGCGGCCGAGGCGCCCGCCACCGCGCCGACCGTGCCCGCCGCGGCGCTCCACAGAAAACCCCGCCGCCGCACCTCGCTCACCGGGCCCTCCGCACATCCGTCAGTGCCGCCACATCGGCCAGCCGCTCCACCAGCGCCCCCGCGGTGGCGTTGATCTTCTCCCGGCGCCCGCGGTCGAGCCGGTCCACCGGGGTCCAGTGGTCCCCCTGACGGGCGGCGTCCAGGGCCTTCCGGGTGCGGTCGAGCCAGGAGTCGACCTCCGGCAGCCCGGGGTCACGGGACGTCAGCAGCGGGCGCAGCCGGTCCAGCACGGCCCGGGTACCGTCGAGGTTGGCCCGCGCGGTGGCCAGGTTGGTGCCGCTGCCGTAGTCGGTGCGGCCGGTCAGCTCGAACTGCACGGTGTTCTCCATGATCTCGTGCGCCCGCAGGCCCAGGTCCGCGGGATCCATCCGCTGCTGCGGCCAGCCGTCCCGCAGCGCGCGGACGTCCTTGTCGAGCCGGTCGGCGGCGCCGCGCAGACCGCTCGCGGACGCGTCGTGCCACAGCCCGTACTCGATGCGGTGGAAGCCGGTGAAGCCCGGATCGCGGACACCGCCGGACAGCCCCGCCGTGGTGCCGTTGATCGCACCGTCCGCGTCGCCGAAGGCGCCGTAGGCGGCGCCCATCCGCTCGTACACCAGGTGGGCCGGAAGCCAGGCCGCGCGGGCGGCTGCCAGGTCGCCCTCGCGGACGGCCGAGCGCAGCGCGTCGGTGCGCCGCACCAGCTCGTCCATCCGGTCCTGGACGTAACTCTGGTAGGCGATGGCCGGCGGGATCAGGTCCTGCTGGGTGACCGGAACGGCGGCCGGGCCGCCGCCGCGCGCCGGTCCGGCCACGGTCACCGTGGGTCCGGTGACCGCGTCCGTGTCGTCGGGCAGGCACCGGAAGGCATAGGAGCCTCCGCCGAGGATGACCCGCAGCGGGCGGGTGGTGCCCGGGCCCAGCCCCTCGACCTCCCCGTACACCGAGCCGTTCACCGGGTTGGTCAGATAGACCTCGGCCGCCCGGCTGGAGGTGTTCGTGAGGTCGAAGACCTGCTTACCGCGGTGCGGATGGGTCCAGCCCTTGCCGCAGCCGCCCTCCGACACCTCGACCGAGGTGTGCCGCAGCCCATCGGCCGCGGTGGCCGGGCCCCGCGGCGCCCGGCCACCCGACGACCCTCCGGCCGTGGCCAGCGTGCCGGCGGCCACCGCGGCGGCCACTGCCACCGCACCGGCGATCAGCAGCGGGCGTTGCGACCCGGGCAGGAAGGGAGGAAGGCGGCGCACGGCTGCATGCTAAGCGGATTCCGGGAAGCGGAACCGTGCCGGGTATGCCCGGAGAGAGGGAATTCCCGCCCGGTTCACCGGTCCGTCACCGCCCGCTCCCCCGTCGCCGTCGCCGCCCGCTGCCCGCTGCCCTGCTCCTCCGCCCCGCTCAGCCGCTCGCGGCGAACAGCCTGCCCAGCCGGTCATGGACCGGCCTGCGGCCCAGCAGCCGCAGCCCCTCCCAGACCGTGACCTGGTTCGCCGTGAGCACGGGCTTGCCGAGGTCCGCCTCCAGATCGGACAGCCAGGCGGCGGTGTGCAGGGCGGTGTCCGGCAGCAGCACCGCCTGGGCGTCCGGGTGGTCACCGGCGCGGGCCATCCGCAGCACCTCGTCCCGCCCCCAGGTGCCGACCTCGGCGGCGGTGATGATGCCGCTGCCCTGGGTGGAGACCACCTCGGCGCCCGCCGCCTTCAGGAACGTCCTGAAATACTCCGCGACATCCTCCGGATAGGTCGCGGCGATGGCCAGCCTCTCGACGCCCAGCTCCTGCACCGCGTGAGCGAAGGCGAAGGAGGTGCTGGAGGCGGGCAGCTGGGCCGTCTCCTCCAGCTCGCGCACCTGCTCCCGGGCGCCCTCCCAGCCGAAGACGAAGCTCGCGCTGGTACAGGCCCAGATCACCGCCTGGGCGCCGCGCTCCTTCAGCTCGGCGACCCCGGCCGCGAGACGGGCCCCCGACCCCATTTCCAGCAGGGCGTCCACCCGGTGCGCGTCCTCACCGATGTCGGTGTGGACGAGCGGAAGCCGCACGCTGTCACCGAGCAGCCCTTCCAGACGCGGATAGTCGTCCTCGGCGGAATAGCCCGGGTAGAGAAAGCCCACCGTGTCCGGCGTCGCTCGCGTCGCGTCCGTCATGACTGCCTCCTTACCTGCGGCCCCCGTGAGCGCCGCCCCTGCACTGTCACTTGTGATACACCGCAGCCGCCCGGCGGGTTCCCTCACATCACGGACGGACCTCCCGAGTCATCGAGGAACGGGCCCTCGCCGATCCCCGGCCCGAACCCCGGGTCGAGCCCGTCCGCCGGATCGATGTCCGACCCGGGCGACGCGGCCCCGGCCAGTGCCGCCTCCGGCTCCGGCTCGGAGCCCGCCACCGGTCCGGCCATCGCCGCCATCGGGCCGCTCAGCTGCGACGACGACGCCATCCCCGCCGGGCCCCGCCGCGCGGCCGGGTCCAGCAGCGCCTGATACGGGCCGACCGCCTGGGCACCGATCTCCCGCAGCGCCGCCCAGACCGTCACCTGGTTGGCCGACAGCACGGGCATCCGCAGCTCCGCCTCCAGCTGCGGAATCACGTCGTACGTCGGCAAGTTGGTGCAGCTGATGAAGAGCGCGTCGGGCGACCCGACCACCGCCTGCCGCGCCATGTCGACCACATCGCGGTAGGGCACCTTCCAGATGTGCCGGGTCAGTCCGAGATAGGCCCGGCCCGTCACGGTGATACCGGCCTCGCCCAGGTAGTCCTCCAGCGAGTCGGTCACCGACCGGGTGTACGGGGTCACCACGGCGACCCGCCGGGCGCCGATCTCCCGCAGCGCCTCCAGCAGGGCGCCCGAGGTGGTGAGCGAGGGCAGCTCGCCCGCCTGCGTCATCGCCGCGCACATCGCCCGCTCACCGGCCACACCGCCGACGAAGCTGCCCGACGTGCAGGCGTACGCCGCCACTTCCGGTGCGACCGCGCTCAGCGCCCGCACCGCGTCCTGCAGGGTTTCGTGCTCGCTCACGAGCCGTGCCAGGTCGAGGCTGACCTCGACCGGGACGAAGGGGGTGCGGGTGAGGTGCAAGGAGACCTCGTCCGGCACCCAGCGCCACAGTTCGCGATCAAGCGCGAAGTCGAACGGTGCTACGACGCCCACACCACGCTGCGGCTGCGGGCCACCCAGAAAGGAGACGTCCATATATCGAGCCCCAATACAGAAAGGAGAGGGCTGGACCATTGGCCAGAGATATAAGAGAGAGCACCGGCCTGATGCCGGGACGTCGGGACAGATGCCGTTGTTGACGACGGTAGTTTCCGCTGCCTAGCGTGGTCAATCCCCGCAAACCTTGGCGCCTGCCCCAACTATCGTCAGCCAAACAAACCCACGTTTCGAAACGGTTTCCCGCCTATGTCCGAAAGCACTGTTGTCGTCTTCGGCGAGCAGCCCCCGGTCCGGCTGGACCGGCTGGCCGGCCGGGCCCAGGTCGTGGTGTGCGACGAGAAGACCCTGCCCGACGCCCTGCCCTCCGCCGACGTCCTCCTGGTCTGGGATTTCACCTCCGACGCGGTCCGTGACGCCTGGCCCGGCGACGGCCCCCGTCCGGCGTGGGTCCACACCGCCAGCGCGGGCGTTGACCGGCTGCTCAGCCCCGAACTGACCGCCTCCGACACCGTGTTGACCAACGCCCGCGGCGTCTTCGAACAGCCGATCGCCGAGTATGTCGCGGGCCTGGTCATCGCCATGGGCAAGGACTTCTTCGGGAGTTGGGAGCTGCAGCGGCAGCGGCGCTGGCAGCACCGCGAGACGATGCGCCTGGCCGGGACGCGCGCGGCCGTCATCGGCGCCGGGCCCATCGGCCGGGCCATCGGCACCACCCTGTCCGCGCTCGGCATCAAGGTCGACCTGGTCGGACGCACGGCCCGCCCGGGCGTACGCGGCAACGACGAGCTGCCCGAGCTGCTGCGGCAGGCCGACTGGGTGATCTCCGTCGCCCCGCTCACCGACGCCACACGCGGCATGTTCGACCGGACCGCGTTCGCCCGTATGAAGCCCACCGCCCGGTTCATCAACGTCGGGCGCGGCCCCCTCGTCGTCGAGGACGACCTCAAGGCCGCCCTCCTCGGACGGCACATCGCGGGCGCCGCGCTGGACGTCTTCGAGAACGAGCCGCTGTCCCCCGAGGACCCCCTGTGGGACGTGCCCGGACTCTTCGTCTCGCCCCACATGAGCGGCGACACGGTCGGCTGGCGCGACCACCTCGCCGAACAGTTCCAGGACAACTACGACCGCTGGAGCGCCGGCGAGCCCCTGCTCAACATCGTCGACAAGCGCCTCGGCTACGTACCGGTGGACTGATCGCACGGCCTGAATGATCTGAACGATCTGAACGGAGAGCTGGATGACCGACCTGCACGACCTGACAGCGGTTCAACTCCTCGAGCGGTACGGCTCCGGCGACCTCTCCCCCGTCGAGGCCACCCGAGCAGCCCTCGACCGGATCGAGCAGATCCAGCCGAAGGTCAACGCCTACAGCCGGGTGGACGGCGAGGAAGCGCTGCGCCAGGCGGAGGAATCCGCCGAACGGTGGCGGCGCGGCGAGCCCGCCGGGCTCCTGGACGGCGTCCCGGTGTCGGTGAAGGACATCCTGCTGATGCGCGGCGGCCCCACGCTGCGCGGGTCGCGCACGGTGCGCACGGACGGGCCGTGGGACGAGGACGCGCCCGCGGTGGCGCGGATGCGGGACCACGGTGCGGTGTTTCTCGGCAAGACGACCACCCCGGAATTTGGCTGGAAAGGTGTCACGGACAGCCCCGTGTACGGGGTGACGGGCAACCCGTACGACCCCGGGCGCACCGCTGGCGGCTCCAGCGGCGGCAGCGCGGCCGCCGTCGCGCTGGGCGCCGGTCCGCTCAGCCTCGGGACGGACGGCGGCGGGTCCGTCCGCATCCCCGCGTCCTTCTGCGGCGTCTTCGCGCTCAAACCCACCTACGGGAGGGTGCCGATCTACCCGGCCAGCGCCTTCGGAACCCTCGCCCATGTGGGGCCCATGACCCGGGACGCGGCCGACGCCGCCCTGCTGATGGACGTCATCACCGGGCCGGACTGGCGCGACTGGTCGCAGCTCGGCCCCGCCGGGAGCAGCTTCCGGGAGGCGATCACCGCGGATGGCGGCTCGGTCGACGGGCTGCGGATCGCCTACAGCCCGACGCTCGGCGGCTCGGCCACCGTCGACCCCGAGGTGGCCGCGGCGGTGCGGCGGGCCGTGGATCTGCTGGCCGGGCTGGGCGCGGTGGTGGAAGAGATCGACCCGGGCATCGAGGACCCCGTGGAGGCCTTCCACACGCTGTGGTTCAGCGGCGCGGCGCGGGTGGTGCAGCCGCTCGGCCAGGAGCAGTGGGAACTGCTCGACCCGGGGCTGCGGGAGATCTGCGCCCAGGGGGCCGCGTACAGCGCGCTGGACTATCTGGCGGCGGTGGACGTACGGATGGCCCTGGGGCACGCCATGGGGCGCTTCCACTCCGCGTACGACCTGCTGGTCACGCCGACCCTGCCGATCACCGCCTTCGAGGCGGGGGTGGAGGTGCCCGACGGGTCGGGGCACACGCGGTGGACGGGGTGGACGCCGTTCACGTACCCGTTCAACATGACGCAGCAGCCGGCGGCGTCGGTGCCGTGCGGGATGTCGGCGGCCGGGTTGCCGATCGGGGTGCAGGTGGTGGGGGCGCGGCACGCGGATCCGGTGGTTCTGCGGGTGGCGCACGCGTTGTACGGGGCCGGGGTCGCGGAGGCGGTGCCGGCGCCGGTGGTGTGATGCGGGGGCTCCGCCCCGCGCCCCCGCCGGGGCGGAGCCCCGGCGGGGGATGGCGTCAGGCCCGGCGGAAGCTCAGCGTTTCGCCCAGGGCGCCCGCGCGCCAGAGGTCCTGGCAGGCGTCGGCCATGCGGTCCAGGCCGTCGACCACCGAGCCCCAGACGATGCCGGGGACCCAGCCCGCGTCGCCGTTGATGAGCAGGTTGTTGCGCTCGTAGAACAGCGCGAGGTCGACCACCTGGCGCTTGCCCTGGTGCTTGGCCTGGGCCTCGTAGCCGTAGGACTTCGTGCCGAGCTGGGTGTCGGAGAAGGTGAAGTAGCAGAGGTCGCCGGGGATGGGGGTGATCGTGGGGTTCTCCAGCGGGGGCTCCTCGGGGGCGAAGGGTGCCAGCAGCGCGTAGATCTCGTTCCGCGCGTACTTGGCGTGATACACGTCACCTCCCAGCGGCAGCGCGTTCCAGACCGCCTCGCAGGTGATCGGTGCGCGGTCGTCGAGGAGTTTCGCGGTGCAGGTCACTCCACGCTTGTCGAGCGAGACCTCGATGAACCGGTCGGCTCGGTCAACCATCGACATTCCTCCAGGTCACTTCGGAACCAGTCCTTGCCCAGTCCTTCCCCGGGGGGCCTACCCAGCAACGTGTGTATCAAGGGCTGGAAACGACCCGCATATATTTCGCGAGTTCGGGTAGCCGCGCGCCCATGGCTCCACCACGTGGGAAAGATATCGATAGCAGAACAAAAGGGGCATCCCGTCGATCGCTTCTGGTCGGCGGCGCGGCTCTCGGCCTGCTGGGCGCGGTCGGCTGCAGCCGGGTGTCCAGCACGGACGCCAGAGACGGGGGCAATCTGCTGGAGCGGCTGCGGGCGCAGGGCACGGTCCGGCTGGGAATTGCGGGGGAGATCCCATTCGGCTATATCGACAAAAACGGCGATTTCACCGGTGAGGCGCCGGAGATCGCGAAGGTCATCTTCAAGCGGCTGGGGGTGGACAAGGTCCAGCCGGTGCCGACCGAGTTCGGCTCCCTGATTCCGGGACTCCGTTCGCAGCAGTTCGATGTGGTCTCCGCGGGGATGTACATCAATCCGGAGCGCTGCGCCCAGGTGATCTTTTCCGACCCCGACTACCGCATGCGGGACGCGTTCATCGTCCGCAAGGGCAATCCGAAGAACCTGCACAATTACGAAGACATCGTCAAGCAGAAGGCCAAAATGGCCACCGGCACCGCTTACGCCGAGATCGATTACGCCAAGAACGCCGGGGTCAAGGAGAGCGACATGCTGATCCTCCCGGACCAGCTGGCCGGTCTGCTGGCGGTGGAGCAGGGCCGGGCCGATGTGTTCGCGGGCACGACCGTGACCGTGCACAACGTGGTCAAGCAGCGGAACAGCCGTCGGGCCGAGGCGACCGAGCCGTTTCAGGCCATGCTCGACGGCAAGCCGGACATCGGGGCGGGCGGCTTCGCCTTCCGGCCGGAGGAGACCAAGCTCCGCGACGCCTTCAATGTCGAGCTGCACAAGATGAAGAAGAGCGGTGAGCTGCTGCGCATCGTGCGGCCCTTCGGTTTCACCGAGGGCGAGATGACCGATCTGACCGCAGAGGAGCTGTGCAAATGACGGCCGGGCTGTGGGAACACTGGCTTCTTCCGGGCGTCTGGATCACGATCCAGCTGACCCTGTACAGCGCGGCCTTCGCCCTGGTGGTCGCCTTCGGCATCGGCATGGCGCGCACGTCGCGGCTGCGGACCGTCCGCTTCCTCACCGGCGCCTACGTGGAGATCTTCCGCGGCACGTCGGCCCTGGTGCTGATGTTCTGGCTGGCGTTCGTGATGCCGCTGGCGTTCGGGTGGCAGCTGTTCCCGATGTGGGCGGCGGTGCTGGCCATCGGGCTGAACTACGGGGCGTACGGCTCCGAGATCGTCCGCGGCGCGATCGCCTCCGTGGCGCCCGCGCAACGGGAGGCGGCCATAGCGCTCAGCTTCACCCCGGCGCAGCGGATGCGGCGGGTGATCCTGCCGCAGGC
This sequence comes from Streptomyces sp. NPDC007983, assembly GCF_042958345.1. Classification (NCBI taxonomy): domain Bacteria; kingdom Bacillati; phylum Actinomycetota; class Actinomycetes; order Kitasatosporales; family Streptomycetaceae; genus Streptomyces; species Streptomyces sp. NPDC007983. The sequence continues at coordinate 286,673 of NZ_JBIBJI010000010.1, forward strand.
GATCCCCGAGATGATCCCGCCGTTCAACAATCTGCTGATCGAGATCCTGAAGGCGACGGCCCTGGTCTCGGCCGTGAACGTCGCCGACATCACCTTCGCCGCCCAGCTCTCCCGGCTGGCGACGGGTGAGAGTGCGCAGATCTACTCGATCATCCTGGTCCTCTACTTCGTGCTGGCGTTCGTCCTGACCCGGCTGATGCGGCTGCTGGAGCGGCGCGCCAAGGCCAACATCGGCCAGGCTCCGGCCGAGGGGTCGCTGGTCACGCGCAAGCTGCTGGGCAAGCAGGAGACCGAGCAGTCGCGCAACATCGTCGTCGGAGGAGGTGCCCAGTGAAGTGGGACTGGGACGTGGCCAGGGATTTCCTCCCTCAGCTGGGCCACGGGCTGCTGATCACGCTGGAGGCCACCGCCCTCGGCTCGGTCCTGGCGTTCGCGCTGGGGCTGGTGTGGGCGATGGCGCTCCGCTCGCCGACCCGCTTCGTACGCTGGCCGGTGTCGGCGGTGACGGAGTTCATCCGCAACACCCCGCTGCTGGTGCAGCTGTTCTTCTTCTTCTACGTGCTGCCGACCTGGGACATCAAGTTCTCGGCGCTGACCACCGGTGTGATCGCGCTCGGGCTGCACTACTCCACGTACACCGCGGAGGTCTACCGGGCCGGCATCGACGGGGTGCCGGTGGGCCAGTGGGAGGCGGCCACCGCGCTCAGCCTCTCCCGCGGCCGCACCTGGCTGGCGGTGATCCTGCCGCAGGCGATCCGCCGCGTGGTGCCCGCCCTCGGCAACTACGTCATCGCGATGCTGAAGGACTCCCCGATGCTCGCGCTGATCGGCGTCGTCGACATGCTGCAGAAGGCGCGGGGCGAGGCCTCGTCGTCCTTCCACTACATCGAGCCGTTCACGATGGTCGGCATCGCGTTCATCCTCATCGCCTATCCGGCATCTCTTCTCATGCGAGTCCTGGAGCGTCGTCTTGGCCACTGAAACCGACCACACGAATCCTGCCGTGGACGGCAGTGAACTGATCCGCTTCGACAAGGTGACGAAGCGCTTCGGCAGCAATACGGTCCTGGACGACCTCGACTTCTCGGTCTCCTCCGGGAAGCACGTCACCCTCATCGGCCCGTCCGGCTCCGGCAAGACCACGATCCTGCGGCTGCTGATGACGCTGCTCAAGCCCGATGAGGGCACGATCAAGGTCGACGGGGACTACCTCACCCACGAGGACCGGGGCGGCAAGCTGGTCCCGGCGGGCGAGAAGCACACCCGTGAGGTGCGCAAGAAGATCGGCATGGTCTTCCAGCAGTTCAACCTCTTCCCCAACATGCGGGTGCTGCGGAACATCACCGAGGCCCCGGTGCACGTCCTGGGCCTGGACAAGGACGAGGCCGAGACGCGGGCGCGGGAGCTGCTCGACCTCGTCGGGCTCGGCGACAAGTGCGACATGTACCCGACGCAGCTGTCCGGCGGGCAGCAGCAGCGGGTGGCGATCGCCCGGGCGCTGGCGATGCGGCCGCAGGTGATGCTGCTGGACGAGGTGACCTCGGCGCTCGACCCGGAGCTGGTGGCCGGCGTGCTGGACGTCCTGCGGGACATCGCCCATACGACGGACATCACCATGCTGTGCGTGACGCACGAGATGAACTTCGCGCGGGACATCTCCGACGACGTGCTGATGTTCGACGCGGGCCGGGTCATCGAGTCCGGTCCGCCGGAGAAGATCTTCTCGGAGCCGGAGCACGAGCGGACCCGGGAGTTCCTGAGCGCCGTGCTCTGACGGCACACCGTGGTGTGAGAGGGCGATGTGGGCGGCCCGGCGATGGCACATGCCATCGCCCAACTTCCGCTCCATATCGCCCCCTTGGCGGCTATCGTGGTACGAAGCCGCGCCAAGCGGGCATCCCGTGGGCCACCCCTGCGGCCGTGACCCGCGGCGACGGCCATGACGCAAGCGGTCACCACCTGCGAGAGGGGACGCCGTGGTGCTGGGGCCCGAGCCGATCGCACCACTCCGCTCGGTGCGGCACGCCCTGCGCATCCTGGAGGTCGTCGCCCGGCACTCCGGCGGGGTGAGCCACGCCGGAATAGCCCGCGAGACCCGGCTGCCGAGCGACCGGCTCACCGAGCTGCTGCGGATGCTGCGCCGCGAGGGGTACGTCGAGCAGATCGCCGACGGGGCGTACATCGGCGGTACGTCCCTCGCCCTGCTGGACACCGGCGTCCCGGGGCGCGGGCGCGCCGTCGAGGACCAGCTGCAGAAGTCGCTCGGCGCGCTGCGCGACTCGGTGGGCGCGGCGGTCTACTTCAGCCGCTATGTGGACGGTGAGGTCAGGATCACGCAGTACGCGGACAGCCCGCATACGCCCAAGGTCAACGAGTGGGTGGACTTCCGCGCCGCCGCCCATGCGATGGCCCTCGGAAAGTGCCTGCTCACCCAGCTCGACCACGACGGCCGCCGCGATCATCTCTCCCGCCACAAGACGGTGCGGCTCACCTCACGGACGACGACCAGCGAGAAGGCGCTCTTCCGCAAGCTGGACAGCCAGCCGCCCACCGTGCCCGTGCTCGACCTGCAGGAATACGCCATGGGCACGGTCTGCGCGGCCGTGCCGATCACGGCGGGCCACACCGTCGGCTGCCTGGCCCTGTCCCTGCCGCTGGAGCACGCCCACCGGCTGCGGAAGGCCGCCTATCTGCTCAACCGCGAGGCGGCTCCGATGCTGCTCTCGCTGACCATCTGATGGTGGTCGGAAGCACCCTTCCGGACCAGGTAGTATTTACGTCGTCAGCAGGCGCCGCTAGCTCAGTTGGTTAGAGCAGCTGACTCTTAATCAGCGGGTCCGGGGTTCGAGTCCCTGGCGGCGCACCACTGATCGACTGAATGGCCCGGTGCTCTCGGTTTCGAGAGCACCGGGCCATTCAGCTTGCGCGGCCCCTGACCTCCAGCGTGCCCAGCAGCTCACCGGTGGCGGCGGCGATCGTCTCGACCGCCTTGTCGAAGGCCGCGGCGTTGTGCGGGGCGGGTTGGCGGAAGCCGCTGATCTTGCGTACGTACTGCAGCGCGGCGGCGCGCATGTCCTCCTCGGTGACCGATTCGGCGTACGGCGGGCGGAGCGTCTTGATGGATCTGCACATACCCACGACGGTACGCCGCGGGTCCGACAGCGCGGCCCCTCCAGCAGCGGTCGGGGTCACAGGCGGCAGCTGATCTCCATGCCGTCCTCGATGGGGAACGTCACGTTCTGGTAGCCGTTCGCGGGGTCGCGTACGTACTCCAGATACGGGCCCAGCATGCCTTCACCCTGGTCGACGTCGTCGGCCACGACGAGGGCGCCGGGGCGCAGGCGGGGTTCGAGCCGGCGCAGCACCGGCAGGCACAGGTCCTTCCAGCCGTCGAGCAGGACCAGTTCCAGGGGGCCCTCGACGTCGGCGAGGGTCTGCTGGGCGTCCCCTTCGAGGACGGTGATCACGTCGTCGAGGCCGGTCTCGGCGAAGGTGCGGCGAGCCGCGGCGATCTTCTCCTTGCTCATCTCGGTGGTGATGACGCGCCCGGTGCCGTTGTCCCGCACGGCGGCGGCCAGGTGGAGCGTGGAGATCCCGAAGGACATGCCGAACTCGACCACCGTGGCCGGGCGGATCGCGCGGACCAGGTTGTAGAGCAGCTTCCCGCCGTCGGCGGATATCGGCATGTAGATCCCGGCCGCGATGTCGGCCAGCTCCTGGTGGGACGTCGACTCGGGAGCCAGTCCCCCGAGGCGCGCGGCGGTGGCCTCGTCCTGCTCGGCGAGCGCGAACATCCGGCTGAGGGCGGTCTCGACCCGGGGGTCGGCAAGAGTGTGTGTCATGACGGCTAGAGTAGACGCGACGTTGAGTCTTGTCTAGAACGGGTGGCTATGCTGTTCCGGGGAGGCGAGAGATGGTACGCGCGACACACACCGCCGAGGCGGACAGCACCGGCCGGACGGCACCGCGACACCACGGCAATCGGCACGGGCGCAGCGAGCAGGCCCGGCAGGCGGTGCTGCGGGCGGCCGACGACCTGCTGGTGGAGAAGGGCTTCGCGGGCGTCACGATGGAGGGCATCGCCACCCGCGCGGGGGTCGCCAAGCAGACCATCTACCGCTGGTGGAGCACCAAGACCGATGTCCTGATGGACGCCTTCCTCCAGGACGTGGCCGAGGACGTCACCCAGCGGGACTCCGGTGACCTCGCCGTCGACCTGCGCGACTATGTGCGCCAACTGGCCCGGTTCCTCAGCGCCTCCGACGCCGGCGCCGTCTTCCGGGCCCTGATCGCCCAGGCCCAGCACGATCCGGCGTTCGCCCGGGACTTCCGGTCCCGCTACCTGGACGAGCAGCGCCGCCGCGACCGCGTACCGCTGGAACGCGCAGTTCAGCGGGGGGAGTTGCCGTCCGGCCTGGATCTGGCGGCCGAGATCGACCAGCTCATGGGCCCCGTCTACTACCGGGTGCTGGTGACCGACGAGCCCGTCGGCGAGGAGTTCACCGACCGGCTCGTGGACGCCTTTCTACGGCGTCACGAGCTGGGCTAGCGGCCGTCCAGCATGAAGCCCCGCATCAGGGCCGCCAGCCGGTGCGGCTGGTCCACCGGGATCAGGGTGTAGCTGTCGGGGATCTCCACATGGCGGCCCTGCGGCAGCAGAGCCGCCAGCCGGAGGCCGTGTTCCGGGGGCATCACGCGGTCCTCGGACGCCCACGCCACCAGCGCGGGCCGGTCGAAGCCGCGCAGCCGCTCGGCCCAGCGCAGCAGCTCCGTCGCGGGCGGCACGCCGAGCACGTACTTCCGCAGGTCTCGGCGGATGTCCGGGGAGGTCCACAGCGGCCGGAACCAGGCGTCCATCAGCTCCGGCGGCACCGGGCGCTTGGTCATCCAGCCCCAGGTCATCGGCAGCCGCCGCAGCGGGCGCAGCTTGAGCAGGGTGAACGCGGTGCGCAGACCGCCCGGGAGGCGGGCGGAGGTGTGCAGGTTCCTGCCGGGCAGGCCGGGCGGGAAGTTCTCGAACGCCTCGCACGAGGTGATGACCAGCCGCCCGATCCGCTCGTCGCGACCGTCGGCGACGAGGGCCTGGGCGCCGCCCCAGTCGTTCATGGCGAGGGTGACGTCCGTGAGGTCCAGCCGCTCCAGGAACTCGGCGACCAGCCGGGCCACGCCGAGGACGGACAGATCGGCGTCGGGGCGCATGGGGCGGCGGTGGCCGCCCAGCGGCAGGGTGGGGACGACGCAGCGGATGCCGGGGCCGAGCCCGGCGACCACCTCGCGCCACAGCGAACCGTCCATGGCGACGCCGTGCAGCAGCACGGCGACCGGCCCCTCACCCCCGGTGTCCTCGTACTCGATGGTGCCTGCGGAGAGTTCCACCTCGTCACGATGCGACATATGCCCGAAGGTACCCGAGCCCGTCACCCCAGCCGTAGACCGGTGAAGCGCACGACCGGGGCGACGTCGGTGCGGACGGCGACGGCGGCGTGATAGCCGGGCGGCGCGGACAGGTCGGCGAGGGCCCAGCCGGGCGGGGTGGACGCGTCGGCGGGGGCCGGGGCGCCGAACTGGTCCGCGAGGCCGACGTAATGGGTGCGGAGCCCGCCCGGCAGCCCGGTGCCGATGCCCTTCAGATACGCCTCCTTGCGCACCCAGCAGCTCATGAACGCCCGCTCCCGCAGCTCCTCGTCCGGCAGCGCCGCGATCGCCGCGCGCTCCCCGGGGTGCAGCTGGCCGATCAGGCCGTCGAGCCGGGCGCCGGTGCGCCGGGGGCTCCGCTCCTCGATGTCGGCGCCGACGGGCGCGCCGCCCGACACCGCGCACAGCGCGGCGTCCCCGGCGTGGGAGAGAGAGAACGCCAGGGTGGGCTCGCCGGCGACGGCGGGGCGGCCGTGCGGCTTGTCGCAGTCCGGCATGCCGCAGGTTTCGCGGGTGAACTCGATGTCCGCCGGGTCCGTCCCCAGATATCCGCCGAGAACCGTCCGCAGCCCCACATGCGAGGTGACGTAGCGCTCGCGCGCCGTCTCGTGCCGCATTCCGGCGGCGCGCTCGCGCTCGCCCGCGTCCAGCGTCCGGTCCGCGACCGCGGCGGCAGCGGCGGCCGACGGCGGGATCCACAGCAGCCATACGGCGACCTCGCCGGGCCCGGGGCGGTCCTCGGGACGGGGCGGCGCGGCGAGCGGGCCCCAGCCGCCGGAAAGGGGAGGGTCGTCGGCCGGGCGTATGAGCGGCACTGTTCCGTTACCTCCGTTGGAGTTCATCCGTGTCCGCCGTCCGGCGTCCGTCCATCGACGACCGTACCCGCCCGCCGCACCCGCAACGCCCGTACCACGACGCGACGTTGCCGTACGGAAACCCCCGGTGACTTCGGACACGTTCCGTTCCCGGCCGCCCCGGTCACGGGATGACACCACTACGATCGCGCACGACCGGGCACGATCTGTGATGGGGGTTTGCGATATGGCGACGGGATTCCTGACGAAGGCGGCCTCCGCGGCGACTCTCCCGGTGGCTCCGTTCTACGGCGCCTTCCTCTCGTATTTCATCTACCACCCGCCCCGGCGGCCGCATCACAAAAAGCCCGAGGACCTGGGCCTGACCAGCACCGATGTCCAGGTGCCGCTGAACGGGAAGCCGCGCGGGCTGCATGTGTGGCTCATCCCGGGGGACACCGCGCGCGTGGTGGTGCTCGGCCACGGGCTGGGGCTGAGCAAGTCGGCAAGCCTGGCGCAGGCGGCGATGCTGAACCGGGCGGGCTACACGGTCGCCCTGTTCGACCACCGCAACCACGGCAAGAGCGTCTCGGACCCGGCCTGCTGGGGCATGAGCGACCGTCACACCGACGATGTGGTCGCGGTCGTCAAGCATCTGCGCGCGACGGAGGAGTACGCGGCGGCGCGCTTCGCCGTCTTCGGCTTCTCCATCTCCGCCTTCCCCTCCTTCTATCTGCTGGGGCGGGCGGCGGACTGCCCGGTCGACGCGGTGATCTGCGACAGCGGCCCAGCCCTGGAACTGTCCCCGCTGTTCCGCAACTTCGTCGCGGCCGACGGGCTGCCCATCCCCGGCCCGCTGCGCACCGGGCTCTCCCGGAAGGCGCTGGAGACGGTCGCCGCGTCGTCGGCCCTCGCGATGCTGCGGGTGCAGTGGCCGCCGGCGGCGGAGGGGGCGTACGAGCGGACGCCGATGCTCTTCCTCGCCGGTGAGCGCGACACGATGATCCCGGCCGAGGGGGTGCGGGCGCTGGGCGAGCGCTACCCGCTGGCCGAGGTGCACACGCTGCCGGACACCGACCATCTGCAGGGCATCAAGACCCAGCCGGATGTGTACGCGGACACGGTGCTGGGCTTCCTGGAGCGGACGCTGAAGGACTGACCGCCCGGCGAAACATCGGCAGGCCCCTCCCCCGCTGCCGGGGTGGGGCCTGCCGATGAGTGGAACAGTGCGCGGCGTCAGTCCTTGACCTCGCAGATGACGGCGCCGGAGCTGACCGAGGCGCCGACGTCCGCGTTGAGGTTCTTGATGATCCCGGCGCGGTGGGCGTTGAGGGGTTGTTCCATTTTCATGGCTTCGAGGACGACGATGAGGTCGCCTTCGGCCACGGTGTCGCCTTCGGAGACGGCGACCTTGACGATGGTGCCCTGCATGGGGGAGGCGAGGGCGTCGCCGGAGGCGGCGGAGCCGCCCTTCTTGACGGCCTTGCGCTTGGGCTTCTTCGACGCGGCGGCCGGTGCGGTGGCCATGCCGAGGGAGGCGGGCAGGGAGACCTCCAGCCGCTTGCCGCCGACCTCGACGACCACGGTCTCCCGGGCGCCGGTTTCCTCGTCCTCGTCGGTGGCGGCGGGGGCTGCGGTGTAGGGCGGGATGGTGTTGGTGAACTCGGTCTCGATCCAGCGGGTGTGGACCGTGAACGGGTCGCTGGTGAAGGCGGGGTCGGCGACCACGGCCCGGTGGAACGGGATCGCGGTGGCCATACCCTCGACCTGGAACTCCGCAAGCGCCCGGGCGGCGCGCTGGAGGGCCTGCGCGCGGGTGGCGCCGGTGACGATCAGCTTGGCCAGCAGCGAGTCCCACGCCGGGCCGATCACCGACCCCGACTCCACACCCGCGTCCAGCCGCACACCCGGACCGGACGGCGGGGCGAACACGCTCACAGTCCCCGGGGCGGGGAGGAAGTTGCGGCCCGGGTCCTCGCCGTTGATACGGAACTCGAAGGAGTGGCCACGCAGCGGCGGATCGTCGTAGCCCAGTTCCTCGCCGTCGGCGATGCGGAACATCTCCCGCACCAAGTCGATCCCGGAGACCTCCTCCGTCACCGGGTGCTCGACCTGGAGGCGGGTGTTGACCTCCAGGAACGAGACCGTGCCGTCCGTCCCCACCAGAAACTCCACCGTCCCCGCGCCGACGTATCCGGCCTCCTTGAGGATGGCCTTCGATGCGCGGTAGAGGTCGGCGTTCTGCTCTTCGCTCAGGAACGGCGCGGGGGCCTCTTCGACGAGCTTTTGGTGGCG